>DATKRE010000081.1:0-13656 GCA_035532335.1 Xanthobacteraceae bacterium | reverse complement strand
CGTGTTCCGGCATCCTCTCGTGCGAATGTTAGAATCAAAAGGACCACTAGCAAATATAAGGCTTAGTGGAGCTTCGGATTTGACATTCGCTTCATGCGTTCGCCGCCGAGTGGGTAGCGAATGTCAAATCCGCTCCACTAGGCCGTGATCCGATCAAGTTGAATCGGATCAGGGTCCAGCGTCCCGATTCCGAAGTTCGCCTATCCGTGCCGCTTGTCTCGATGCGAACTTCGGAATCAAAGGGACACTGGCAATTATAAAATTCTAGTGTGGCTTTGGATTTGAAGTTCCTCTCAATGCTTGCCGCGACGATAGGAGGAACTTCAAATCCGCCACACTAGATTATTCGTTGGAGCATGATCTGTTCGGAAAACCGGCATCCACTTTTCCGGATCATGCTCTAGGCCGACGATCTGTGCCCGGATTTCATCGGCAATTTGAAATTTATTTGCTGTCGATGCTGTCGCGCACCGCGCGCAACCGCGCCAGCGTGGTCGTCCAGCCGTCGGCGCTTGCAATGCCCACTATCTGCAGATAGCCGCCGGCGCCAAAGCGCAGCCACTGCACCACCCGCACGTTGGTGCCTGAGCGCGCATCCTTGGCATCCGCCATGGTCTGGAATCCGGACTGGCCGCCGATGCGCAAAGGCTCCGATACCGTGATCTGAATGTCGCGCAGTCCGCCGATCTCGCTGAACGACAGCTTGGCGAAATTGGCGCGGTCGTCCGGCTCCTGCGGGCCGCCAGGTGTGGCGGCGATCAGCAAACGCGCCTCGCTGTCGGATTCCGCCGCAGGCTTGCCGGAATCGGCGGTGTTCGGCCGATCGCTTAACATGAGGCCGCGGCCGCGCAGCACGCCGTCAACGTGAAACCCGGCAAGATCGCCGACGGTGAATGGCAAGAGGCTCAGCTCTTCCGTTTCGGGAACTTGCGCACGTACCGATAGTGACGCCAGCGCCGCGCGCATGGCGGGATCAGGATAGGCTTTGTCCTGCTCCGGGACTTGCGCGGTGATGAGCGCGGTGAAGTCGCTGGCTGCGGCCACCAAAAGCCACTTGCGGTAGCGCGTCTTGTCCACGTTTTGCCGGGCGGTCAACAGGAAGCCTTTGCCGAAGCTGAACTGCATCGGCTCGCGTTTCTCGAGCGTGACGCCCTGCTTCTTTAACGTGTCGGGATCGAGCGTCTTCTCGATTTGGCCGTAGGCTGCCGGTGGAAGCACGGCGATGAGGATAGCGGCGTCCTTGCCTGGATCCGCAAAGCCATCGAATGTTTCGCTTGCCACCATTCCGGCCGGCGGAGCAAGGCCGAGGCGCGAACCGGTCGGAAATATCGCATCCGCCGCGCGCGCCGGCGCCGCCGCGATGATTGCGGCCAAGACCGTGGCCAAGACCGTGGCCAAGAGCGTCGCCCAGACCGCGGCTGCTGCCCGAGAGCTAAATCTGCTGTTGCTTGACATCGGGAGCCTCTGCGGCGGAGCGCTGGCCGGACCGGGCGGAGGCACCGCGCGTGACCCGTCGCAGCGTTAGATTGATCCGTCCGCCTTCCGGTAGCAAGCGCGATGTGCCCGGGTAAATCCGGTCGACGCCGTGGAAGGCGAGCCGTGCTTGGCCGCCAAGAATGACGGCGTCGCCCGAACTCAGGCGGAAGGCTTGCGTGGGTGCGCTGCGGTTGTGGCCGCCGACGCGAAACAGGCAGGCATCGCCGAGCGAAATCGAGACCACCGGCGCGTCGAAATCTGCCTCGTCACGATCCTGATGCAGGCCCATTTTGGCGCCCGCGGCGTAGAAATTGACGAGGCAGGCTTCCGGTGGATCGGAATAGCCGGCAAGCTCACGCCATATGTCGAGCAACGTTGGCGGCATCGGCGGCCAGGGCCGGGCGGTTTCGGGATGGAGCGGCTGATATCGGTAGCCGTTTTGGTCGGAAACCCAGCCGAGCGGTCCGCAATTCGACATCCGAACTGTAAACGGCCGGCCCGATTTGGGCATGCGCGGCGTGAACAGCGGCGCCTGTACGAAGACCCCGCGCAAGGCGACGAGCAGTTGCGTCTGCCGGTCGTGGTCGAGGTAACCGGGGTGGAGGCGTAACCCTTCGACTGGCGACGGCCGGCGCATCGTTTTAGCCTTCATCCATCTGTTAGTTTTAACCGTCAACGGCGCTTGCGCTTCGGCAATCTTGCCTTGCGGCTTAGTCGCGCCCTCCTATATGAGCCAAGGGAAATCGCTTGGGAGCCGGGCGATAATTGGATTACGTAGGGGGTCGGACTGAGGGCGCCTGATTGGGCCTGCCCGACCTGCCGCAAAGGAGAGGATTAACACCATGGCCAAGGTCATCGGTATCGATCTCGGGACCACGAATTCGTGCGTCGCCGTCATGGACGGCAAGGCGCCGAAGGTCATCGAAAATGCCGAGGGGATGCGCACGACACCATCCATTGTCGCATTTACCGATGAGGGCGAGCGATTGGTAGGCCAGCCGGCCAAGCGCCAGGCCGTCACCAATCCCGAACGCACCATTTTCGCGGTCAAGCGCCTGATCGGCCGGCGCTACGACGACCCGATGGTGGAGAAAGACAAGAAACTCGTCCCCTACAAGATTGTGCGCGCCTCGAACGGCGACGCCTGGGTCGAGATCGAGGGCAAAACCTATTCGCCGTCGCAGATTTCGGCGTTCATCTTGCAGAAAATGAAGGAAACGGCGGAAGCCAATCTCGGCTCCAAGATCGAGCAGGCGGTCATCACCGTTCCAGCCTATTTCAACGACGCGCAGCGCCAAGCCACCAAGGACGCCGGCAAGATCGCCGGTCTGGAAGTCTTGCGCATCATCAACGAGCCGACCGCAGCCGCGCTCGCTTACGGTCTCGACAAAACCAAGACCGGCACCATCGCGGTGTATGACCTTGGCGGCGGCACGTTCGATATTTCGATTCTTGAAATCGGCGACGGCGTGTTCGAGGTGAAGTCGACCAACGGCGACACCTTCCTCGGTGGCGAGGATTTCGACATGCGGCTGGTCAATTATCTGGCCGACGAGTTCCAGAAGGAACAGGGCATCGACCTGCGCCGCGACAAGCTCGCGCTGCAGCGGCTCAAGGAGTCGGCGGAGAAGGCCAAGATCGAGCTGTCGTCGACGACACAGACCGAGATCAATCTGCCGTTCATCACCGCCGACGCCGCCGGACCGAAGCATCTGACCATGAAGCTCACCCGCGCCAAATTCGAGGCGCTGGTCGACGACCTCGTGCAGAAAACGATCGAGCCATGCAAGCAGGCGCTCAAAGATGCCGGCTTGAGCGCGGCCGAGATCAACGAAGTGGTTCTGGTCGGCGGCATGACGCGCATGCCGAAGGTGCAAGAGGTCGTCAAGCAATTGTTCGGCAAGGAGCCGCACAAGGGCGTCAATCCCGACGAAGTGGTCGCGGTCGGCGCGGCGATCCAGGCCGGCGTGTTGCAAGGCGACGTCAAGGACGTGTTGTTGCTCGACGTCACCCCGTTGTCGCTCGGCATCGAGACTTTGGGCGGCGTTTTCACGCGGCTGATCGATCGCAACACCACCATCCCGACCAAAAAGAGTCAGGTGTTCTCCACCGCCGAGGACGGGCAGACCGCGGTGACCATCCGCGTGTTCCAGGGCGAGCGCGAGATGGCCGCCGATAACAAGATGCTCGGCCAGTTCGATCTCATCGGTCTTCCGGCGGCGCCGCGTGGCGTGCCGCAGATCGAGGTCACCTTCGACATCGACGCCAACGGCATCGTCAATGTCCAAGCCAAGGACAAGGGTACCGGCAAAGAGCAGCAAATCCGCATCCAGGCGTCCGGCGGCCTCTCCGAGACCGACATCGATAAGATGGTGAAGGACGCCGAGGCGCATGCCGAAGACGACAAGAAGCGCAAAGCGCAAGTCGAGGCCAAGAACCACGCCGAGGCGCTCGTGCATTCGACCGAAAAGACCTTGGCCGAGCACGGTGCCAAGATCGGCGAAGCCGACCGGCGCGCGATCGAAAACGCCATGGCTGACCTCAAGGAAGCCTTGAAGGGCACCGACGCCGAGGTGATCGCGGCCAAGACCAATGCGCTGGCGCAAGCTTCGATGAAGCTCGGCGAAGCCGTGTACAAGCAGTCCGCCGAACAGCCGCCCGGTGGCGGCGACGCGGCTACCGGCGAAGCCAAGAAGGACGATGTGGTCGACGCCGAGTTCACGGAAGTTGACGAGGACAAGAAGAACAAGAAATCGGCCTGATTTCGGCGAGGCGCTCGATGCTCCTGCAACGGATCAAAACTGCACCCCCGTTTAACGTCCGGGGGTGCATGTTTTTCGGATCGCGTACGTAGACCGGGAATGTTTGGACATCATAAGGTGGCTTGATGACCAAGCGCTGCTATTACGAGTCTCTTTCAATCGAACGCACCGCCAGCGACGGCGATATCAAGACCGCGTTCCGCAAAGAGGCCATGGTCTGCCATCCGGATCGCAATCCCGGCGATGCCGCCGCCGAGCATCGCTTCAAGGAAATCAACGAAGCTTACGAGGTTCTAAAGGACCGCGATAAGCGCGCCGCTTATGACCGGTTCGGGCACGCGGCGTTTGAGCACGGCAACGGCATGGGCGCGGCGCATGGTTTCGGCGCCGACTTCGCCACGACCTTCTCCGATATTTTCGACGACCTGTTCGGCATGGGCGGACGTCGGGGGGGCCGCGGCTCCGGACGCGAGCGCGGTGCGGATTTGCGCTACAACATGGAAATCTCGCTGCTCGAAGCCTTTGCCGGCAAGGCCGCGCAAATTCGCATCCCGACCTCGGTCATCTGCGAGGCCTGCTCCGGCTCAGGCGCAAAGGCCGGCACCAAGCCGAAGATCTGTCCGATGTGCGCCGGCCAGGGGAAGGTGCGCCATGCCCAAGGGTTTTTCACGCTGGAACGGACCTGCCCGAGCTGCCTAGGCCGCGGTCAGGTGATCGACAGCCCGTGCGGTTCGTGCGCAGGCGCGGGCCGGGTCACGCGCGAGCGCACTCTGTCGGTCAACATTCCGCCCGGCGTCGAGGATGGCACCCGCATCCGCCTCGCCGGCGAAGGCGAAGCCGGCGTGCGCGGCGGTCCGGCCGGCGACCTCTACATTTTCCTGTCGCTCAGCTCGCATCCGTTCTTCCAGCGCGACGGCGCCGATCTGCATTGCCGCGTGCCGGTGTCGCTGGTCACCGCGGCCCTCGGCGGTGACTTTGAAGTCCCGACCATCGACGGCGGCAAGACGCGGGTGAAAGTGCCCGAAGGCGTGCAGACCGGGCGGCGCTTCCGCTTGCAAGGCAAGGGCATGCCGGTGCTGCGGGCGCGGCAAAGCGGTGACATGTATGTGCAGGTGGTGGTCGAAACCCCGCAAAAGCTGACCAAGAAGCAGCGCGAGCTGTTGGCCGAATTCGACCGCCTGTCGTCGACGGAGACGCAACCCGAATCATCGGGATTCTTCGGCAAGGTCAAAGAGTTCTTGGACGGCCTGAGCGGCGGTTCGGACTAGAACGCCGGGCTTTAGCCGGTTGCGGGCGCTGGTCTTGACGCGGCGGATGTTCTAAAACCGCATAGATTTGCCGCGTGATGGGGTCATGTCGCTTCCTGCTCTGCGCACCTTTGAACAAAAGATCGAACGGCAATTGCGCCTTTTCGAACTTCGCAAAGCCCTCATCGAGCGCAAAATCGAACGGCAGATCCGCCGGTTTGAAACCAAGCGCAACGGCATCGGCAAGAAGATCGAACTGCAAGTCCGCCGGTTCGAGAACAAGCGCGGCATCCGGCTGGACGATGAAGTCCGTTTCATCCGCTCCTGGATCGAACGGCCGTTATCGATCGGTGCGGTGACGCCATCCGGCAAAATTCTCGCCCGCACCATGGCGCGCTATGTCGATCCGAACAGCGAAGGGCCGGTGGTGGAATTGGGACCGGGGACCGGGCCGGTCACCGAGGCCCTGGTTGAAGCCGGCGTTGCCCCATCGCGTCTGGTTTTGGTCGAATTCAATCCGACGTTCTGCCGCCTGTTGCGCGCGCGCTACCCCGAGGCGACTTTGGTGCAGGGCGATGCCTACAGCATGCGCCGCCTGCTTGAGACCTTGCTGCTGCAACCCGCGGCCGCAGTGGTGTCCGGCCTGCCGCTGGTGACCAAGCCGATCGGGATGCGGCTGCGGCTTATTCGCGATGCGTTCGACCTCATGCTGCCGGGCGCGCCGTTCGTGCAGTTTACCTATTCGGTTGCCTCGCCGCTGCCGCGCCGGCTCGGCGGCTTTACCGCCGAGGCCTCCGAGCGCATCTGGATGAATATCCCGCCGGCGCGCGTATGGGTTTATCGTCAGGCCTGACGCCATACCGATTATGCTTGCACCCAAAATCCTGGTGATGGCCGGCTCGCTGCGCAAAGGCTCGAGCAATGCGCGGTTGGCCGCGCTGACCACCAAGGAATTGGCGCTCGCCGAGGCGGAAGTGTCGCGCATCTCGCTCGCCGATTATCCGTTGCCGCTGTTCGATGCCGATCTGATGTCCGACAGCGGGTTGCCGCGTCCGGCGGTCGAGCTCAAGGACATGGTCGCCGCGCATCAGGGCATCTTCATCGCCAGCCCGGAATACAGCGCCTCGGTTTCACCGTTGCTGAAGAACGCCATCGACTGGATGTCGCGCCCGCGCGAACGCGGCGAAGCGAATTACGCGACCTTCAAGGGCCGGGTGTTCGCACTCGGCTCCGCCGCCAACGGATCGGCCGGCGGCGTGCGTGGGCTGATGGCGTTGCGGCAGATTCTGGAGCTCGGCTGCGGCGCACTGACGATCCCCGAGCAAATCAATGTCGGCCGCGCCGCACAGGCCTTCGACGATATGGACAACCTCAAGGATGAGGCGCTTGCTGCGGCGTTAAAGCATTTGGTGCGCCGCCTGATCGAATTAGCGAGCCTGATGCCGCGCGCCAAAGCGTAGGGCGGGACATTAGGACGGGACATGCAGATTGCGCCACGCGAGCGGCTGATTGTGGCGCTCGATCTCCCCGCGGTCGAAGCGGCGCAAGCCATGGTGGCGCGGCTCGGCGATGCGGTGTCGTTCTACAAAATCGGCTATCAGCTCGCTTACGCTGGCGGACTTCCCTTTGCGCGCACGCTCGCCGACGCCGGCAAGCAGGTCTTCCTCGATCTGAAATTGCACGACATCGGCAACACGGTCGCCGAAGGCGTCAAAAGCGTCTCGCGGCTTGGTGCGGCGTTTCTCACGGTGCACGCCTATCCGCAGACGATGAAGGCTGCGGTGCAGGCCCGCGCCGGCCGTCTGCAAATTCTCGCCGTCACCGTGCTGACGTCATATGACGACCGCGACTTGATGGCCGCAGGCTATGGAGCGGGCGTTCGCGCCACCGCCGCCGCGCGGGCGGCGAATGCGCTGGAGATCGGCGTCGACGGCTTGGTGTGCTCGCCTGAGGAGGCCGCCAACCTGCGTGGTATCGTCGGCAACGACATGCTGCTGGTGACGCCCGGCATCCGGTCCGCCGGCGGCGACAAGGGCGATCAGAAACGTGTGGCTACGCCGGCTGCGGCGATTGCGGCCGGTGCCGATTATCTCGTGGTCGGGCGGCCGATCGTCGCTGCCGACGATCCGCGAGCGGCGGCGCAGGCGATTGTCGCGGAGATTGCGGAAGCTTCGAAGGAGAAGTGAAGATGGCAAAGGGTTATTGGCTCGCGCAGGTCGATGTACGCAATCCAGACGGATACAAACACTATGTCGCCGCCCTCCAGGACGTGCTGCATAAATTCGGCGCCCGCTATGTCGTGCGCGCCGGCCAGAGCGAAGTCGTGGAAGGCAAGGCGCGCAGCCGCGCCATCGTCATCGAATTTTCCAGCTACCAGGTCGCGCTCGATTGCTACCGCTCGCCGGAATACGCAAAAGCAATTCCGCTGCGTAAGCCGCACGCCGACGCCGATTTGCTGGTGATCGAGGGTTACGACGGCCAGCAGCCGTAGAGTTCTACTATTCAGCGCCACGGTCTCGGTGCGCTCCTTCTCCCCCCGGAGAGTTGAATTATCGGCGTAAGTTGCTGCTTTTAGGTGGTCCCGCTATACCCGCCTGACTGGAGGCAAGCCCGATGGCTGCTGCGAATTCCGACATGCGACTGGTGATTGCCGGCGCCGGCGGGCGCATGGGGCGGATGCTGATCCATGCCATTGCCGCCACTGAGGGTGTCACTTTGGCGGGCGCGGTCGAGGCGGCGGATTCGGCTGTGATCGGCCGCGATGCCGGCGAGCTTGCCGGTTTCGGCGCGAACAGCATCACGGTCACGAGCGACGTTGCGCCGCTGATCAAGTCCGCCGACGGCCTGATCGAGTTCACCATCCCGGCGGTGACGCAGGCGCTCGCCGAGCTCACCGCCAAGGCCGGCATCGTGCACGTGATCGGCACCACCGGCCATTCCGCCGAACAAGACAAATTGATCGCCAAGGCGGCTGCCGGCGCGACGATCGTCAAGTCCGGCAATATGAGTCTCGGCGTCAATCTCCTTGCCGCGTTGGTCAAGCGCGTGGCGCAGACGCTTGACGACAGCTACGACATCGAGATCGTGGAGATGCATCACAACAAGAAAATCGATGCGCCGTCCGGCACCGCACTGATGTTCGGCCGCGCCGCGGCGGCCGGGCGCGGCGTCGATCTGGCGCAGCACTCGGCGCGCGGGCGCGACGGCATGACCGGCGCCCGCAATGCCGGCGATATCGGCTTTGCGTCGCTGCGCGGCGGCACCGTGGTCGGCGACCATAGCGTGATCTTCGCCGGCCCGGCGGAACGCATTGAGCTTGTGCACCGCGCCGAGGACCGCATGATCTTCGCCCGCGGTGCGCTGCGCGCCGCGTTGTGGGCCCGCGACAAGAAGCCCGGCCTCTATTCGATGGCGGATGTGTTGGGTCTAAACGATATTTGAAGCGTATCGAAGCGTATGGAGGCGATGATGACGGCTGTCACGAAAACGCGCACCGATGAAGCGGCGATCCGAAAAGCCCACATGCTGATTGGCGGCAAATGGGTCGGCAGCGCTTCGGGCGAGGTCTTTGAGGTCGAGAACCCGGCAAATCGCCGGCCGATCGCCGAGGTTCCGCGCGGCCGCGCCGAGGACGTCGACCGCGCGGTCAAGGCCGCCGCCGCAGCGTTTCCGGCCTGGTCGCGCACGGCGCCCCGCGCGCGCGGGCGGCTGCTCGCTCGCATCGCCGATGCACTCGAAGAACGCGTCGAGGAACTCGCGCGCACGGTCGCGCTCGAAACCGGCAATGCCATCCGCACCCAATCGCGGCCGGAAGCGAAGGTGACCGTGGATGTGTTCCGTTATTTCGGCGGCCTGGGCGGTGAACTCAAAGGCGAGACCATTCCGCTCGGCGAGCAAATCCTCAGCTACACGCGGCGCGAGCCGCTCGGCGTCGTCGGCGCCATCATTCCGTGGAACGCGCCGGTGAGTCTCGGTGCGGTCAAGATCGGGCCTGCGCTTTGCGCCGGCAACACGATGGTGCTGAAGGCGGCGGAAGACGCCCCGCTCGGCATTTTGTTGCTTGCCGAAGTCTGCCAGCAAATCCTGCCGCCGGGGGTGTTCAACGTGCTCACCGGGTATGGCGAGGAATGCGGCGCGCCGCTGGCGGTTCATCCGCTGGTGCGCAAGCTCTCCTTCACCGGTTCGACCGAAGTCGGCAAGCTGGTCATGCACGCTGCCGCCGACCGGATCGTGCCGATTTCGCTTGAGCTTGGCGGCAAGAGCCCCTCGATCGTCTTTCCGGACGCCAACGAAGACTGGGTGATCGACGGAATGATCAGCGCCATGCGCTTCACCCGCCAGAGCCAGTCCTGCACCGCAGGCTCGCGGCTGTTTCTCCATCGCGACATCTTCGACGACTTCCTCGAACGGCTCGGGCGCAAGGTCAAAGCGCTCAAGCTCGGCGATCCGCTCGACGAGGCAAGCGACATCGGCACCATCATCAACGAGAAGCAGTTCAAGAAAGTCTGCGGCTATGTCGAGGATGGGCTCAAACAGCGCGCCGGACGTGTCGTGATCGGCGGCCTGCCGCCGAAAGAGGGGCCGCTCAGCGAAGGTTATTACGCGATACCCACCATCTTCGCGAACGCGGCCAACGACTGGCGTTTGGCGCGCGAGGAGATTTTCGGCCCGGTGCTGGTCGCCATTCCCTGGACCGACGAAGCCGACGTCATCCGCATGGCCAACGACAGCCACTACGGGCTTGCTGCTTACGTCTGGTCGCACGACCTCGGCCGTGCGCTGCGCGCCGCGCATGCGATCGAATCCGGGTGGGTGCAGGTCAATCAGGGTGTCGGCCAGAGCCTCGGCCAGCCCTATGGCGGCTACAAGCAAAGCGGCATCGGCCGCGAATTCTCGCTCGATGGCATGCTCGACAGCTACACCCAGAGCAAGACCATCACCGTCAATCTGACGCATTAGGGCGATCAATGCGATTGAATCGACTTGTCATTCCGGATTGCCGTGAAGCGGCAAGTCCGGAATCCATAATCACAGGTCGGCAGGTATGGATTCCGGGTTCCTCGCGTTGCTCGGCCCCGGAATGACGAACAGCGAGAGAATGGACAATCGCCTGCTCGTGCTCGTGCGCCACGGTGAGAGTGAGTGGAACAAGAAAAATCTGTTCACCGGCTGGCGCGACGTTGGTCTGACCGAAAAAGGCATCGCCGAAGCGCGCGCCGCCGGGCGCCGGCTCAAGGCGGAAGGGCTCAGCTTCGACGTTGCGTTCACCTCGGCGCTGGTTCGAGCCCAGCACTCGCTCGATCTGATCCTCGAAGAGATGGGGCAAAACAACCTCACCATCATCAACGACAAGGCGCTCAACGAGCGCGATTACGGCGAGCTGGCGGGACTCAACAAGGACGACGCGCGGCAGAAGTGGGGTGAGGAACAGGTGAAGCTTTGGCGGCGCTCCTACGACGTTGCGCCGCCGGGCGGTGAAAGTCTGCAAGATACCGCGGCGCGCGTCTTGCCGTATTACACGCAAGAAATCCTGCCACGCGTGCTGCGCGGCGATAACGTGCTTGTCGCCGCCCATGGCAACTCGCTGCGCGCGCTGATCATGGCGCTGGAGAAATTGTCGCCGCGCGAGATCGTTGGGCGCGAAATCGCAACCGGTGTGCCGATGATCTATCGTCTCAACGCCGACGCCAGCGTGGCTGAGCACAAGGATCTGACGGCGTAAATTCTCACCTCTCCCCGCATGCGGGGAGAGGGAGAAGTGCTACGCCGCCGCCGCCACCTGGCCGGCTTCCCAGCCGAGCATGGCGCGCTTACGCGTGATGCCCCAGTGATAGCCGGTCAGATCGCCGGACTTGCCGACCACGCGATGGCAGGGGACGACGAAGCAGATCGGGTTCTTGCCGACGGCGGCGCCGACGGCGCGGGCGGCAGCCGGTGCGCGCACCTTGCCGGCGATGGTCGAATAGGTGGTGAGCCGGCCCATCGGGATTTTCAGGAGTGCATCCCAGACGCGCACTTCCCAGTCGGTGCCGATCAGCACGATGCGCAGCGGCTGGTCCGGACGCCACTGGGTCGGATCGAAAATACGCCGGGCCAACGGCGCGGTGGCGGCGGCGTCCTCGATGTATTTGGCCTTCGGCCAGCGGCGCCGCATGTCGGTGAGGGCGGTGCGTTCCTTGCCCGCATCGGCCAGCGCCAGGCCGGCGAGGCCGCGCGGCGTCGCCATGATCAGCGCGGTGCCGAATGGCGACGGATGAAAACCGTAGCGCATCTGCAACCCTTCGCCGCCGGACTTCCACTCGCCCGGCGACATCGCTTCATGGGTGACGAAGAGATCGTGCAGCCGGCCGGGGCCGGAGAGCCCGACTTCATAGGTGGCATCGAGCACGCTTGCGGATTGGCGCAGCAGCTGCCGCGCGCCGTCGAGCGTCAGCGCCTGCAAGAACGCCTTCGGCGTCAGCCCGGCCCAGCGCCGGAACAGGTGGTGCAGTTCGGTCGGGGTGACACTCGCGGCTTCGGCGATCGCCTCGACCTCGGGCTGCTCGCGCCAATGGCCGCGGATGTGGCGGATGGCCTTTCGCACCACCTCATAATCGTCGGCGGCGGCGGCGAGCGGGGAAAGATCGGACAGGCGATCGGGTGACAGCATGGCGGACTCCATCATGGCTCCGATTTAAGCCGAACTGTCGCTCGAACCACCCGATTTCTGCTGGCAATTAACACCCGGCGCCTTGCTGGGGCGAGGTAAAAAACGCTTCCGCGAACGCATACGCACTCCCTCTCCCCGCGCGCGGGGAGAGGGTTGGGGTGAGGGGGCGTTGCCACTTGACTCAGAACCTCGGAAAGGCCCCTCACCCGACCGCCTACGCTGCGCTTCGGCGATCGACCTCTCCCCGCGCGCGGGAAGAGGTCATGTTCGCTCACTCCGGCATTGTGCGGGTCGGGCCGCGCTTGGCCTCGCCGAGCGCGTTGGACAGCGCCCGCGCGAAGCTTGCCTTCTCGTCAGGCCCGAGACACGAGGCGACCGACAGCCGCCGGCCCTGCGATACCAGGAACAGCCCCTCGATGCCGAATTCCTCATGGACGATGCGGTCGAGCTGCACCCACAACGGATTGAGCGTCCATTCCCGCACGCCGCCGCGCTGGTTGACCTTACGCAGCGTCAATTCCGAGGCGGTGACTTTTACTTCCTCGTAGGCCCGGGCGGCGCGGAAATTGGCGCGGAACGCGATATAGACCAACAGCACATCGAGCCCGAGGAAGCCGCAAACCGGCCACGCCCCCATCAGGATGAAGGCAAAGCCGGAGATAAAGCTCACGGCACCGATGCCCAGCATCAGGATCAGAAAACCGGTCGAGCTGAGTGAGCGGTGCGGCGTGATCAGCGCCGAAAAGATGGCCGGCTCGGCGGTTCGATCCTGGGCCTGGCTGTTGTCGTCACTCATGGCGCTCACTATACGGGAAAGATGACGCGCAAAACCATCATTTGGAAGGGGACGCGGCAAAGCCTCAAGCCGACGCGTCGAAATCGACCCAAGCGCGGCATCCTGTCTGCTCCGTCCCTCCTTGCGGGGGAGGGTCGGGGAGAGGGGTATGGCTCACCGGCGCGCAAATCGGCGCGCCTGAAGAAATCAAAGGCGCAGAGCAAGGCCGCCGCCAAGGCCGCGCATGGCGAACTGCCGCAATGGACTAATGCCGAGGTGGAGGAAGCGTTCCGCCGGTTCGCCGCGGCCGCTCCAGCCCCGCGCACCGAATTGCAGCACATCAATCCTTTTACGCTTTTGATCGCCGTCGTTCTGTCGGCGCAGGCGACCGATGCCGGCGTCAACAAAGCGACGCCGGCTTTGTTCAAGCTCGCCGACACGCCGGCGAAGATGGCCAAGCTCGGCGAAGTGCGCGTGCGCGATCTGATCAAGACCATCGGACTTTACCGCACCAAAGCAAAGAACGTGGTCGCGCTGTCGCACATGCTGGTCGAAAATCATGGCGGGCAGGTGCCGCACGACCGCGACGCGCTGGAAGCCTTGCCCGGCGTCGGGCGCAAGACCGCAAATGTCGTGCTTAATGTCGCGTTCGGCGAACCGACCATCGCCGTCGACACTCACATCTTCCGTGTCGGCAACCGCACCGGGCTTGCCGTCGGCAAGACGCCGCTCGACGTCGAGATCAAG
>DATKRE010000080.1:0-4053 GCA_035532335.1 Xanthobacteraceae bacterium | reverse complement strand
CACGTCGAACTATCCCCGATGGCATCGCGAACCGGCGCGCAGGCGCCGAACCGTTGCGGCGAGGCTATCATGGAAACGCGCCGGCGCGCCGCAGCTGGCGGGCTATCTGCGGCCGATACTATGTCGATTTTTTGGGTGGGGGCGCCGATTGTTAAATCCGCTCCACTAGCGGCTGACGATCTTGCCCGGATTCATGATGTCGAGCGGATCGATCACGCGCTTGATGGCGCGCATCATGTCCAGCGCCGGCTCGCCATGCTCGGCCAGCAGATATTTCATCTTGCCCTGGCCGACGCCATGCTCGCCGGTGCAGGTGCCGTCCATGGCCAAAGCGCGCTCGACCAGCCGTTCGAGAAACGCCTGCGTGCGCGCAACCTCGTCCTGGTCTTTCAAATCCACCATCAGCCCGACGTGGAAATTGCCGTCGCCGACGTGGCCGACGATCGGCGCCACCAGATTGCTGGCGGCGATGTCGCGTTGCGTCTCGGCGACGCATTCGGCGAGCCGCGAGATCGGCACGCAGACATCACTCGCCAGCGCATGGGTGCCGGGCCGCAGACCGACTTGCGCCCAATAGGCGTCGTGACGGGCCTGCCACAGCCGGGTGCGTTCTTCCGCCTGCGTCGCGCGTTCGAATGGACCGCCACCGAATTCGGCGGCGATCTCGCCGAACCGCTGTGTCTGTTCGGCGACGCTCACCTCGCTGCCGTGGAATTCGACGAACAGCATCGGCGTCTCCGGCAACGAGAGCTTCGAATAGGCGTTCGACGCGCGCACCTGCAAGGCGTCGAGGAGTTCGATGCGGGCGACCGGAATGCCCGATTGAATGGTCTGGATCGTGGTGTTGCAGGCGGCTTCCACCGACGGAAATGGACAAATGCCGGACGCGATCACTTCCGGAATGCCGGTGAGCCGCAAGGTCAGCTCGGTGATAATGCCGAGCGTGCCTTCGGCGCCGATCATCAGATGGGTGAGGTCATAACCGGACGCGGTCTTTTTGGCCCGCCGCGCGGTCGACATCACCTCGCCGTTGGCGAGCACGACTTTGAGCGCCAGCACGTTGTCCTTCATCGTGCCGTAGCGCACCGCGTTGGTGCCGGAGGCGCGCGTCGAAGCCATGCCGCCGAGCGAGGCATCGGCGCCGGGATCGATCGGAAAAAATACCCCCTGGTCGCGCAGCTGCTCGTTGAGCTGCTTGCGGGTGATGCCGGGCTCGACGACGCAATCGAGATCTTCCGCATGCACGGCGAGAACCCGGTTCATGTCGCGGAAATCGAGGCAGACGCCACCGCGCGGCGCATTGACCTGGCCTTCGAGCGAGGTGCCGGCGCCGAATGCAATCACCGGCACGCGCTCGGCCGCGCACAGGCGGACGATCTTCTGCACGTCTTCGGTCGTCTGCGGAAACACCACCGCATCCGGCGGCTGGTTGCCGATCCAAGTGAGCGTGTTGCCATGCTGCTTGCGCACCGCACTTGAGGTGACCAGCCGATTGCCGAAGTTGGCGGCGAGCGCCGCGATCACTGTCTCGACCGGCTTGCGGTCGGGCTTGGGCCTAGCCTGCGTTTCCGAAATCGTCATTTCCATTCGCTCTTTGCCGCAAAGTGGCCGCCACGTGCGCCCCGGTCAAGGGCGCGGCGAGCTTGCCTCGCGCGGCGAATTCGCCCTTAGTCGGCGGCATGCTCGATACTGTGCCGGAGCCCGTCTTCCCCGCGCCGTTCGTTTCGTCGGTGATGCGCGTCGATCCCGGCTGGATCGATTACAACGGCCATCTCAACATGGCCTATTACAACGTGCTGTTCGACCGCGCGGTGGACGAGGCCTACGAGCTCATCGGCTGCGGCCCGGCTTACCTCCAGCAGTCGCGGCATTCGACCTTCACCGCCGAAACGCATGTCCGCTATCTGCGCGAACTGCATGCGGACGACCCGGTGCGGGTCAGCTTTCAGCTCATCGATTACGACTTAAAGCGCATCCACTATTTCGAGGAGTTGCGCCACGCCGAGGAGGGCTGGCTGTCGGCGACCTCCGAGAACATGACCCTGCATGTGGACATGCAGCGGAAAAAGACGGCGCCGTTTCCGGATTTCATCCTCGCGCGGCTCAACCGGATGAAAGCCGCCCACGCGCAGTTGCCGATCCCCGACGGCGCCGGCCGCCGCATCGCCATGCCGAAATGATCATCCTCCCCCGTTTCACGGGGGAGGATGAGAGGTCGGAAGCCTCGTAAATGCCCTGCTTAGGTGCCATCTTTGGCGCATGAGAATCATCGGTAACAGCCGCTGTGGCTGATCCATTGAAGCGTCCGCTCGAAGCGGTTGAACCCCCCACGCCGATTCCCGGCGGCATTGCCGCGCGCGCGCGGCCGGGCGGCGCGGCGGCGCCCTATCTCGCCGGGCTTAATCCGGAGCAGCGGCTCGCGGTCGAGACACTGGACGGTCCGGTGCTGGTGCTCGCCGGCGCCGGCACCGGCAAGACCCGCGTGTTGACCGTGCGCATCGGCCACATTCTGGCGACCGGCCGGGCGCGGCCGAGCGAAATTCTGGCGGTCACTTTCACCAACAAGGCGGCGCGCGAGATGAAAGTCCGCGTCGGCGAGATCGTCGGCCATGTGGTCGAGGGCATGCCTTGGCTGGGCACCTTTCACTCGATCGGGGTCAAGATTCTGCGCCGGCATGCCGAACTGGTCGGCCTGAAAGCCAATTTCACCATTCTCGACGTCGACGACCAGATCAGGCTGATGAAGCAACTGCTCAGCGCCGAAAATATCGACGAGAAGCGCTGGCCGGCGCGCGTCCTCGCCTCAATGATCGACGGCTGGAAGAACCGCGGGCTGACGCCCGAGCAGGTGCCCAGCGGCGAAGCCGGCGTGTTCGCCAACGGCAAGGGGCTCAAACTCTACAAGGCGTATCAGGAGCGGATGAAAATCCTCAACGCCGCCGACTTCGGCGATCTGCTGCTGGAGAACATCCGGCTGTTTCGCGAGCAACCCGAAGTGCTGCGCCAATATCAGGGACGCTTCAAATTCATTCTGGTCGACGAGTATCAGGACACCAACGTCGCGCAATATCTCTGGCTGCGGCTGCTGGCGCAGCGAAATACTTCTCCCCGGGCGCGGGGAGAAGTCGACGCGCAAAGCGCGGCGGATGAGGGGGCGGTTGAGCTGCCTGAGCGAGCGGAGAGTGCCCCTCACCCCGACCCTCTCCCCGCAAGCGGGGAGAGGGAGATCGCCGCCGCGGCCGCCCCCAAAAACATCTGCTGCGTCGGCGACGACGACCAGTCGATCTACGGCTGGCGCGGCGCCGAGGTCGACAACATCCTGCGCTTCGACCACGATTTCCCCGGCGCCACAGTGATCCGGCTCGAACGCAACTATCGCTCGACCGGCCACATCCTCGCCGCCGCCTCGCACATCATCGCCCACAACGAGGGCCGGCTCGGCAAGACTTTACGCACCGACGACGTGCCGGGCGAGAAGGTATCGGTCACCGGCGCCTGGGATTCGGAAGAGGAAGCGCGCGCGGTCGGCGAGGAGATCGAGCAATTGCAGCGCGACCAGCATGCGCTCAACGAGATCGCCATTCTGGTGCGCGCCTCGTTCCAGATGCGCGAATTCGAAGACCGTTTCGTCACGCTCGGCCTGCCCTATCGGGTGATCGGCGGTCCGCGTTTCTACGAACGCGCCGAAATCCGCGACGCGCTGGCTTATCTGCGGGTGATCAATTCGCCGGCCAACGATCTCGCCTTCGAGCGCATCGTCAATGTACCCAAGCGCGGCCTCGGCGATGCAACCGTGCAGCTTTTGCACGACCATGCCCGCAAGCACCGCGTGCCGCTGACCGAGGCCGCCCGCGCCGTGCTCGAAACCGACGCGCTGAAGCCGAAGCCGCGCGGCGCGTTGCGTGGCTTGCTCGAATCGATCGACCGCTGGCGTAAAGAGGGCGAGGCCCTGCCGCACACCCAACTCGCCGAAATCGTGCTCGATGAATCCGGCTACACCGAAATGTGGCAGAAGGACCGCTCCGCCGACGCCGCCGGCCGGCTGGAAAACCT
>DATKRE010000079.1:0-5638 GCA_035532335.1 Xanthobacteraceae bacterium | reverse complement strand
AGGTCGAGAAACTGCATGCGCGACAACAAATCGGGAAACTCACCGTCAATCGCTTTGTCGAACAGGACACCCTGCGTCTCCGCGACGCCCGGCGCGACGATGGCGGGATTCCAATGGGTGACCAGTTGCCGATAAAGCCCGCCCGAATCGCGCTCTCCCAGCAGGTTCGCGGCTTTGTGAATTTTGTCGCCGATCTGTCCCGGCATGCGCGGTCCAGGCAAACGTGCGAGCTGGTTCGTCCATGTAGCCGGGCTGATCGCGGTGGCGAAACGCGCCAACGCGCTCCGCAGCGGCAACGGCAGCAAAGTCAAATTGCGCCATAAGCGCGTTGCCAGCCGGTAGCGGTTATAGCCGGCGAACAATTCGTCGCCGCCGTCGCCCGACAGCGCCACGGTGACATGCTGTCGCGTCAACGCCGAGATCAGATGGGTCGGGATCTGCGAGGAGTCCGCGAACGGTTCGTCGAACCACTCGGGTAGCTGCGGAATGACGTCAAGCGCCTGTTGCGCCGTTACCGTCAATTCGTTGTGCTCGGTGCCGAGATGGCGGGCAATTGCGGCGGCGTGCGGCGCCTCGTCGTAATCGGCCTCGGCGAAACCCACGGTGAACGTGCGAACCTTGCCGACATTCGCAGACTGCATCAACGCAACGACGGTCGTGGAATCGATTCCGCCCGAAAGAAACGCGCCGAGTGGGACATCGGCGATCATTCGCCGCCGCACGGCATCCTGCAGCAAAGTTTCCAGTTGCCCAAGCAGTTCGGAATCGCTGCCGCCAAGCGGATCACGCATGCCTTCGCGCGCCACGGCACGGGCATCCCAGTAGCGTTCAATCTTCGGCTCGCCGCCCCACGGCAGAGTAAGCATGGTGCCCGGCTCGAGCTTATGGACGCCCTGGTAGATGGTGTGCGGCGCCGGAATATAATTGTACCGCATGAACGAAGCGACGGCGCTCCGGTCGATCCGCGGCGTCCAGCCGGGATGGGCCCGCAACGCCTTGAGCTCCGATCCAAACAAAAACAATTCGCCGAACTTAGCCCAGTAAAGCGGCTTAATGCCGAGGCGATCGCGGATCAGCGTCAGCGTGCGCTCGCGCCGATCCCACAGCGCCATCGCAAACATGCCGACCAGGGCCGGCAATGTGGCGTGGAGCCCGAGCCGCGCGATCGACTCCAGCATCACTTCGGTGTCGGACTCGCCGCGGAAATTCACGCCACGGCTTTCGAGATCCTTGCGGAGGTCGGGAAAGTTATAGATTTCGCCGTTGTAAGTGATGACAAAACGGCCGTCGGCGGAAACCATCGGCTGGTGACCCGCCGGCGACAAATCGACGATCGATAGCCGGCGGTGAATGAGCGAGACGCCGGCTTCCGCATCGACCCAAATGCCCTCGTCGTCCGGGCCGCGATGTTGCAGACTGCGATTCATGGCGGCCGATATACGTGCCGCGTCGGCTGGAAACGCGGCGGTTCGGGCGTTCAAAAATCCTGCAATGCCGCACATCGTTTCGGTTCCGCCGCAAATGCCGACGCGGCAATGAATATAGGCTCGGCGGAAAGCAAACAACGATGTTGTTGGCAATGGCGGGCGTGGCGCGCAGCGCTGCGGTTCGCGCCCGCGCCGGGATCGGGTACCGGAAAATAAGGTCGATGGGCCTTGAGCCACATGCGATTGATGATGGTATTCTCGAAAGACGTTTGGGGATCGCCTAGGCGTTTGCGCCTGCCGGCGCCGGGAGAATGGTGATGGGACGGCTTGCGGCCGCCTTGTTGGCGGGCACCACGTTGTTGTTTGCATTTGCCAACGACGCCGTTGCCAAAGGCAAGATCATTGGCGTTTCCTGGTCGAACTTCCAGGAAGAGCGCTGGAAGACCGACGAAGCGGCGATGAAGGCCGCAATCGCCGCCAGCGGCGACAAATATGTTGCCGCCGATGCGCAATCGTCGGCGCAGAAGCAATTGGCCGATATCGAAAGCCTGATCGGGCAGGGCGCCAATGTGCTGATCGTGCTGGCGTGGGACTCGGCCGCCATCGAGCCGGCCGTGCAAAAAGCCATCGACGAAGGCGTTCCGGTGATCGGCTACGATCGGCTTATCGAGAATCCGCGGGTCTTTTACATCACCTTCGACAATAAGGAAGTTGGCCGCATGCAGGCGCGCGGCGTATTCGCGCTGGCGCCGACCGGCAATTACGCCTTCATCAAAGGATCGTCCGCCGATCCGAACGCCGACTTTCTGTTCGCCGGTCAAATGGAGGTGCTGAAGGCGGCAATTGGCCAGGGCAAGATCAAGAATGTCGGTGAGGCCTATACCGATGGCTGGGTGCCGGCGAATGCTCAGCGGAACATGGAGCAGATCCTCACCAAGAACGACAATAAAGTCGCTGCGGTTGTTGCCTCGAACGATGGTACCGCTGGTGGCGCAATCGCTGCGCTTGCGGCGCAGGGCATGGCCGGAACGGTGCCGGTCTCGGGCCAGGACGGCGATCATGCAGCGCTCAACCGCATCGCGCTCGGCACGCAGACGCTATCGGTGTGGAAGGACGCCCGCGAGCTTGGCAAGAAGGCGGCTGAAATCGCCGCGCTGCTTGCGGACGGCAAGACGGCCAGCGACGTTGGCGGTGTCGTGAAGTTCGCCGGCGGCCCGAAGAAAATCGAAATGAACTCGCTGTTCCTCAAGCCGGTTGCGATCACCAGAGATAACCTCGACGTCGTCATCAACGCAGGTTGGATCAAACTGGATGAGGTCTGCCAGGGAGTGAAGTCTGGCACGGTCAAGGTTTGCGACTAGTGGTCCGATTCTAACATTCGCCTCCGTGTTCGGCATCCTCCCATGCGAATGTTAGAATCAGGAGGACCACTAGCAAATATGAGTGCTAGTGGAGCTTTGGATTTGACATTCGCTTTACGAGTTTGCCACTAGGTAGGTAGCGAACGTCAAATCCGCTCCACTAGTCGCGACGTGACCATGCTTCAATCAAATTCGCCGACCGCCCGTTTCCTTAAAGCCACCGAACTCGACACCCGCATGCTCGGCATGGTCGGCGCGTTGGCGCTGATATGGATCGGTTTCCATCTGCTGTCGGGTGGTTTGTTCCTCACCCCGCGCAATTTGTGGAACCTGTCGGTGCAGTCCGCATCGGTCGCCATCATGGCGACCGGCATGGTACTCGTCATCGTGACGCGCAACATCGACCTGTCGATCGGATCGATGCTGGGTTTTATTGGCATGGTCATGGGCGCAGTCCAGACCGATCTCGTTCCCAAACTTCTGGGCTTCGAACACCCAGCGACGTGGGCGATAGCGCTAGCGATTGGGCTCGGCCTTGGCGTCGTCCTTGGCGGCTTCCAAGGGCTGGTGGTCGCCTACCTGGGCGTTCCCTCGTTTATCGTCACGCTTGGCGGCCTGTTGGTGTGGCGTGGTGCGGCATGGTGGATCGCGAGCGGTCAGACCATCGCGCCACTCGATTCAAGGTTCAGGCTCATGGGCGGCGGTCCCGAAGGCTCGATCGGCGCCGACTGGAGTTGGGTGATTGGTGCGCTCGCTTGCCTCGCCGTTATCCTGTTGATGGCAAGTGGCCGCGTCCGGCGCAGGAAGTTTCGCTTCCCATTGCAACCGCTGGCCGCCGAAATCTTTCTTGGCGCGGTTGCTTGCGCGTTCATCGTCGCCGCGGTCGCGGTCGTCAACGCCTATCCGTGGCCGATCGGCAGCGTTCGCCGCTTTGCCGAAGCGAACCGGATATCGCTGCCGGCAGGCGGTCTGTTCATTGCCCATGGAATCGCCATCCCGGTGCTCATCGCCATCGGGGTTGGGGCCGTGATGACTTTTGTCGCGACCCGAACCCGCTTCGGCCGCTACGTCTATGCCATCGGCGGCAATCCGGAAGCAGCCGCGCTGGCCGGCATCAATACCCGCTGGGTCATCGTGAAAGTCTTTATGCTGATGGGGTTTTTGGCGGCATTGAGTGGCGCGATATCGATCGCCCGGCTGAACGCGGCGACCAATTCCGAAGGCACGCTTGCCGAACTCCTGGTGATTGCCGCTGCCGTCATCGGCGGCACGTCGCTGGCGGGCGGCGCCGGAACGATCGCCGGCGCGATGCTCGGCGCCGTGCTGATGCAGTCGCTCCAGTCGGGCATGGTGCTTCTCGGCGTCGATACCCCGCTGCAGAGCATCGTTGTCGGTGCCATTTTGGTGGTGGCGGCTTGGCTCGACGGCACGTATCGGCGGCGGGTGTAGCGATGGATCAAATGCCCACCGCTCTCGTCGCCATGCGGGATGTTGCGCTCTCGTTCGGCGGAATTCACGCCGTCGATCGCGCGTCGATCGAGCTCCACGGCGGCGAGGTGACGGCGTTAGTCGGCCACAACGGCGCCGGCAAGTCGACGCTGGTCAAGATTCTCTCCGGCGCTTACCAGCACTACGCGGGAACCATCTTCGTTGGCGGCAAGGAAGCCGCGATCGGCAATCCGCGCGACGCCAAAGCCTACGGCATCGAGACAATCCATCAATCGCTTGCCCTTGCCGACAATCTGGACGCCGCCGCCAATCTTTTTCTTGGCCGCGAGTTGCGCACCCGCTGGGGGACACTCGACGACATCGCGATGGAAGCGGAGGCGCGCAAAGTCATGCGGCGTCTGAGTCCGCATTTCGAGCGTTTCAAGGATCCGGTCAAGGCGCTGTCCGGCGGCCAGCGCCAGTCGGTGGCGATCGCGCGGGCCATCCTGTTCGATGCGCGCTTTCTGATCATGGATGAGCCGACTGCCGCGCTCGGGCCGCAGGAGACGGCGCAGGTCGGCGAGATTATCCGGCAGCTCAAGGCCGAAGGCATCGGCATTCTCCTGGTCAGCCACGATATCCATGATGTCTTCGATCTGGCGGATCGGATTTGCGTGATGAAGAACGGACGCATCGTCGGCACCGTCCGCGTCGCCGACGTCACCAAGGATGAAGTGCTTGGCATGATCATTCTCGGCGACTGCCCGCCAAGCGCTATTCCCGGGCCGGGCGCATCGCCGGCGACAAACTAAAGGACGCTGACGCCCCTCGCTTTCGCCGCCCGTCCGACGACATGAATGGAGCCAATCTATGCGCCGCGCGCTGCTCGCTTTCTTCCTGCTCCTTCCGCTCCGCGCCGCATGCGGCGAGCCGCTATGGCAAACGCTGCCGCCGACGCCGGCCCCGGTGCCCGGCGAGCACGGCGGTAGCGCCAAGGTCAACGGGATCAGCCTTTATTACGCGACGATCGGCCACGGTTCGCCGGTCGTGTTGCTGCACGGCGGCCTCTCCAACTCCGATTATTGGGGCAATCAGATAAAGGCTCTCGCTCCGCACCACACCGTGATCATTGTGGACAGCCGCGGCCACGGGCGCAGCACACGCGATGCCCGTCCGTACGGCTACGACCTGATGGCCGACGATGTCGAGGCCCTGCTCGACACGCTCCACCTTGCCAGGGTCGACGTGGTCGGGTGGAGCGACGGCGCCATCGTCGGTCTTGACCTCGCCATGCGGTATCCCGGCCGGCTCGGCAAGGTGTTTGCCTTCGCCGCCAACACTGTCACGGCGGGTGTACAAGAAGATGTCGAGAAAAATCCCACGTTTGCCAAATTCATCGCGCGCGCCGGGCGCGAATACGCC
>DATKRE010000078.1:0-4940 GCA_035532335.1 Xanthobacteraceae bacterium | reverse complement strand
CGCCGATCCACTCCGGCGCCTACGATTTCGTCATCGGCTCGCGCGCGCGCGGCGAGCGCGAGCCGGGCAGCATGGCCGGCCATCAGTTGTTCGCCGGCTTTGCCGCCGGCGCGCTGATCAAGCTTCTCTACGGCGTGCGCTTCACCGACATGTGCACATTCCGCGCCATTCGCCGCGACACCTTGCTCAAGCTCGGCATGCGCGAACTCGGCTACGGCTGGAACCTGGAAATGCAGATGCGCGCGGCGCGGACGCGACTACGCGTGCTGGAGGTTCCGGTCGCCTACCGGCGGCGGAGCGGCGGCCAATCCAAGGTCGCCGGCAATCTGCGCGGCAGCATAACGGCCGGCTCGCGCATCGTGGCGACCTTCGCCCGGGTGGCGCTGGAGTAAATTTCCCGGCGCATGATCTTAGCCGAAAACAGCCTCGTGAAGCGAATGTCAAATCCAAAGCTCCACTAAGACTCATATTTGCTAGTGGTCCTTTTGATTCTAACATTCGCATGAGAAGCTGCCGAATACGGATGCGAATGTTAGAATCGGACCACTAGATCGCGACCTTGCGCAGGAAGCCGTCGACGCTGCTGCGCAGGTTTTCGGCGGCATTCTCGACCGCCTGCGACGCCGCCAGCACGGTGTCGGCGGACGCATGCATGTCGGCGATGGTCCCGGATACGCGTTGCAGCACCGCGACCACCGACTTCGTTCCGCTCGCCGCCGCCGCGACGCCGGTCGCGATCTCGCGGGTTGCCGCGTTCTGCTCGTCGACCGACGTGGCGATGGCGCCGGTGAATTGCTGGATTTCCTGCATGCGCGTGGCGATGTTGCCGATGGCGCCAACCGCGCTTTGGGTCGAGGATTGCACCGCAGCGATTTGCGCGGCGATATCGTCGGTCGCCCTGCCGGTCTGCACGGCCAGCGCCTTGACCTCGGAGGCGACAACCGCGAAACCCCGGCCGGCCGCACCCGCGCGCGCCGCCTCGATGGTGGCGTTGAGCGCCAAGAGATTGGTCTGTCCGGCCACGCTCTGAATGAGCTTCACCACGTCGTCGATTTTCTTCGCCGCGCGCGCCAGGCCGGCGATATCCTCGTTGGTCGATTGGGTTTCGTCGGCCACCGACTGCACCACTTCGGCGGCACGCAAGAGCTGCTGATTGATTTCGGCGATCGAACTTCCCAACTGCTCCGCCGCGGCGGCGGCAATCTCCACGCTGCCGAACGCCGCGTTCGAGGTCTCGACCGCGCCGGCGGTATGCGCCGTGGTTTCCCGCGAGGTGGCCGACAGCGCGGTCGCCGTCGCCTTCATCGCGGCGACACTGTCGCCGACGGTCTGCAACACGCCCTCGAGGCTTTCGCGGAACCAGGCGATCGCTTCCTCGATCACGGCGCGGCGCCTTTCTTGATCGCTGAGCAGCGCGTTCTTTCGCTCCGCGGCGCGGCGCTCGGTAATGTCGTCGTGGGTGCCGACCCAATAGTGCGAGCCGGGGATGGCGCGGTTGACCACCGAGATGGCGCGGCCGTCGGACGCTTCGGTCACGAACTGCACGATCTTGCCGGCCGCCATGGTGGTGAGAAGCTCGGCGCAATATTTCGCCGGATCGAGGTCGAGGCTGCCGGTCTTGGCGCGCTCGCGGATAATGTCCATCAGCTCCGCGCCGGGCTTCACCACTGCCGGCGACAGCTCATACATGCTCAGATAGCGTTCATTGCAAACGACCAGGCGGCCGTTGGCGTCGAACAACACAACGCCCTGCGTCATGTTGTTGAGGGTGAGTTCGAGCAGGCGACGCTTGCCTCCGCGCCAGCCGGCCAGCCATTGCCCGAAGCCCCTGAGGACCTGCACCATCGTGATCCGCGCCCGGCCGCGTTTCTCGGTCTATCTTGGTAGCCGACGACGATTTACGTTTCGTTAAGACCTCAAATGCTCATGCCGCCGTCCACCATCAGCAGGCTGCCGGTGGTGAAGCTCGACGCCTCGGATGCGAGGAACAGCACCGAACGCGCCACTTCGTCCGGCCGCACGTGCCGATGCATCGGAATAATGTCGTTGAAGAATTGTGTGCCGTCGCGCCCGATCACCTGGCCGAGTTTCTGTTCGACGTTGAGCTGGAATTGATTGTCGACCGGACCCGGATGCAGCGTATTGACCCGGATGTTGCGGCCGGCGAGTTCCTTGGCGAGCACGCGCATCAGCCCGACCTGGGCGTGCTTGGCGGTGATGTAGCCGTAAACGCCGGGATCACCGGTCACACCGGCGACGCTCGAGGTGATGATGATGGAGCCGCCGTCGTTCATCTGCGGCACCGCATGCTTGGCGCAGAGAAACGCGCCCTTGACGTGCACGGCCAGCACCGCGTCGAAAACGTCTTCCGGGTACTCGGTGACCGGCGCCACCGTGCCGAAATTGCCGGCGTTGCTGAACAATACGTCGATCTTGCCGAAGCTTTGCACGGTGCGCGCGACGAGGTTCTTGACCTGATCCGACTTGGTGACGTCGGCCGTGCACCAGGCAAGCCGCGTAGCGTCGGCGCCGGCGGCGATTTGCTTTAACGCCACCTCGTCGACATCGCTGATCATCACCTTTGCTCCCTCCTGGAGCAAAAGTTTCGCCGCGGCCGCGCCGATCGAGCCGGCGCCGCCGGTAATCACGCACACTTTGCCCTGCATCTGGTTTGGCATGGGGTCCCTCTCTCGTGGTGGCAAAACTAGTGGTCCAGCGTGGCGGGGCAGGCGCGCAAACCACGCTTGGAGTCGGTTTTGCGCCGATGCTATGAATAAGGAAAGCGCGGCGGAACGCGACGCTGCCGGGAGGACATCATGCACAAGATCGCCATCGACGAGACCATCGTTGCGCAGGTCAAAGCGCAGCGCGGCAAGCTCAACCGCTACGACCATCTGGTCGGGCCGAAGACTGCGCTGGTGGTCATCGATATGCAAAACGCCTTCATGCTGCCGGGCATGCCGGTCGAAGTGCCGGCCGCGCGCGAAATCGTTCCGAACGTGAACACGCTCGCCGCCGCCACCCGCGCCGCCGGCGGCAAGGTGGTCTGGGTCAAGATGTGCCTTGAGGGCCAGACCGAAGCCTGGCGGGTGTTCTTCGACGGCGATCCGCGACGCGGGACTTTGGCGGAACTCACGCCCGGCGCCCGCGGTTTCGAGTTGCATGCCGACCTTGACGTGCGGCCCGAGGATGCGACCGTCGTCAAACGCCGTTACAGCGCGTTTATTCAGGGCTCGTCCGACATTGACCGGCAGCTACGCGCGGCCGGTATCGATACCGTCATCATCGTCGGCACGCTCACCAACGTCTGCTGCGAGTCGTCGGCCCGCGACGCCATGATGCTCAATTATCGGCTGCTGTTCGTCGCCGACGCCAATGCGGCGCTGAGCGACGCCGAGCACAACGCGACTTTGGGTTCGATCCTGCGCGTGTTCGGCGACGTAGCGAGCACCAGCGAAGCGGTTGCGCTCCTATCCGACAAAAGCCGCAAGCAGGCGGCCTGATCGTACCGACACCGCATCGGGAAGCGACCATGGCCAAATGGCAATACACCAAGGGGCTGCATGACATCGGCCGCGGCTGCTTTGCCTATTTGCAGCCCGACGGTTCGTGGGGCTGGAGCAATGCCGGGCTCGTCACCGACGGCGATCAGACGCTATTGGTCGACACGCTGTTCGATTTGTCGCTGACGTCGGCGATGCTCAAGACCATGCGCGACGCGGTGCCGGCCGCGCGCAACATCAAGAAGCTGATCAACACCCACGCCAACGGCGACCACACCTTCGGCAACCAGCTGGTCGAAGGCGCCGAGATCATCGCCTGCCGCGAGTGCGCCGACGAATACGGCGAATGGGCGCCTTCGCAATTCAGCGCTTTCGCCGCGAACTGGAAGCAGCTCGGCGAAGGCGGTGCGTTCTTTCATGAAGTCATGGGCGGCGTGTTCGATTGGCGCGGCCTGGTCGACACGCCGCCGACCAAAGTGTTCGACAAGACCATGGAACTTTCCGTCGGCAGCAAGCGCCTGACGCTCACCCATCTCGGCACCGCGCATACCCGCGGCGACATCCTGGTGCATGTTCCCGGCGACCGCATCCTCTATACCGGCGACCTTTTGTTCGTCGGCGGCCATCCGGTGATCTGGGAAGGCCCGATCGGCAACTGGATCGCGATTTGCGATCACATCCTCGCGCTCGACGTCGATGTCATCGTGCCCGGCCACGGACCGATTGCCGAAAAGGCGCAGGTGCGCGAATTCAAGGCCTATCTCGAACACATCGCGCAAGAGGCGCGGCGGCATTTCGACAATGGCGTACCGGCCGACGTCGCCGCGCAGAAAATATCGCTCGACCGTTTCGCCTCGTGGCTCGACCCCGAGCGCATGATCATCAACGTCGCCTCGCTCTATCGCGAATTTTCCGGATCGAAAGCGCCGCTCAATCGGATGGAATTGTTTGCGCACATGAAACGCTGGCGCGACCGCGCCGCGCACCAGCACAGTCATCCGCACTAGACATTGAAGCATGATCTTTTCGGAAAACCGGTAGCCACTTTTGCGGATCATGCTTTACCGCGCGGGTGATGAAGCCCGCGCCAAAGCGCGGGCTTCAATATTCAGGCGGAAGGTTTCTTAGCCGCCGTTGCTGCCGTGATAGTCAGGCAAGCCTTCGCGCCAAGTCGCGTCGCTGTGGAAGGTGTAGCAGCGATGCGAAATGGCGCCGACAATTCGGCATTGACTGTCGGCGAACTCATCGGCGAACGCGGCCGACAGAAGCGGCGTCGCGAGCACTACGACAAGCCCGGCGGTCAAGACTGACTTACGAATCAAGAAAGACTTGTGACTCAAGAAAGACTTGCGCATCGAGAAAGACTTGCGCATCAAAACTGACGTACGAATGTTGAGCGGCATAGGGACGCTCCCTTGTTTCAGGATCCGCCCAGCC
>DATKRE010000077.1:0-26318 GCA_035532335.1 Xanthobacteraceae bacterium | reverse complement strand
ATGGTCAGCACATAAAACAGAACCGGCAACTCAAATTGATTTGAGAAAGAATTCGCGGTTTGCGTCGTTAGCGCCGGCCAGTTCGGCTGGCGCAGGGCGATTTTGTCCGCGGTCACCACACCGGAACGATAGTCGGCGCTCCGCAGCGCGCCCATCCGCAGCATCAGCACAAAGGTCAGAATAACCTCCACGAACAATGGCAATAATACAGCTTGAATCGACATCGCTTAGTCCTCGGTTAGCGGCACTTTGTTGTCACTGGCAATAACGCGCAATCACAGCTTGACGCTGATCGCGGTCTCTCCTGAATCGTCAATCAGAGCGCTGCGCCACGATTTGCCGGCGAACAGCGCTTTGTGCACGGCGTCCGCGGTGCCGCCGTGATTGAGATTGGCTGTCACCAGCATACCGCCTGTGCGCAGCAATTTACGCAATTCCGTATGCAGCGCCGGTATCGGCGCATTGCCATCGAAAAAAGCAAGGTCGTAGCCGGGATCGAGTGTGGGCAGGACCTTGGCAAATTCACCGTCATGCACGGTAATGCGATGGTCGAGCGCTGCCGCCGCGATGTTCTCGCGCGCGAGCGCCGCGTGCTCGGGATCGCGCTCGATGCTATCGACCGTTGATTCTTGCGCACCATAAGCAAACGACAAAGCCGTGTAGCCGAGCGCCGTCCCCAGCTCGAGGATACGTCGTGCGTTCGCGGCCGCGGCAAGCGCGCTGAGCAGCGGACCGTTCTCATAAGGGTATGCGCCGCAGCCGTGCTCGCTGCGATGCCGGTCGGTGGCCTTGCGGATTTCCGCAAACGGGTCGGCAGACGCGCGTCTCATCGCCACGCATTTACTCCCGGCTAGGATAGTTCGGACTCTCGCGCGTGATGGTCACGTCGTGCACGTGGCTTTCGCGCAGGCCGGCGCCGGAAATCCGGATGAATTCAGCCTTGTCGTGAAATTCGTCGAGTGTTTTTGCGCCCACATAACCCATCGCCGCGCGCAAGCCGCCGACGAGTTGGTGCAATACGTTGGCCACCGGCCCTTTGTACGGCACCTGGCCTTCGATACCTTCGGGCACGAGCTTGAGCGTGTCCTTGATCTCCTGCTGGAAATAGCGATCCGCCGATCCGCGCGCCATGGCGCCAACCGATCCCATGCCGCGATAACTCTTGTAGGAACGGCCCTGATAGAGAAACACCTCACCCGGCGTTTCATCGGTACCCGCAAGCAGCGAGCCGACCATGGAACAATGGGCGCCGGCCGCCATCGCCTTGGCAAGATCGCCGGAATATTTGATGCCGCCGTCGGCGATCACCGGCGTGTCGGTGCGCGTGGCGGCTTCGACCGCGTCGGCGATCGCGGTCAGTTGTGGGACTCCAACCCCGGCGATGATGCGCGTGGTGCAGATCGAACCCGGCCCGATACCGACCTTGATGGCGTCGGCGCCGGCATCGATCAGAGCTTTGGCACCCTCGGCGGTGGCGATATTGCCGGCGGCGACTTGCACCGCGTTCGACATACGCTTGATGCGCGTCACCGTATCGAGAACACGCTGGGAATGGCCATGCGCCGTATCGACCACGACGAGATCGACGCCGGCGTCGATCAGCGCCTCGCTGCGCAAATAGCCGCTTTCGCCGACGCTGGTTGCAGCGGCGACGCGCAGCCTGCCCTGTTCGTCCTTGCAAGCGTTTGGATTGGCTACGGCCTTCTCGATGTCCTTCACCGTGATCAGGCCGACGCAACGATAATCACCATCGACAACGAGAAGCTTTTCGATGCGGTGCTGGTGTAAGAGCCGTTTCGCTTCGTCTTGTCCGACGCTCTCGCGCACGGTGACCAAAGTGTCCCGGGTCATCAACTCGGAAACTGTCTGCCGCTTGTCGGTGGCAAAACGCACGTCGCGATTGGTGAGAATACCGACCAGCTTGCCGGCATGCCCGTTGCCCCCGCCTTCGACTACCGGGATGCCGGAGATATGATGCTCCTGCATCAACGCCAGCGCGTCGGCCAAAGTCGCTTCCGGATGAATAGTGACGGGATTCACCACCATTCCCGACTCGAATTTCTTGACTTGGCGCACCTGTCCAGCCTGAACCTCCGGATCGAGATTACGATGGATGACGCCGATGCCCCCTGCCTGCGCCATGGCGATCGCCATATGCGCCTCGGTGACGGTGTCCATGGCCGACGCTACGATCGGGATGTTGAGCGCGATGCCGCGGGTGATGCGGGCGCGGATGTCGACGTCCGAAGGCAGCACGTTCGAGGGGCCCGGCTTGATGAGCACGTCGTCGAAGGTGAGCCCTTCGCGTGGATAGCTTTTCGCCATTGCCAACTCCGCTTTACCGCAACGAATAGCGGCCTTTCTGACGCGGGCGCCTCGAAAAAGCCGGTTGGATGGAAAAAGCTTAAGCAGGCGGGGCAGCCCCTACCCGCCATCCGACGGCCCGCTTTTGGGTTGGCGGCGGTTGTTAGCACGCCTGCGCCTCGAATCATAGATGGTGGCGCGTGGCTTGGCCGGCCAGTGCACAGCGGAGTAAATTGGTCGCAATCGAGAAGAGCAATGCGCAATAACAATAGTCATTTCCGGCATTGGTGGGCCGCTCTTGCCGTCGCCTTGGCGCTGAGCCAGAGCGCGAACGCGCAAGATTCTTCGGACGAACGCCGGTGTACCGGCCAATGGCGCGCGAGCAACGAGGAGAGAATCACCTCCTGTACGGCGCTGATCGACTCCGGGCGCTACCAGACGGCAAACCTCGCCATCTTGCATCATGATCGGGGTGCCGCGCTGCGCGCCAAAGGCGATCTCCTCGGTGCGGTCAGCGATTTCAGCGCAGCGATCCAGATCAATCCCGACTACGCCCGCGCTTTGGCCGACCGCGGCAGTGCGCGGCTGGCGCAACACGACCTCGACAACGCCATCGCCGACCTCGACAACGCGATCCGTCTCGATCCGGCCGATGCGGGCTCGTTCATGCTGCGCGGGAACGCCTATGACCAGAAGTCCGACTTCGACCGGGCCATCGCCGATTACAATGAGGCCGTCCGGCTCACCCCGAATTACGGCGCCGCCTATTTCAATCGCGGGCTCGCTTTCCGCCGCAAAGGCGACTTCGATCACGCCGTCGCCGACTACGATCAGGCCATCAAGCTCGATCCGAAGAACGTGTCTGCTCTCAACAATCGCGGCATCGTCTGGTTCGAAAAAGGCGACTACGACCGGGCGTTGGCCGATTACAATCAGGCGCTGCGCGTCGAGCCCAATTTCGCCGCCGTTTATAACAACCGCGGCGACGTTTGGCGCGCCAGGGGCGACACCACGCGGGCGCTGGCCGATTTCGATCGTGCCATTGCGCTTTCGCCGCAATTCGCATTGGCGTACGACAACCGCGGCCTGGTTTACTATCAGCGGCACGACTACGACCACGCGATCGCCGATTTCGACGCCGCGATCCGCTTCGATCCGGCAAATGCCGATGCCTACAGCAACCGCGGCAACGCCCACGACGACAAAGGCGATCGCAACGCTGCCATCGCCGATTACAACGACGCGATCCGGATCAATCCGAAGAATGCGCGGTTCTACTACGATCGCGGGATCGCCTACCGGCGTGACAGCGACTTCGACCGCGCCATTACCGATCTCAACGAGGCGATCCAGCTTAACCCGCAACATGCCGGCGCCTACAACGAGCGCGGCTACGCTTTCTACCAAAAGCACGATTTCGTGCGCGCGATTCCGGATTACGACCAGGCGATCAAGCTCAACCCGAAATTTTCTATAGCTTACAACAATCGCGGTAATGCGTTTGACGACAAGGGTGACCCCGATCACGCCATCGCCGACTATAACGAGGCGTTGCGCATCGATCCGAATTATGCGGCTGCGCTGTATAATCGCGGCATTGCGTGGCGGCGCAAGGGTGACCTCGATCGAGCGATCGCGGACTATGATCAAGCGATCAAGCTCAACCCGACGGCCGCGTCATATAACAACCGCGGCAGCGCCTGGCTGGCCAAGGGCGAGTACGAGCGCGCCGTCGCCGACCTCGATCAGGCGATCAGGCTCGATCCGCATTTGGCCGACGCCTACATCAATCGCGGCAATGCCAAGCGCGAGCATGTGGCTTACGCCGACGCCATCGCCGACTACACGCGCGCCATCGAGTTGTCGCCAACCGCCGCGCTTGCGTTTTACAACCGCGCCTGGGCACGCTATCTCGCCGGCGATAATACCCAGGCGCTCGCCGATGCCGATCGGGCGATTGCGTTGAACGCTCATTCGGCCAGCGCCTTCTCCACGCGCGGGCTTATCCGCGAACGGTCGGCCGATGCGGCGGGCGCGATCGCCGACTTCCGCAAGGCGCTTGAAATCGATCCCTCGTTCCAGCAGCCCACCGAAGGCTTGCAACGGCTCAAAGCCGCCGCTCCCGCGGTGCATTAGGCCAAGATGCCGGCTAACCTGCCATCGAGCCCATACAATCGCATTGTTCCGCTGATCGTCGCCTTCGCGTTGTTCATGGAAAACATGGACTCGACGGTCATCTCGACGTCGTTGCCGGCGATCGCGCACGCGCTTGGCACCAACCCGCTGGCACTGAAGCTCGCCGTCACGTCCTATCTCCTCGCGCTGGCCATCTTTATTCCGGCCAGCGGCTGGACGGCCGACCGCTTCGGCGCGCGCAATATCTTTCGCATCGCCATCGTTGTGTTCGTGCTCGGCTCGATTGGTTGCGCGCTGTCCCAATCGCTCGAACAACTGGTCTTCGCCCGGATTGTTCAGGGCGCCGGCGGAGCGATGATGACGCCGGTGGGCCGCCTCATTCTGGTGCGCAGCATCGACAAGACGATGCTGGTCAATGCGATGTCGTGGGTGACGATACCGGCGCTCATCGGTCCGATTTGCGGGCCACCGCTTGGCGGCTTCATCACCACCTACGCATCGTGGCACTGGATCTTCCTTATAAATGTGCCGATCGGCCTGATCGGTTTGATTCTGGCGTCACGCTATATCCCCCACGTCCATGCCGAACCGCCGCCGCGGTTCGACTTTATCGGTTTCGTTTTGTCCGGGCTTGGGATCGGCGGATTAGCCTTCGGTCTTTCAGTTATGGGCCTTGAGTATCTCCCCGTGACCGTCGTTGCTGCACTTCTCGGCGTCGGCGCGGTCGCAACAGCGACCTACATCGTGCACGCGCGTCGCACACCCGCACCGATACTCGACCTTCGTTTGTTCAGGCTGCAGACCTTCCGCGCCAGTATTTTCGGCGGTTTCTTCTTTCGTCTGGGTATCGGCGCGCTACCTTTTCTGTTGCCGCTCCTGTTGCAGATCGGCTTCGACCTGACGCCGCTCCAATCCGGCCTCATCACCTTCACCGGCGCGCTTGGCTCGATGTTCATGAAGGCCGCCGTCGCCCGCGTGCTCCGGTATTTCGGCTACCGAACCGTGCTGGTCTACAATGCTCTCATAAGCGCGGCCTTTCTTGCCGCCTGCGCCAGCTTCGTTCCCGGTATGCCGTTTGCCGCGATGATTGCCATCCTGCTGAGCGGCGGTTTTTTCCGATCGTTGCAATTCACTTCGGTCAACACCATTGCCTATGCCGAGATCGAACCACGGCTGGTGAGCAAGGCAACGACGCTCACGGCGGTCGCGCAACAATTGGCGCTGTCGACCGGCGTCGCCGTCGGCGCGCTGGTGGTCGAGCTCACACTGTGGGCAAAGCATGAGAGCGCGATGGGCGTTTACGACTTTTCGCCGGCTTTTCTGGCAGTTGGAGCGCTTGCCGCATCGGCAAGCCTGATTTTTCTACGGCTTGCACCGGATGCAGGCGCCGAACTCGCCGGACGCAAAGGCGCGACAACCGCGACGGCGGAGGAAAAATCCTCGACCTAAGCCGCCTTCACTCCGCGAAAACCGCGCGCGAGCAGGTAAAGCTCGGCCGAATCGCTGCGGCTGGCGGGCGGCTTGACGTGTTTGACGCTCGCGAAATCATGCTTGAGCTCGGCGAGCAACGCCGCCTCCGTGCCGCCTTGCAGAACCTTGCAGAGAAAACTTCCGCCCGGACCCAATACATCGCGCGCAAAGGCCGCCGCGGCTTCCGCCAACGCCACGATGCGCAGGTGGTCGGTCTGCCGATGCCCGGTCGTGTTGGCCGCCATATCGGAAAGAACGACATCCGCCGTTCCGCGCGGCCGGTCGCCGAGCAAGGCTTTCAGGCGCTGCGGCGCAGCCTCGTCCAGGAAATCCAGCAACAGGAATTCGACGCCGGCAATCGGTTTCATCTCAAGTATGTCGAGCGCGATGACCCGCCCGCTTTCCCCGACCCTTTTCGCGGCGATCTCGCTCCAACCGCCTGGCGCCGCGCCAAGATCGACAACATTCATGCCGGCTTTGAACAAGTGATGCTTGTCGTCGATTTCGGCAAGCTTGTAGGCCGCGCGGGAGCGAAGTCCTTCGCGCTTGGCCCGCGCCACGTATGGGTCGCTGATCTGGCGCTCGAGCCAAGTCCGCGACGACAGCGTGCGACGTTTCTCCCCCTTGAGCCGCGCCATGATGCGTCAGGCTTCGCCCCATGCTCCGTCGGCGCGCATCATCTCGACCAGCATGCCCTCACGCAGCCCGCGATCGGCAACCCGCAGCCGCGGGCACGGAAAGAAGCGGCGAATGGCATCGAGAATAGCACAACCGGCGAGAACCAGATCGGCACGCTCGGCGCCGATGCAAGGGTTGGCCGCGCGTTCGTCAAAATTCATCGCCATGAGTTCGCCGACCACGCCCGATATCTGCTGATCGGACAACCAGCAGCCATCAACGCGGCGGCGGTCGTATCGGCGCAATTTGAGAAACACGCCGGCTATCGTTGTCACCGTGCCGGAGGTGCCGAGCATGTGAAAATCGTCAAGTCCATTGCTATGGTCGGCGGCGAATTTCGCAACGAAGGTGGCAACCTCGTCCACCATCGCGTCATAGACTTCTCGCGGCACCGACTTGCCGCCGTAGCGCTCGGCGAGTGTAACGACACCGACCGGCAGCGATGCCCAGCCGAGAATATCGGGCAATGGCGGCCCGCGCCGGCGGCCGTTTGGCCGGCCCAGTCGCACCAGCTCGGATGAGCCGCCGCCAATGTCGAAGAGGATGACTCCGGAAGCCGCCGGATCGAACAACTCGGTGCAGCCGGCGGCCGCCAACCGTGCCTCAGTCGCCGAATCGACAATTTCGAGTTCAAGACCGGCCTGTTCGGCGACACGCGCGCGGAATGCTTCGCCGTTTTCGGCCGCGCGACAAGCCTCGGTGGCAATGAGTCGTGCCCGCTTGACGCCGCGCGCGCGCATTTTGTCTCGGCACACCATGAGTGCGTCGACCGCGCGGGTAATGGCCGCTTCGCTGATACGGCGAGATGCGGCCATACCCTCGCCAAGACGAATGATACGGGAGAATGCGTCGACGACGCGAAAACCTTCCGCGGTTGGGCGCGCGATCAGAAGCCGACAATTATTCGTGCCGAGATCGAGCGCCGCATAGGTGCTGCCGGCGTGCTCGCCCGCACCGCCCCGGAGGTCATCGCGACGAATGCCGTATGGCGTTCGACGAGGCCAGCGCCTGCGCGGCGCTCCACGCCCGTCGAGGCCGCCGGTCGGCGGGGCCTCCTCGTTCATTCCGTACCTTCCTGCCACACCGGAGTTCTGCGCTCTACGGTGGGCGTGTTTAATCGCTAAATCCGAGCCAATGTAACAGGCGTGGGGCAAGCGGCCAATACTGCGCTTCTCGCGCCTACGAGCCATGTTCCCAACGAAGCTTGTCCCACTCCGGCAAGTCCACTATGTCACCGTCACACCACCTCTTGCGGATGACTGGAATGAATTTGCACGAACCTGCCGACCGACGGGTGGAGAAACTGTCCGAGGCCGATGCGGCGGCTGAAAGGTTGGCGGTTCAAAAATTCGCCGTGGGACAATCTGTCCCCCGCAGCGAAGATCCGATGCTTTTACGTGGACATGGACGTTATACCGACGACATCAGTCTTCCCGGCCAGGGCCACGCGACGATGGTGCGCAGCCGTCATGCGCACGGCATCATTCGCGCAGTTAATGCCGATGCGGCACGGAAGATGCCTGGCGTGCTGGCGATCTACACCGCAGCCGATCTGGAAGCCTACGGGCCGCTCAAATGCGTCGTTGCGCTCAATAATCGCGACGGCACGCCCATGCTCAAACCGTGGCGCGGCGCGCTCGCCAAGGACAGAGTCCGCTACGTTGGTGACCCGGTGGCGTGCGTGATTGCCGAGTCAGTCCTCGCCGCCAAGGACGCGTCCGAAGCGGTCGAGGTCGACATCGAGACCATCCCCTCGGTCATCTCCGCCGAGGCTGCGGCGCGCGACGGCGCTCCGCGCCTTTACGATGACGTGCCTGGCAATATCCCGCTCGATTTTCACTTCGGCGACAGCGCCGCCGTGACAGCCGCATTCGCGAAAGCCACGCACGTCACGCGCTTAAAGCTCGTGAACAGCCGTCTCGTCGTCAATGCGATGGAGCCACGCGCCGCGGTTGCCGCCTACGAAGACGGACGCTTTACATTCTATGTCGGTTCGCAGGGCGTTACCGGAATGCGGGCGCAGGTCGCGGACGCATTCGGCGTCGACACCAAATCCGTGCACATCGTGACCGGTCACGTCGGCGGCTCGTTCGGAATGAAGGGCGTGTTGTTCCCCGAGTATGTCTGCATACTGCATGGCGCACGCGCACTCGGCCGGCCGGTCAAGTGGACCGATGAGCGCTCCGGCAGCTTTTTTTCCGACAGCCACGGCCGCGATCAGGAGTTCCTGGGTGAACTTGCTCTCGCCGAGGACGGCACGTTTCTCGCGGTAAGGCTTACCGGCCTTGCCGATATGGGAGCGTTTCTCTCCCCGATGGGTCCATTTCCGGGGACGGTCAACATCGTCAAGAACGTTCAGAGCATGTATCGGACGCCGTTGATCGAGGTGTCGTCGAAATGCGTATTCACCAACACCACGCAGATCGGCCCCTATCGCGGCGCTGGACGGCCGGAAGGCAATTATTTTATGGAGCGGCTGATCGACGCCGCCGCGGCCGAAACCGGAATCGATCGCGTCGCGCTCCGCCGGCGCAATCAGATTCGGGCGCGCGACTTGCCGTACAAGACCGCCTCCGCCGTGACTTACGACAGCGGCGACTTTGCCGGCCTCACCAAACACGCGCTTGAACTCGCCGACATCAAGGGATTCGCGCGTCGAAAGCGTGAAAGCGCCCGACGCGGCAAGCTTCGCGGCTTCGGCATCGGTAACTTTCTGGAAGTCACCGCACCTCCCTCCAAGGAATTGGCCGACATATCGTTCGATGCCGACGGCATGGTGACGATCGCTACCGGCACGCTCGACTTCGGCATGGGCCACGCGACGCCTTTCGCACAGGTATTGAGCGAGAAGCTTGGCGTGCCGTTCGAGAAGATCAGGCTGATGCAAGGCGACAGTGACAAGATCGCCATGGGCGGCGGCAGCGGCGGCTCAAAATCGCTGATACACAGCGGCACCGCGATTGTGGAGGCCGCCGCTAAAGTGATCGACAAGGGTACAGCGATCGCAAGCCATGTACTTGAAGCCGCCCCCTCCGACATCGAGTTCGAACAAGGCCGTTTCGTCATCGCCGGAACCGACCGCGCCATCTCGATCATGGATCTTGCGCGGACTTTGCGTGACGGCAGCGCCAAGCTTCCCGCCGACGCGCCGCAATCGCTCGACGTTCATCACATCAGCGACGGACCGGCGGCGCCGACCTTCCCCAACGGCTGCCATATCGCCGAGGTCGAGGTCGATCCGGAGACCGGGGTCGTCGAGTTGGTGAAATATTCCTGCGTCAATGACTTCGGCATCGTGGTCAATCCCATGATTGTCGCCGGCCAGCTTCATGGCGGCGTCGTGCAGGGCATCGGCCAAGCGCTAATGGAAATGACGGCGTATGACGATGACGGCCAATTGCTCACCGGCTCGTTCCTGGACTACGCCATGCCGCGTGCGGCTGACGTGCCGTCCTTCGTGCTTGCCGACCACCCGGTGCCGGCGAAGACCAATCCGCTTGGCGTCAAGGGATGCGGTGAGGCCGGCTGTGCCGGCTCGCTCACGTCGGTGATGAACGCTGTCCTCGACGCGCTCGCCGCTCGCGGCATCCGGCATCTGGACATGCCGTTGACGCCGTTCCGAATTTGGCAAGCGTTGCATACAGTCGATAAGGCCGGCGCGGTATCGCCGACTTCATGACCCAGGCGGTGTCGGCGCCCATTCGCCGTTTCAGCGAAATACGGGTGGTCGCGCCGATTTGCGCCGCGCATTTTGTCAGTCACTATTACATGATCATGCTGGCGCCGCTGTTCGCGTTCGTCCGCGCGGACTATGGCATCAGCTACACCGGCCTCGCGCTCGCTCTCACCGCCTTCAACGTGGTGTCGGCGGCGCTGCAAACCCCGGTCGGCTTTCTGGTCGATCGTATCGGACCGCGCATCGTGCTGATTTCCGGCGTCGCGCTTGGCGCCGTTGCCTTCGCAATTGCCGGACTTGTTCACTCGTTTGTCGTGTTCATTGCCATGTATGCGGTCGCCGGGCTCGGCAACACCGCTTATCATCCCGCCGACTATTCGCTGTTATCGCGCACCCCGCCCGGCCGCATCGGGCAAGTATTCTCATTCCATACCTTCTCGGGAATCCTCGGCGGCGCGGTCGCGCCGGTGACGCTGCTGGCAATGCAGAGCCATTTCGGCTGGCGCGGCGCTTATGTCGGCGCCGCATTGCTGGGATTGATCGTCCTTATTCCGCTGCTGATGCAGCGACCCGCGCCGAGCGATCGAATATCGGAGAAACGCAGGTCCACAGCGCCGACGAATGATGCCGGCGGAGCCCAAACCAGCGAGGCGGGCTTAAAACTTCTGCTTTCGGCGCCGATCCTTCTCAATCTCCTCTATTTTATTCTCACGTCGGTCATGGGCGGGCTCAACAGCTTCCTGGTTGTCGCCCTCGCCGCCCTCTATGGCACGCCGGATACTCTTGCCAACGGAGCACTGACTGCCTTGCTTTTGATGAGCGCGCTCGGCGTTCTGGTCGGCGGCGCACTCGCCGTACGAACGAAGCGTCACGCCACCGTCGCCGCACTCGGCCTGGCTTGCGCCGGCGTCTCGACCGCGTTGGTTGGCTTTGCCGGCGGCAGTGCTTTCGGGCTGATCATATTGACGTCCGTATCGGGATTCTCGGTTGGAATTACCAGCCCGTCGCGCGACATGCTGGTGCGCGCGGTAACGCCGCCGGGCGCGTTTGGAAGGGTTTTCGGATTCGTCTCTTCTGGTTTCAACATCGGCGCGATGATAGCGCCGACGGTATACGGAATGATGATGGACCACGGCGTACCGCGCGGACTGTTCTTGTTTTCGGCGGCGTGCAGCATTCTCTGCATCGGCACGGTGATATTCAGTTTTGCCGGGCGCGAGCAGCGCTGACCACCGCCGAGGTATCGCGGTAATTTTCAGGCTGGTATCATCGGGTGTAAGTTCTTTTGCTTAGGCGTTTGTGCGTATCCGTAATTTTGTTTGGTGCGATCCGCTCTTAACGCATTATTCCCCGGCCGCAACGCAAGATCGACGCGGTACGGACTGTGGGCAAAATGGCCGGCATCGCTCAGATTGTGCGCAACGCTTCTCCCGGCCACCTTGCTGCCGACGCAGCGAGCATGGCGGTCGATGCTTGCCCGAATGCAATGGTGCTGACCGATAGCGCCGGCAGAATTGTACTCGTTAACACTGAAACCGAGCGGCTGTTTGGATACCCGCGCGAGGAGCTGATCGGCAATACCATCGAAGCCCTGCTTCCCGAACGGCTGCGCGAAGGCCACGTGCGCGCGCGCCGCGAGTTTACGCTCAGTCCGGCGCCCCGTCGGGTCGGCGCGGACCAGAACTTGCTCGGCCAGCACCGCGATGGACGTGAGTTTCCGATCGAGATCGGACTCTATCCGATCCAGCGAGGCCGCAACGCGATGGTGCTGAGCGTTATCGTTGACAACGCCGAAGGCGAGCGAACGGACCGGCTGAAGGATGAATTTGTTTCGACGGTAAGCCACGAGTTGCGCACCCCACTGACGTCGATTGCCGGTTCGCTTGGCCTGTTGATCGGCGGCGCCGCCGGCCCATTACCCGAACCCGCCCTGCGCCTGATCCGCATCGCGCAAAACAACAGTCAGCGGCTGGTGCGACTGATCAACGACATTCTCGATATAGAAAAAATCGAGTCCGGCCAGATCGTTTTTAATTTCAAGCGGCTGAGCGCCCGCGCGCTGGCCGAGCAGGTCATCGACGCCAATCGGGGCTATGCCGACGGCTTTCATGTCCGGGTTCGGCTCGACGAGGCGGCGGCCGCCGGGGAAGTTTACGCCGATCCCGACCGGCTGTCGCAGGTCATCGTCAACCTGTTATCGAATGCGATAAAATTCTCACCGCCGGACGGCGAAGTCGACGTCGCGATCAAAGAAGATCGAGCTTCGGTGCGCGTTGGGATCCGCGACCGCGGCAATGGGATTCCCAAAGAGTTTCGACCGCGTATTTTCGAGAAATTTGCGCAGGCGGATGCCACCGACGCGCGAAAAAAGGGTGGGACCGGACTCGGCCTCAGTATCGTCAAACAGATCGTCACGCGGCTGGGTGGAACGGTCGGCTTTGCTGACGCCCCCGGCGGCGGCACCGTGTTTTTTTTCGATCTACCCGCCTGGGAACAAGTCGCCGCGTGCAAGACCGACACCGAGAACGGCATGCACGCCGCGCGTATCCTGTTGTGCGAGAATGATCCCGATGCTGCGTTGGCATTGCGCGAAAGCTTGCGCCCGGTCGGCTTTATCACCGATTTCGCCTACAGCGCCGCCGATGCGTTCGCCCAATTGCAAAACGGCCGCTACGACGCGATCGTTGTCGACACCGACGCCTTAGATGGCGGCATTGGCTTGGTCCGCGACCTTCGCGCGCAACCGGCGACGTACAAAATACCGATTGTCGCCCTCTCCGCCGGCGGCGGATCTGAACAGTACGGGCAAGACTGCGCTCGAACAGACGGCGCTCAAACAAACCTGACTGAATGGATGCACAAACCGGTCGACGCCGATCGGCTAGCGCAAATTCTCGATCGCGCCATCCTTCACCGCGGCGATAGCCGGCCAAGCATCCTGCACGTCGACGACGATCGGGACATGCTGGAAATCGTAGCGCAGACGCTCGATTCCACAGCCAGCATTATCTCCGTCGATTCAATCGAGAGCGCCCGCTATGCGCTGCTGACTCACAACTTCGATCTGGCGATTTTGGACATCGGATTGGGCGCGGTCTCGGGCCTGGATCTGCTGCCCGATTTGCGGCGCAAGGATGCGCCTATTCCGGTCATCATTTTTTCCGCGCTTGCCGGCAACCTTAAAGACAACCCGCAAATCCGGGCCAACCTGAATAAGGCGTCGGCGGCTTCGTTGCGCGATCTGGTGAGCGCCGTCCACGACCGCTTGATATTGCAATCGGCGCAGGTCGCCCAGGAGACCGGATGAGCGGCGTCCGCATCCTTCATGTCGACGACGAGCCCGATATTCGCGAGGTCGTCGATCTTTCGCTCGGCCTCAATCCCGAATTTGACGTGCGCGCGTGTTCCTCGGGAGCTGAAGCCGTGGTCACCGCCACCGAATGGTCGCCTCGCCTCATCCTGCTCGACGTGATGATGCCGGGAATGGACGGGCCGGCAACGCTGGCGCGTTTACGCGAAGATTCGCGAACCGCCGCAATACCGGTCCTGTTCATGACTGCCCGCGCACAAACGCGGGAAATCGAGCATTTCATCGCTCTCGGAGCGGAGGGCGTCATCTGCAAACCATTCGATCCGATGACACTCGCCTTTCAGGTGCAAAGCCACCTGCAAGCGCTCGATCGCGCGTGAAGCAAAAGCGGGCGGTGGCGGAAAAGCGCGTGCCATGAGCTGGTCGCGGTTTTATCGCCGATTACCTCTCGCCTGTGCCGCTGCCGCGCTGGCGTCAATGAGCGTACGGGCGGATTGGCCCGATGGCGGCCGCATCGACGGCTTTAACGTCGTCGCGGCTGCGCATCATCCTTTTGGCAGCGAGACCGCAAAGGCCTCGATAGCTGAAGCCAAAGCGCTTGGCGCACGCGCGATCAGCATTATCCCGTTTTTGTGGCAACCAACTCCGGTCAGTCCGAACCTGACGCATGGGACAGACATGCCCGACGCGGAATTGCGCGCCGCGATTCGCAATGCCCATCAACTCGATCTCCGGGTGCTGGTGAAACCGCAGGTCTTGGTGCCGGAAAACTGGGCCGGCGCCATTGCCATGAGTTCCGAAGACGATTGGCAACAGTGGTTCGCAAACTATCGGAACGAATTGAATCGCATCGCACGCATCGCCGCGGAGGAAAAAGCCGATGCACTGGTGATCGGTACCGAGCTGTCTGCGACCGAGCACCGCCCGGAATGGAACAACCTAATCGACGCCGCACGCGAAATCTTTCAGGGGCGCCTGCTTTATATGGCGCATAACGTGGAAGACGCCGAAAAAGTGCCGTTCTGGGGCCGGCTCGATGCGATCGGCGTAACCCTTTACCCGCAGCTCGGACCGGACGCCGATCGAACAGGCCACCGCGCCCAGATGCGCGCGGTCGCCGATCGGCTTGAGGCGCTTGCCATAAGATCAGGCAAACCGGTCGTTGTCGGTGAAATCGGGCTGCGCTCGGCAACCGGCGCCGCGGCAAGGCCATGGGAAAGCACCGAGGAACGTCCAGGCGTGCCGGACGCCGCGCTCCAGGCGGAAGTCATCGCCGACTGGCTCACCGAACTCGACCGGCCGTCGATTGAGGGCGTCATGATCTGGGAATGGCTCACGGATCCGGACGCCGGCGGACTCAACGACACCGATTTCACGGTTCAGGGCAAGCCGACGGAGCGCGTCCTCCTTTGCGCATGGACGGAGCAATGCGCGCCGGTCTCGGCCGTTGTCCGGCTGCCGTGAGCTCTAGAACTGGCGCCAAACGCCGAATAGCACGCCATTTTCCTGCAACGCGTTGCGGCCGGCGTAAGTCGTGTAGCCGCCGAACTGCAGCGACCAGACGTCGGTCAACGAATAGACCGCACTGAGCTGAAGTTTCTCGTAATCATAGCTACCGCCGAAGATGGAGATTCCCGAGCCCTCCGAGACCACGTTGAAGCTTTGCGCCAGCAGCAGCCACCGCGGAAAGATCTTTATGCCGACCGTTCCGTCGGCGCGGAATTCGCTGGGATACCCATCGGTGCGAACGCGCTCCGCGACTTCCACGTCGAAGAAGGCGTACCTGTCCCAGATCTGGAAACTGTGGCCGACGAGGACGCGAGTGTCGACCTCGACATCGGTATAGCCGATCGCGGCCGGATTCGATGTTTGTAACGTGCCTGGTATCCGCAGCGTCGCCTGGCCGGAGACGATCCAGGTCGGGGCCCGGAAAAAAGCATAACGCGCGCCAAATTCGGTGTAGCCCAAGCCGGTGCGCGAAGCATCCGTCGGCGCGGCGATGTCGATATGCTGCAATCCCGGATTGAAGATGCCGGTTAAACGGTCGGTGAGACCGTATTCGATCAACGCACTGAGCTCGAATTTGTTGTAACGCGGCGTTGCCGCAAGTCCGCTGTCGGTGAAGTAGGTATTCGCCGTGCCGGCGGTAACCGTCGTAAGCCACAGGCCAGCGCCTTCCGGCAGCGTCCACGCGCCGGCAAATGCCGCGGACGGCAAGCAAAGCATCCCCACCAACACGCAAACGCCACGCTTCAACAAACGCTAACTCCACGCTACGGCGAAGCCCGGGAAAGCCGTCACGCCGGCGCGCCGACTTCGTTTCTGTGCATGAGGCTTTCGGAAATGCGGGCGCCGCTTTTGCCGTTAGCGCCGTTGCCGGACGCAACCACCACCCGATTGCCGCCGGCCGCCTCCGCTTGCTGAACGTTGGCGATCGTGTGCGTGAGCAATTCAATGCGCTCGACATCGCGCTTGGCGCGGCCGGTGACCGCGGCCACGCTCGCGGTCAGGTAGTCGGAAGCGACAGATTCGGGATTCGGCAACCGCAGCTTTTGCACGGTAGCGTGCAAAGTCTGGGCGAGTTCGCGCGCAGCGCTCGCCCCAAGTTCCGGTGCAACAAGGATGATCATGCCATTTTTGTAAGCGGCGGCCACAATTCCCACGCTTGCCGCAACCCGCCGCACCGCGCGCGCCACCAACGCCAACGCACCTTCGCCTCGGCTCTCACCGCCGGCCTCGCGATTTGGCGCGAGGCGATCAAGCGACAGAGCAAATACCGACAGCGTTTCTTCGGCCTCGGACCTGCAAGAGACCAAATAAGCTTCGGCCATTTCGCCGACGAAAAGGCCGGTCGCCTCGTCAATCCAGATATTGGCGCGGCGGTCGCCCCAACTCGAAAGAAACGCAAGCAACTCGCGTTCGCGCGCTTGCCGGCGGTCGAGTTCGGCTTTCAACCGCAGCGCCGCGCGTACGCGCGCCACCAGTTCAATGCGGTTGACCGGCTTGGTGACATAGTCGGTAGCGCCGGCGACGAAGGCGTTGGCCAACGAATTCATGTCGTCGAGCGAGGTCACCATGATAACGGGGAGATCGGCGTAGCGTGGGTCGTTGCGGATACGCGCGCAAACCTCGACGCCGTCCATTTCCGGCATCACGATGTCGAGGAGCGCGATATCGACTGGCGGGTTAGTTTCGCCGGTGCGACCGACGTCGAGAATCTTGAGCGCCTCCCAACCGGAGGCCGCCGTGACGATTTCGCTATAGCCCGCGGACAACAGGGCGCCCTCGGTGAGGTCGCGCGCGTCCTCTTGATCGTCGACAACAAGTATCCGCATTCGACGTCTCCGTATTTATACTTACGTCCGTATTTGTATTATTATATTTTGCTGCGTATTACTGTTTTGAGACCGTGATGTCTTTGCTTCTGCCAAACAAGCGCCAGGTATTATTTTGGTATACGATGCGATAACCCGGCAGGCCCTCGCGAAACAGCGCGGGAAATGCCCGATCGATCCGGTCATTGATGCCAACCGGGCTTTGCGGATCGGGCACGGCGATCAGCGGCGTGTCGACATGCGCAAACAGCATCGCGAGCGTAAAAGCCTCGCTCTCAGGCCCGAGTATTCCGTGCGCCCGGCCGCGGCCGAGCACGAACGCAGGCGCGTTATCGGTATCGGCCAGGACGCCATCGCGTTCGACCGACGCGCCTCCGGCGGCGATGGTGTCGAGGCGGTCGCCTGCCGTTTGCTCGAAGGCGGCATGCAGGTGATTGACAGTGATCGGATCGATCAGGGCGATGCTCAGCAATCCGCCGAGCCAGCCGAGCGCCAGTAGCAGGATCACCGTAAGCTGACGTTCGCGCGCCACCGGTACGCGGATAACGACCGCGGCCGAAAGCACCGGCGCGGCAACGAGGATGGCCGTCGGATCGCCGAAAAATCTGCTGGCGACGCAGATCGCCGTAGCGGCGAGCGCACTGGCGACAAAAACCGCCGCCGGAATCACCAAAGGCCGCCGCCGATAAACCAACGCCAACATCACTACGACCACGGGCGCGCCAACGGCCAATGCCGCACCCATCGTCAGGCTAGAATCCAGCGCCGCGATACCGACCAGTCCGTTGCCGAACACCCGCGCGATCGCCGCCGTCCACAACGACAGGCTTTGGGTCGGCGCAGCAAAAAAGCTCCAGCCGTCGCCGGGGAAGACCCACGACACGTAGGCAAATGAAAGCAGCATGAACGCGGTCGGAAATATCAGCGCAATGACGACATTGAGGGCCGAACTGGCGACCAGCGTTGGTCGCACCGCGAAGGCCAAGAACGGCACCGAGGCAAAAGCGAATGCAGCGCCGATGGGATGCGAGAAGGCAAGCGCCATCAACACAAGGCCGACGTGCATCACCTCGGACGGCCCGCTGCGCGCGCGCAGATCGTAAAGCGCCAGACCGAGCATCAACAAAAATGCCGCGAAGAACATGTCGGCCGGACCCGCGACGACCGCACGCACAAAAACGGGATGAAAGACAATCAGGAGCGTGGCGACGAATGTTGCGAGATAAGACAATCCGATCCGCCGGAACTTGACGAAACAGAAAGCGGTAATGATGGAAAAAAGCAGCGCCGCCACCAGCGCCGGCGCGGGCGCTCCCGCCGGCGCCAGCCATGCAACCAGCGTGGTCGCCAGAAACGGCAGCGTCGGGTAGCCCGCCACGATCCGCCCGATCGGGACCTGCCCGTCGGCGGCGGTACTAGCGCCGGCCCATAGTCGCAACGTGTCGTCGGCGACGAACCCGTGCTGCACGGCGATCGCCGCCAGCGCCAGAATTGCGACGAAGGCGAGCGTCCCAACCGGCGCCGCGGTGAGTGCGCCAATCATGGCGTATCGGCGCGGACCGTTCACTGGACACCTCCGGCGTCGGCAAACTGCTCGTTCGTGTGCTGCGACAATCCGTGCGGCGTCTTCTCCCAGAAGAACGGGTCGTGGATCAGTTGCCAAAGCCCGCGATAAGCGGCGATGGAAATCAGCATCCAGTAACCGAACAACGTGAAGCTGAAGGGAATGAGATTGAGCCAGCCACGCCGGATCGGTCCGAGCATCAACAGGTAAGTAAAGGCGCCATTGCCGGCGAGCAGGTTGAACAAGCAAAGGAACAACAGGAATTGCGGGAACAGCGGATCGAAATTAACGGCGCTGGCAACGAGCCAAATCCCGTACAACAGCCAGAACACAGGGTTGAGGAGACCCGCCAGCACAGTGCCGCCGATAAAAAACACGAAACCGAGAAAGCCGAGCAGCCCGGCCCTGCGGATCAAATGCAGCGGACGCCGCGTGTGCACCAAAAGGGTCTGCATATAACCCTTCATCCAGCGGGAGCGCTGCTTTATCCATTGCCCGACGCGGCAACTCGCCTCCTCAAAGGTGGTCGAGTCGACGACGCCGACCCGATAGCCGCGTTGTCCGATGCGGATACCGAGATCGGCATCCTCGGTGACGTTGAACGGATCCCAAGCGCGCAGCTCACGCAAAATATCGGTGCGGAAGTGATTGGAGGTGCCGCCGAGCGGGATCGGCATGCCGAGGCGTTCGAGACCCGGAAGCACTTGGTCGAACCAGAGCGTGTAATCGAGAGTGAACATCCGCGTGAGCCAATTTTCATCGGCGTTGTGATAATTGAGGCGGCATTGCAGGCAGGCGGTGTTCGGCGGCGAACGGCGGAAAGTCGCCACCACTTTGCGCAGTTGATCCGGTTCGGGGCGGTCCTCGGCGTCGTAAATCACCAGGTATTCTCCGCGCGCAAAGCGCAGCGCGAAGTTGCAGGCCTTGGGCTTGGTTTGCGGCGACGATCTCGGGACGACGATGATTTCGAAAACGCCTTCAAGACCAAGCGTCCGCGCCACTTCGATGGTTTCCCGATCGCCGGCCTCGACCACGAGCTTGATGTCGAGCTTGCCGAGAGGATAATCGAGACTGCGCAATGCCCGCGCTACGTGCGGCAGCATTGCCGCTTCGCGGAACATCGGAACGAGAACCGTGAAAATCGGCAGTTCTTCTTCGCGCAGCGCGCGGGCTTCGATGGCAATCGCTTCATCGACTTCCGCCGAACGGCCGCCGCCCAACGAAACCAGAACGCCCTTGAAAACGAAGTTGCAAAGATAAAACAGGCTGATCGCAATGTTGAGCGCAATCAACGTGCCCATTGGGGCAACGGCAAAACCGAGCAGGATCGCGCTCAACAGCACATAAGCGGCGATCGTCTGCCCGACGGTTAGAACGGTGCGAGCCGACATTTTCGGATCGAATTCCGCCAATTCGAACACCGCCCGACGCGACAGCGCGTTGGCGAACGCGGTCTGCACAGCGAATACGATGTCGAATTTCGACACCACCACAAATTCGATCTCGGCCCCCCACCGCTCGCGCGCGAACAATACGGTCTCGGGTCCCGGCTGGGCGGTCGCGATCAACAACCGACCACCGCGCCGCCGCCACGGCATCGTCAGCCGAAGTGCGTAGAGATCCGCATCGGTCGCTCGCAGGAGGGATTTATCCGGCGGCTCGCGGATAAGATCGACGAATGGCAGATCGAAATTTTGCGCATAGGCCTCGTAGTAAAGCCGCGGATCGATCCAGTTGCGCGACAAAAGCGAATCGCCAAGCCGCACATTCCAGCGTTCCGCTAAAGCCACAGCCTCGTCGAACTGCGACAAGGTGATGACGTGCCGACCGACCAGAAGATCGCCCAGCGCACGATCTGACGGCGAAAGCGCCATCGATCACTCGCTCGTTCGCGCCGTGCGGCGGCGGAACAGTCGCTGAAGGATGAAGAGAAGTGCCGCGGTCGCAAACAGCCACAACGCCGCGACGATCCATGAGCGGAACCGCTCGGCAATTGTCAGCCACGAGACCTGGTCCGGGTAGGAGACCCGCACGACCGTGTCGCGTTCGGTGGACATCGCGAGTGCCACGCCATTGTTATCGATGAATGCAACGTCGCCGTGATCGAGGTGAAGGTCCGCCGGATACGGCGCCGATCCATCTGCCGCGAGCGGCTTGATCCAGAGGCCGGGATAATCGCCGGCGTTCACAAGCTGCGCGACCGCCCCGGCCCCGAAGCCGCCGAGATCGAGCAGCGTTCGGCCAGAACGATCGGTCACCTCGACACGTCCGCGGTCGAAATGGACCCGCGGTTTCGCTCCCGACGGCGGCCGGTCGCCGATGGCAATGAAGGGTGCATCCGGCACCGGCGCGCCACTGTTCGCGGTGAACATAACGCTGAGCGGCGCGACATCGGGCGTAAGGTGGTTCGCCACCTCGGCTAGCATACCGAGGATGGCAATCGGCTGATCGGCGGCGCTTGCCGGTACGATTAGCCTGACGCCGCGGACAAAATGCGCCGTCAGATCGGGGAAATCGTGCGGCTTGCCGTTGGCGCTTGTGAGCGCCAGAGCCGACGAGCCAAGAATCTGAGCCGGATATCCTTGCGCCTCGAAGCGGCAATCGCCCTGGGCGCTGTCGCGCTGAACCAAGGCGCGCACATTGGCAATCGAGCCAACCAGACCTGGTGGCAAAGCAAGATCGAGATGGGTCGGCTCGCCAATTGCCGCTACCGTGCTGCCGAGCAAGCGGTCATTGACGAACGTGCTGACGACTGCCTTCTCGCCCGCTCCATCGGGTGCGACCATCACATTGAGCAGAAGACGAGCCGGACGGGTTTCCGGCGGCAGCTTCCTGATATCGATAACCGTTGTCAGATTGGCGCGACCGAACACTTCCGCTTGCGCCGCCGGCACTGCAAGCTGTTCGAAGGTCACACTGTCGGTCGGAAGATCGGACGGCCCTGAATCCCCAACCGACGCCCATCCCATGCCGCGGGTCGCGGCCCGCAACGGACTGGCGAACAACTGTCCGGCACGCACCGCGTCAGTGTCGGAGACCAGAAGCGCCGGCGTGCCGCCGATGCGGATTGCCGCTAGCGTGCCAAGCGGCTGGGCAGGGCCTGCCACTCTCGCCAGTGGCGCGTCGACGACATCGGCGACCTCCGGCAGCGGCCCGATCAGCACGACACCGCGCGCCCAGCGGCCGTTCGCATCGCGCTTCGCCAGCTCCGCCGCCGTCTCGTAGCCGTGATAGAAAGATACGCGCCGGCCGCTGGAAATCAGCGAACGGGCGACGGTAACGGCGGTAGCAATCTCGTTTTCGGTCACCCGCCGGCTCGGCAGGACAATTGCTGCCTCCCGCGGCATCAGCATGGCAGTCGTCGCAACATCGAGCGACCCGGCTGCTCCGATCGCGACTTCAATTGCGGATTCCGGCCTTACCGTCAGGCTGTCGCCGACGTATCGCACGTCGATGCAGCGATCTAGCGTGGCCGCGCCGGAATAAAGAAACAAAAGTTTGATGTAACCGTCTTTCGGCCGCATCCCGCCCAACGGAATTCTGACGATGCGCCCGCGGCTTTTCCCGTCGAGCGCAATTGCCGCGACCGTGCGATCGTTCGCCTGTACCTCGAGGTTGCGTTTGGCGTCGTAAGCACTGAGATCGTCGAGAACGAGCACCAGCTCGCTTGCGGTCACCAAGCCGTCTTGCGGTAGCGGCACGAACAATTCCTGATGGCCGCCCAAGTTCGACAGGCGCAATCCGTTGACGAAGCCGATATCCGCAAGCGTCACCGCGGAGGTCAATTCACTGGACCGCGGCGCCGGTGCGGCCTGATCGACTGCCGCGGCAACGTGTGTTGGCCAGTGCGCCGTCGGCGGCAACGGCACGGTTTTGATTTCGGCCCGGGCAGCGACGGGGATCAGCACGAGCGCGAGAATCAGCACCACGAAGAACGCATGTCGGATCGCCTCGGCTGCTTTCAGGATTTGTGTGAGTCGGAGGATTGCAGTTCGCGGATGGCGGCTTCGCGCAGGGCCTGGAGGGCTTCGCTCACACGTGCGATTTCTTCGGCCGACAATCCGCGCCTTTGCTGCTGCGGCGCCCGTAAGATGGTCTCGACGCCGTGGGCGGCTTTTCCGCTCGCCGGAAAACCGACGGTCGGACCGACGCCGACGATGCCGTGAACGCAGCGGTAAGCTTCAGCCACCGCCGCGGCCGCCGCCGGCACCGCATCCGGAAACTGCGGGATCGCCGCGCATGTGCCGGCAATCTTGGCGGTTAACGTCGCCGCGAAGCGGTCGCGCACGCGGGCGAGTCGGTCCGTGAATGGATCAACGGTCATGCAAGTGGTCCCCGCAAATTCGATAAGTGAAATCGGGGGCCGCGTAAATAATAGAACGTTGGATTGGTGAATCTATACTGACTAAGTATTTGTACTTACGATTTTATACTGTATAGTCCCAAGTATTCATCGGAACTGGTCATGCACCAGCCGCTGCAAACGCGAGCGAATCCACCGCTCCTCCCTTTGGGCCGCGCGGCAACCCGCACAAACGGGCGAAGAACGTGGATGGCCCAAGACTTGGAAAGCGGATCGAGATGGCCTAGATCAGGGCCCTCGCCGAGGGCGCTCGAACGCGCCAATCACATTGGGGAATAGTTCAACGGTAGAACATCGGACTCTGACTCCGAGAATCTAGGTTCGAATCCTAGTTCCCCAGCCATTATAAGATAATATTATATTTCAATGACTTAGTATAGTGCATAACCGTCCAATGGTATACGCCACGGGTATACGATGATCGTAGGCGTCCATGTCAATTCATATTCGATTAACCACTCGCTGTTTAGGGTCGGCCCTATCTGCCGGGGGTCCGACGACAGTTGAGAGGTTGCGTCATGCGTGTTCAAAAAATCGAAAGTGAGCTAGACCGCGTTGGTTGGCGGGTGATGAACCTGCCCGAGTTCTGCGCGCGCTACAAAATTGGGCGGTCGAAAGCGTATCAGGAAATCAAAGCCAAGCGGCTCAAGGCCCACAAGTGCGGCGACCGCACAATTATCACTGACAATGATGCGGAAGAGTGGTTGCACTCTCTGCCTGTCTTTGGCGAGAACGCACAAAAAGCGCGGGCGCGCCGCAAGAGGGTGTCGTGAGCACGCTTGGGGGCACCGGCTGTGCAGTAAGCGCCGAACCTGCCGACCAGCAAAAAACGCAAACTGAATTGGAAATGGAGGCGAGCCTCCGGCAGGCCGCACGCCGTAATACTCGGCTCTATGGAACATCGCCAAAAAACGCCGGCACCAACGTTATCGAGGTTGAGTTTGGACCGACCGGAAATACTGGACCGACGGGCGTCCAGCGGGGCGGTCCTTCCGGCGCGGCACGTGATGCGACTGGCCCGACTAGCCTCGTCCTCAGTCCTGGACTGTTCCCGAAAAGGACCACAGTCGAGAGCGGTGGACTTGGCAACTCGCCGGCCGGCGCGCAAAGCGGCAACACGACGGGTTCGACGAACAAAACTGGATCGACCGGGAATACGGGCCCGACGGGCACGCAGCCTTGGCGGAACGATCAGGCCCAGCAGGGTGGAACGAGCCCACCGGGCGAAACGTTTTCGGCAAACAACGCCCCACACACAGAGACGCGCGAGGCTAGTGAGCAATCTGCGAACACGGAGCGCGTAGAAACGGGTTTTGCAACGCTTCCGCCGCTGCGGCGTAGCCCGCTTTGTGGGGGGAAGTGCACTAAGGATGATGCGCTCGCAGTTCTCAATTCGCATTTTTTCATCGGCAAGAGCAATCAAGAGACCGCCATTTTCCGCATCAATGACGATGGCACGATTGCGTTCCTCCCGCCCGAGCAGTTCAAGCTCGAAATACAGAATATCCTCGTCAATGTCGGCACTAAAGACGCGCCCAAGTGTGTTCCGGCCGATAAGTTCTGGAAAGAAAGCCCCAAGCGTCATCAGAGGAAACTTGTGTTTAAACCCGGTGGCGCGACGGAGCCGACCGAGTACAACCTTTGGCAGGGCTTTGGCGTTGTGCCACGCAGAACACGACGAAAAATTTGGTCGCTTCTACGGCATATCTTTAAGGTGATTTGCCGAAGCGACAGAGCCAAGTTTGAATACCTCATTCGCTGGCTTGCTTGGGCTGTACAAAACCCAGACAAACATCCCGGCACCATTATCGTGCTCAAGAGCCGCAAGCAGGGCACGGGCAAGAGTACGCTGGGTGTGGTGATGCTGAAAATTTTTGGATCACACGGTGCTCTCATTGATGACAGCGACCGCTTGCTCGGACGATTTAATGACTGGGTCGAACCCGTGTGTTTCATCCTAGCTGAGGAAATCCTGTGGGCTGGCGATCACAGAACGACGGATAAACTCAAGTCGCGCATCACGGCTGATACCTTTCAAATTGAACGCAAGAATGGAGGCATCCGTCAAATACCGAACCGGCTGCATGCGCTGATGACGACGAACCATGATCATGCGGTCGCCGCTGGCGCCATGGATCGGCGAAATGTTGTGTATGACGTTCTTGATGAAAAAGCCGGTGATAAGAGTTGGTTCGACCGCCTTTACCGAGATTTGAATGACGGTGGCGCAGGTGAGTTTCTTGACTTTCTACAAAACTTGCAGCTTGGTGATTGGCATCCTCGAGAAATCCTAAAGACTAGCGAAACTGCTGAGCAGCAGCGCATGAGCGGCGACAGCGTTTCGCAATGGTCGCAAGCATGCATTGAGGCTGATGCAGTTATCGGAGCAGGGCGAGGCCCGTATGGAGTTGACGTGACGCCTGATCTAGGGACGCCAGTTTCGTTTGAAACGCTCCATGCGGCGTACACAGGGTTCTGCAGGCAAAACAGTCTGCGCGCGCTAAGCCCTGTGGGTTTCGGCAAGGCATGTGCTGAAATGTTCGGACCCCGGCTGCGTCTTCCGGCGCTCCAAAACGGACCCGGCAACGGCAAACGCCGTCCATGGGGTTATGACGTACCCACAGGGGTCAAGTGGCAGGGGAAATTGGATGATCGGCTTGGCATCAAATGACCAGCCGCGCATGCGTTTCGACCGGCGCTCTTGTCCCACACTGTCTCACCTGCGTGATGCATGTGGGACAGCGAAAGTGTGCGCCGATTGGGCACATGTCTCAGGTGCCTCACGTGTCTCACCTTATCTAAAATTAATTGAAGACTACAGAAATAGAGAAAGCCACCGGCAGGCATGAGTTGGCGCTTACGCCCCCTGCGCTGGGGCAGGTGAGACAGGTGCAACAACCACGCGGGTTTAAGGTGAGACAACAGGAGTGGGACACAGGTGAGACAGTGAGACAAAACGCCTGTTTCAAGGTGAACAGTGAAAAGGTCGTCGTCGTCGTCGTCGTCGTCGTCGTCGTCGTCGTCTTATACCCCTACCCGGTAAGGGTTACTGCGCAGTAATCGCGCCGCTGGACTTTTCGCCGCCATCCCAGTGCTCGCTCCCACCCTGCAAGCGTCACACCTTGAAAAGGCGTCGTGCCACCGTGAGCGACGCGCCGAAGCGTCAGCCACGCTTTAAGTATTGGTACTCAGTTGGCTGCTATAAATATCTGTGGACGGATCGACCGGTCGAAATGCACTGAAAAATTCATGGCCTCGATTGGAGAGCGTTGTGTTGTCTTTTTGCGAGCAGCTAAAAAAAGCCGTAGCCGAGCAGGCTGCGCGTAATGCCGATCCTCTTCGGGAGAAGGTGGAAGCCATTGTGCGTGGCGTGCATGCCATTAGCACCCATAGCATCCTTGATTTGCTCGGGCTGCCGAAGACCAGCGGCAACGGTCGCCGGATCGCTGCCACCATGCGCGCTGTGGGGTACGTGCCGATAA
>DATKRE010000076.1:0-35200 GCA_035532335.1 Xanthobacteraceae bacterium | reverse complement strand
GGCGGCCGCCTCAGGATGACGGATCACAAGTGCGCTCGGCCGGAATGACGAAACGGCGAAGCCCGGGCTTGTACCGGCCAGCCATGACTTTACCTTATGCGTACAAACAGGACGTGGATGCCCGCAACGCGTGCGGGCATGACAATGGAGAAGGAAGAGAAAGACGTGTCCCACACGCCCGTCACCATCCTCACCGGCTTCCTCGGCAGCGGCAAGACCACCTTGCTCAACCGCGCGCTGCGTGATCCGGCGATGGCCAACACCGCGGTGGTGATCAACGAATTCGGCGAGATCGGGCTCGATCACCTGCTCGCGGCGCAAAGCGACGACACCATCATGGTGCTGGAAAACGGCTGCCTGTGCTGCACCGTGTTCGGCGATCTCGTCACCACGCTGAACAATCTCTATCACCAGCGTGAGGACGGAACGATCCCGCGCTTCGATCACGTGGTGATCGAGACCTCGGGGCTGGCCGATCCGTCGCCGCTGATCCAGGCGTTCCTGTCCGATCCGACTTTGGCCGGGCTCTACCGGATCGGCGGCGTGGTCGCGACGGTCGACGGGGTGAACGGCCCGAACACGCTCGACGAGCATATTGAATCGGTGCGGCAGGTGGCGCTCGCCGACCATATCCTGATCACCAAGCTCGATCTGGTTGCGCCGGAAAAAGCCCGCAAAGCAGAAGAGGCGGCGTTGACCGCGCGGTTGCGCCGGCTCAATCCGGCGGCGAAGATTTCACGTCTGGACCTGCCTGACGCTTCCGCGCAAGCGGGGCAGGGACGGGAGGCAGCCGTCGATATCGGTGAGCTTTTACGTGCCGACGCGCTCAAGCCCGGCGATCCGAAGGCCGACGCACGCGCCTGGCTCAATGCAGCGGCGTACACGGCGGCCGATGCGCAAGCGCGGGATGACTTACACAAAGACTTGCATCACGACCACGATCACGACCACGACCACGCCGATCATGGCAATCGCGAAAGCAATTTGCACGATCATCACCATCTGCACGACCGCGACATCGCCTCGTTTTGTTTTACGCGCGAGCAACCGATCGCGCGCGAGGCGCTGCGGCTGCTGCTCGATGCGTTACAGCAGAATCTTGGACCCAATCTTCTGCGGGTAAAAGGCATCGTCCATGTCGCGGAAGAGCCCGATCGCCCGGCGGTGATCCAGGGCGCGCAGCAGCTCCTGCACAATCTCACCTGGCTCGACCGCTGGCCTGACGCCGACCGCACCAGCAAGATCGTGTTCATCACCCAAGGCTTCGACCGCGCCGACGTGGAAGACATGATTGCTGTGCTCGACCGCGTGGCGAGCCGCACCGCCGCGGCGCGCGCCCGCGCGCAGAGCACGACATGAGTGGCGCTTGCGCGCGGTCGTCATTGCGAGGTGCTACGACGAAGCAATCCAGAGTCCGCACGAAAAAGCTGGATTGCTTCGCGGAGCCTGTCATCGGGCCGGCCGCTTCGGGCCGGACCCGTTGGCTCGCAATGACGCCGGCTACGTTGCAAGGAAAACGGCGGGAGCTTGGGGACGAATGTCCGGAGAAGACTACGACTACGTCATCGTCGGCGCCGGCTCTGCGGGCTGCGTGCTGGCCAACCGGCTCTCCGCCAAGCCGGAGGTCAAGGTGCTGCTGCTCGAAGCCGGCGGCTCCGACCGATCGATGTATGTGCGCATGCCCGCCGGCATCGCCAATCTGACGGGGCCGAAGTTCAACTGGGGTTACCAGACCGCACCGCAAGCGGCGATGAATGGCCGGCGCATGTATCAACCGCGCGGCCGGTTGTTGGGTGGCTCGAGTTCGGTCAACGCGATGGTCTATATGCGCGGCCAAGCGGCGGACTACGATCATTGGCGGCAACTCGGCAATGCCGGCTGGAGCTACGGCGACGTGCTGCCGTTCTTCAAACAAGCCGAGAATAATGAGCGGCTGCATGATGACTTTCACGGGCAGGGCGGCCCGCTCAGTGTCGCCGAACGGCCGTATACCAATCCATTGAGCCGTGCCTTCGTCGCCGCGGCGCAGGAGGCCGGGATTCCATTTAATCCGGATTTCAACGGCGCGGTGCAACTCGGCTGCGGGCTGTTCCAGGTGACGCAGAAGAACGGCGAGCGCTGCAGCGCGGCGGCGGCCTATCTGCATCCGGTGGCGGCACGGGAAAACCTGATCATCGTCACCGGCGCGCAGGCGATGCGTGTCCTGATCGAGCGCGGCCGCGCGGTCGGCCTCGAGTATGCGCGCCGGCGCCACCGGTACGTTGTCCGCGCCACGCGCGAAATCGTGCTCGCCGGCGGCGCGATCAACTCGCCGCAGCTTCTGCTGTTGTCCGGAATCGGGCCGGCCGGCGAATTACGCTCAGCCGGCGTGAGTGTGGTGCATGAACTGCCCGGGGTCGGCAAGAATTTGCAGGACCATCTCAACGTCAACATTTTGCAGCATGCAACGCCGCGGAGCACGCTCGACGACAAAGCGCGGTTGCTACCGTCGATCGGCGTGGCGCTGCAATGGGCGCTGTACCGGAGCGGCCCCGGCACCAGCAACGTTGCCGAGGCGGGCGCCTTCGTCATCAGTGGGCTTGGTGCAAGTCTTGGCGCCGCGACGCCCGACATCCAGTATCATTTCATCCCGGCGCAGGTGGTCGATCACGCCCGCACCAAGCTCGACGGTTACGGTGTCACGCTGCATGCCTGTTGTCTGCGGCCGCAAAGCCGCGGCGAAATTCGTCTGGCCTCGGCCGACCCCTTGCAGAAAGCAGTGATCGATCCGAATTATCTCGCTGCCGAATACGATCTGAAAATCCTGATCGACGGCATCCGGCGCGGGCGCGACATCCTCGCCGCACCGGCGTTGCGGCCCTGGCTCGGCGCGGAGCGGATCCCCGGGTCGGCGACGCAATCGGATGCCGCGCTCGAAGCGTTCATCCGCGCCGCGGCGGAGACCGAATATCACCCGGTCGGGACGTGCAAGATGGGTAACGACCCGATGGCGGTGGTTGACGACCAGCTGCGGGTGCGCGGTGTCGGCGGTCTACGGGTGATCGATGCGTCGATCATGCCGACTTTGGTCAGCGGCAACACCAATGCGCCGACGATCATGATCGCGGAGAAAGGCGCGGCGATGATGTTGCAGTGAGCGTTGGGAGATATTAGTGGAGCATGATCCTATCGGAAAACCGGCTTCCACTTTTCCGGATCATGCTCAGCCCGGCAGTTCGAGCCGGTAGTCGTAAGCCACGCTCGGCTGGTATTGGCCGGCATAGGCGCGCTTGAGCAACTCCTTGGTCTTGATGCCTTTGGCGCGCGCTTCGACCATTTTCGCCGGCGCGACGAATTTGCCGATCGGGTCAGCCTTGAACTCCGCCGATTCGCGCATCCACTTGGTCGATTTCTTCCAGTTACCGAACGCGTCGGCCTGCAGCTCGACGCTGTTGCCGTCGGGATCGACGTAATAGAAAGACAGCGTCATGCCGTGATGCACGGCGACGTGCGGCTCGTAGCCGAACTCGTCGCGCAGCCGCCGCCAGGTGTCGAGCAGGTCATCCACCGTGTCGTATTCGAACGCGAGATGATGCATGCCGGCGGTGGTGCGGAACTCGGGATTGTCGCGGAAGTTCGAACTGCCGGCGAGCGAAATCCGGTGATTGGCGTCGTCGTTGCTGAGGAAGGCGATGCCGGGAGCGTAGAAGTTCGGCGCGGTGCCGACGACGTCGGCATACCACTTGATCATTTCGTCCATGCGCGGGGTCTTGAGCAGCGCATGGTGGAAAACCGGGCGCTTGAATCCGGCTTTTGCTTTTGCCGTTTTGCGCGGGGACGGTTGCTTTTTCGCGGTCGCTCGCTTGATTGGCTTCTCGGTCGATCGCTTGGTCGATCGCTTGCGGGTTTTCATGTGGCGAACTCCGCTTACAGGCTTCTGGCAATCAGAAGCTTCATGATTTCGTTGGTGCCGGCGAAAATGCGCATCACGCGCGCATCGCGATAGATACGCGAGATCGGATACTCGTCCATGTAGCCGTAACCGCCGAACAATTGCAGGCAGCGGTCGGCGATCTTGCCAAGGAGATCGGTATGCCAGTATTTCGCCATCGAAGCGGTGACGGTATCGAGCTCGGCTTTGAGATGCCGCTCGATGCAATTGTCGAGGAACACCTTGGCGATGGTCGCTTCCGCCTTGCACTCGGCCAGCACGAACTGGGTGTTCTGGAACTCGATGATTTTCTTACCGAAGGCCTGCCGCTGCTTGACGTAGTCGACGGTGAGCGCGAGCGCCCGCTCGATCATGGCGACCGCTTGCGTCGAAACGATCAGCCGCTCCTGCGGCAGTTCCTTCATCAGCTGATAAAAGCCCTGGCCTGCCTCGATGCCGAGCAGCGCCTCGGCCGGCAGTGCGACCTCATCGAAGAACAATTCCGAGGTGTCGGCGGAATCCATGCCGAGTTTTTTGAGCTTGCGGCCGCGGCGGAAACCGGGCGCGTCCGCGGTCTCGACCACCATCAGCGAGACGCCTTTGGAGCCCTGCTTCGGATCGGTCTTGGCGACGACGACGATCAGGTCGGCGTGTTGCCCGTTGGTGATGAATGTCTTCGAGCCGTTGAGCACATAGCCGTTGCCGGATCGGCGCGCGGTGGTGCGCACGCCCTGCAAATCCGAACCGGTGCCCGGCTCGCTCATGGCGATGGCGCCGACCATCTCGCCGGAGGCGAGCTTGGGCAGCCAGCGCCGCTTCTGCTCTTCGGTGCCGTAATGCAGGATGTAAGGCGCGACGATGCCGGAATGCAGCGGCGCGCCGTTGGTGTCGAAGCCGGCAAGCGAATATTCGCGATTGATCACCGCTTCATGGGCAAAAGTGCCGCCGGCTCCGCCATATTCTTCCGGCATTGCGGCACACAGGAGACCGGCCTGACCGGCCTTGGTCCAAACCTCGCGCGGATAGAAATGATCGTCGTGCCACTGGTCCAAATGCGGGACGAATTCGGCGGCGATGAAGCGGCGCGCCTGGTCTTCGAGGAGCACGAGGTCTTCGGTCATCCAGGCCGGCCGCGGCAAATTCAGGATGTCGGTCATGGTGCTTGACGGACCCTTGCAGGATGGGCGTCCGTTATCCCTCCATCGCCTCGGTTATATTTTGGCGCGCCCGAAGAGATTCGAACTCCTGACCCCCAGATTCGTAGTCTGGTGCTCTATCCAGCTGAGCTACGGGCGCGTCAGTAGGCGTAGCTAAAGCCTTCGCCGCTTATTGGCAAGGCGGATCGGCTGACGATCCGCGCGGCGTTTGCCGCTATGATATAAGCGGGGATCACCGCTTGGACACGGCAGATTTGGAATGTGGCGACCACCGCAACGGATCCGATACGAAGCGACCGCCGGACGGGTACCGTCGATGGCGGAAGCCGCCGCCTCGCGCCTGTTCTCCCCGGTCGCTATCGGCCCGTTGCAGCTTGAGCAACGGACCTGGGTTCCGGCCATGGTGCCGTGGCGGGCGACCGAGGAAGGTTACGTCACCGAGGAAGTGATCGACTGGTATGAGCGGTTCGCGCGTGGCAGGCCGGGCGCTATCGTGCTGGAGGCAACCGGCATCCGCGACGTACCGAGCGGCCCGCTGTTGCGCATCGGCCACGATCGCTTCCTGCCGGGATTGCGGCGGCTGGTCGACACCGTGCGCAAGGCAAGCGAAGGCCGAACCCGCTTGTTCGTGCAGCTGATCGATTTTCTCGCCGTCCGCCGCCGGCCCGAGGCGAAGAAATTCTTCGAACGTTTCCTGGTAATTACGGATCGGCACCGCGCGGCGTTGGGCGAGCCGAAGCTGGCGGACGCCGACATGCGTGCGCGGTTGCTCGCGATGCGCGAGGATGAGCTCAAGACTGTGCTCGCGCCGGACGAATGGGAGGCACTTCAATTCGGCTATCGCGAACGGGTCAACGACATGCATCTGCCGCACATTCGCAATCTGCCGCAGGTGCTGCCGGGATTGTTTGCGGAAGCCGCCTTGCGCGCGGAAGCTGCCGGCTTCGACGGCATCGAGTTGCATTACGCGCACGCCTATACAATGTCGTCGTTTTTGTCGCGCACCAACCGACGCACCGATGGCTATGGCGGCTCGCTGGAAAACCGCGCCCGGCTGCCGCTCGAAGTCTTCGCCGAAATCCGCCGCCGCGCGAGCAAAAAATTCGCCGTCGGCCTCCGGTTTCTGGCCGACGAATGTATCGCTGACGGTAGCGACGTCGGCGATGCAAGCTATTTTGCCGTCGCTTTTGCCCGCGCCGGCATCGATTTCATCTCGCTGTCGCGCGGCGGAAAATTCGATGACGCCAAACAGCCGTCGGTCGGCGACGCGGTTTATCCGTATACCGGGCGCAGTGGCTACGAATGCATGCCGCAATTTATTTCCGACGAACGTGGGCCGTTCGGCCGGAACGCCGAGCCGACGGCGGCGATCCGCAAGGCTGTCCGCGATGCCGGTCGTCAGGTTCCGATCGTCTGCACCGGCGGCATCCATAACTTCGAAATGGCTGAGGATTATCTGGCCCGCGAGGTGTGCGACATCGTCGGCGCCGCGCGGCAATCGCTGGCCGATCCGGACTGGTTCCGCAAAATCCGGCTCGGTCTCGGTAACGACGTTCGGGTCTGCGAATATACCAATTACTGCGAAGGACTCGATCAGAAGCACAAGCCGGTGACCTGCAAGCTGTGGGACAAGCTTCCATCGACCCCCGGCGAACGGCGTACGCCTGAAGGCAAGCGCCGCATGACTGCGCCGGCCTGGCAGCCGCCGGAATAAATGTTGCGGCCCGAACGACGCGGGCTACCATATAAAAAATCGGGAGAACGTTTAATGGATGCGCGAAGCAGGGCGGATCAGTTGCGTGAAAGCCCTAATCCGCTGTTCAACGACCGCAAGCTCAAACTCGGCACGTTCTGCACCAATTTGAGCGGCGGCTGCACCATGTCGTCGATCGACGGCATCCTGCAAGCCAACTGGGAAAGCACCGTAACGCTGGCGCGGATGGCGGACGAAATGGAGTTCGAAGCGATCGTGCCGGTCGGGCGCTGGAAAGGCTTCGGCGGCACGACCAATTTCAACGGCGAGGGCTTCGAATGTTTCACCTGGGCGGCGGCGATGAGCGCGCTGACCAAGAACTCCGGCATCTTCGCCACCTCGCACGTGCCGACCATGCATCCGGTAATGGCCGCCAAACAGGCGGCTACCATCGATCACATCGGCGGCGGACGCTTTACCCTCAACGTCGTCACCGGCTGGTACCGGCCGGAAATCGAGATGTTCGGCGTGCCGCTGCTGGAGCACGACACCCGCTACGACATGGCAACCGAATGGATCGAAATCATCAAGCGGCTGTGGACCAGCGAAAAGGAATTCGACTTTGACGGCAAGTTTTATCAGGTCAAGAACGCCGCCATTGCGCCAAAGCCGCTGCAAAAGCCGCATCCGGTGGTGATGAGCGCCGGCGCCTCGCCGAAGGGCCGGCAATTCGCGGCGCGCCATGCCGACGTCAACTTTATCAATCTCGATGCGCACGATTTCGAGGCGGTGAAGGCGCGCGTCGATGCCTCGCGCAAGACCGCATGGGATGAATGCCAGCGCGACATCCAGGTCTGGACCAACGCCTACATCTTCCAGGGTGAAACCGAAGCACAGGCGCGCGCGTTCTACGACGAATGCGTGTTCCAGAAAGGCGATTGGGAAGGCGTCGAGAATCTGGTCAGCGTCATGGGTCTCAACTCGCTGTCGATACCCAAAGAGGCCCTCCAGCATCTCAAGGAGCATTTCATCGCCGGCTGGGTCGGCTACCCGCTGATCGGTACCAAGGAACAGGTCGTCGATGGGCTGGCGCTGCTCGAACGCGCCGGTTTCGACGGCATCGTGCTGTCATGGCCGCGCTATATCGACGGCATGCGGCAATTTCAGACCGAGACATTCCCGCTGGTGCAACAGGCGGGTTTGCGCCGATGAATTAGGCCTGCGCGCGCGCACTGCGTCGCGCGCTCAATTCCACCGCGCGATCCGGAATGGTGATACGCAACGTCGCGCCGATAGTGCCTTCGACCAGGCGAATCTCGCCGCCATGCGCGCGCACAAGTTCGGCAGCGATGGCAAGTCCGAGGCCGGTGCCACCGGCGCGAGTCGAGCCCTGGAAGGCTTCGAACAGATGCGCCTGCGCCTGTTCCGAAAAGCCGGGCCCGGTGTCGGAGACTTCGATCACCACCACGGCGCCCTCGCGCCGGCCGGTGATGCGAATCTGATCGCGTCCGGGATCGCCCGAGGCGCGGCTTTCCAGCGCCTGCAACGCGTTGCGGGAAAGGTTCAGCAGAATGCGATAGAGCTGCTCGTAGTCGGCCTCCACCGTCAATCCGCGCTCGACCGCGCTGATCCAGCGGATCGGCCCGTCGGGCGAAAGACCGAGTGTCTCGTGCACTTCCTCGACCAGCGGCTCCAGCAGGATCGGCTTTCGTTCCGGCGGCGGCTCCTGCAAGCGTCCGTAAGATAGCGTCGATTCGCAGAAGGCGATGGCGCGTTCGAGCGCGCGCATCAGCTTGGGCGCAAAACGCTGCACGGTCGGATCGGGCAGCGTCAACAAGCGGTCGGAGATGAGCTGCGCCGAACCGAGCAGGTTGCGCAGATCGTGGTTGATTTTCGATACGGCAAGACCGAGCGCGGCCAGCCGGTTCTTCTGATGCAGCATCGAGGCGAGTTCCGCCTGCATGGTCGCGAGCTCCCGCTCGGCGATGCCGATCTCGTCCGCGCGCGCCGACGCCACGATGATGCGGTCGGCGTTCTCCGGGTCGATGCGGAAGGCCATCATATTGGCGGTCACCCGGCGCATCGGCCGCACGAACAAATAGTGCAGCGTCAGATAGACCAGCACCGCGGTGATGCCGGAAATCAACAACGAGATCAGCAACAGGTCGACCGAATATCGCAACAAGGCTTTGCGCAACGGCGGTTCGTCCATGATGATTTCGACGTAATCGCCGCCCATCGGCGCCGGACCGACGACGCGCATCACCTTTTTGTGGGTTTTGCCATCGAGCATCAGCATGAAAGCGTCGACGATCGATTCGAATTCGTTGACGTTGCGCATGTCGAAGTCGTGGGTAATCGGCGGCGGAGTGTCGCCGACTGCGAGCAGGCGACGCTGCGTCCCCATCTTCATGGCGACCGCGCGCGCGCCGATCGAGTCGAGAATCTGTTTCGCCAGTTTGTCCGAAACCATCCCGTTTGGGGCGGCGTCGAGGACGAGTGCGGCGGTGTAGGCGCTGGCCAGCCGGTCGCGGAGCCAATTGACGCGGAAATTGGCGACCAGCGGGACATAAATCAGCACTTCCCCGAGCATCACGAAAAGGATCGTGAGGACGAGGAGCTTTCCCGAAAGCCCAAAGCGTGGCACGCGGACCGGGGTTGGTCGCGCGGCTTGGTCATCGCGCATCAAGCAGAACCTCGCGGGTCAACGCAGGCGACGCAACAACCCATGATGCGACGCATGCGCAACCTCGTCAAACAACCGTTGAAATAGGTGGTTGCGGCATGATTTCCCACATCCGCAGCTTGGATAGGGAGCCGCCCGGACCGGCGAAGGCCCGGATGTTGAGCTTTCGCCGAATCCCCGGCGTCTGCGGGGCGATCGAGCCTGCGGCGCCAAAGCCGTGGTCGCACATTGACGAGCCGGGAGGGGTCTCGTATAAGCCGCGCCAATTGCGCCACCGCGCAAAATTTACGTCAATCAGCAGCGCGCAGCGGAGACGCATCCCCGTGAAACGAACCTATCAGCCGAGCAAGTTGGTCCGTAAGCGCCGGCACGGTTTTCGTAGCCGCATGGCGACCAGAGGCGGCCGCAAGGTTCTGGCGGCGCGGCGCGCGCGCGGGCGCAAGCGGCTCAGTGCGTGATCGGGACGCACTTGCCGCCGTCGTTGAACGGCTGAAACGCCGGAATGATTTTCGCGCCGCGGCAAAGGGCGTACGCGCCTCCGGGCGCGCTTTCGTCTTGCAGGCGCTTCGACGTGCCGAGACCGGCGGACCTCGTGTCGGTTTTACCGTATCGCGCCAAGTCGGCAATGCGGTGGAACGCAATCGTGTGCGCCGACGGCTGCGCGAGATGGTGCACATCTCGGGCGCTGCCGGCGCCGGCCGATTGTGTCCCGGTCACGATTACGTACTAATCGGAAGACGGGCTGCGCTCGCGGTGCCGTTTAGCGAGATGATGCAGGAACTCGATGCGGCGCTTACCCGTATTCACGCCCAAGACGTCATTCGCGCCCCAGACGCCAATAATCCTGCACACCGCGGAACTGGTGATGGCAGCCGCGACCCCCTACATCAACCCAAGCCGGTGTCGCGGCGGCGAAAGCCGCGGCCGGGCCATGGTGGGTAATCGGCGAAAGAGCGCTCAATGTTAGAACACAAGAACACCATCCTGGCCGTCGTCTTGTCGCTCATCGTCGTCGTCGGCTGGCAATATTTCATCGGCTATCCGCAGATGGAAAAGCAGCGCCACGAGCAGGCGCTCAAACAGGAGGAGCAGGCGAAGCTAAAGTCCGAACAGCAGCCGGGCGCGACGCCGAGCCCGTCCGGCCCTTCGGTGCTTGCTCCGCAATCCACCGCGCCGCTACCGCCGGGCGCGGCCGGCAACCCCGGTCAGCCGCGCGCCAAAACCACCGAAGCAGCAGTCGCGGCATCGCCGCATATCGCGATCGATACTCCACGGTTGAACGGCAGTATCGATTTGAAGGGCGCACGTATCGATAATCTCTCGCTCGAGCAATATCGCGAGACGATCGATCCGCATTCGCCGCCGATCGTGCTGTTCTCGCCGTCAGGATCGCCTGACGCGTATTACGCCGAATTCGGCTGGGTGCCGGCGTCAGGAACGACGCAGAAGCTGCCGGGGCCCGATACGCTTTGGACGCAAGATGGCGGCGGCGCGCTCAGCGCGGATCATCCGGTTAGGCTGACCTACGACAACGGTGAAGGACTGGTGTTCCACCGCACCATCGCGGTCGACGACCATTATCTGTTCACCATCAAGGACGAAGTGCAGAACAAAAGCGCTGCGTCGGTCGCGCTGTTTCCGTACGGGCTCATTTCGCGCCACGGCACGCCAAAGGTGCTCGGCTATTATATCCTGCATGAAGGCCTGATCGGCGTGATGGGCAGTCAGGGCGAGCAGGAAGAGACCTATAAAAAGATTGAAGGCAAAAAAAGCGAGACCTGGGACGCTACCGACGTCTGGCTCGGCTTTACCGACAAATACTGGGCGGCGGCATTGTTGCCGGACACCGATGCCAAGGTGAATGCGCGTTTCTCGGCCGGAGAATCCGAGGGGCAAAAGACTTATCAGACCGACTATCTGCTTGACGCGGTGAACGTGGCGCCGGGGGCGACCGGCACCGCAGACGCCCGGCTGTTTGCTGGCGCCAAGGAAGTGTCGGTGGTCGGCATCAACTTTCCGCTGACCAGCCTCGGCGGCTACAATCAGGCGCTTAACCTCAATCATTTCGATTTGTTGATCGACTGGGGCTGGTTCTATTTCATCACCAAGCCGATGTTCATCGCCCTCGACTTCTTCTTCCATCTGGTCGGCAATTTCGGCATCGCCATTCTGATCGTCACCGTGCTGGTGAAACTGCTGTTCTTCCCGCTCGCCAACAAATCGTACGCCTCGATGGCGAAGATGAAGGCGGTGCAGCCTGAAATGACCATGATCCGCGAGCGCTTCGCCGACGACAAGATGAAGCAGCAGCAGGCGATGATGGAGTTGTACAAGAAGCAGAAGATCAATCCGGTGGCCGGCTGCCTGCCGATTGCCCTGCAGATTCCGGTGTTCTTCTCGCTCTACAAAGTGCTGTTTATCACCATCGAGATGCGGCACGCACCGTTTTATGGCTGGATCCACGATCTATCTGCGGCCGATCCGACCAACGTCTTTACGCTGTTCGGGTTGATCCCGTTCGATCCGACCGTACTGCCGCTTTTCGGCAGCTTCCTGCACCTCGGCTTTTGGCCGCTGATCATGGGCATCTCCATGTGGGTGCAGATGAAGCTCAATCCGCCGCCGCCCGATCCGACCCAGCAGATGATCTTCAACTGGATGCCGCTGATCTTCACCTTCATGCTCGGCAGCTTCCCGGCCGGGCTGGTGATCTACTGGGCGTGGAACAATACGCTGTCGGTGGCGCAGCAGAGCGTGATCATGCACAGGAACGGCGCCAAGGTCGTGCTGTTCGACAACCTCAAACGCACCTTCGTCAAGCCGAAGCAGCCGGCGGAGTAATCTTCAGGGCGTGGTTTTTAGGCCGCGACGCGCACCAGCGCCTTGCCGAAATTCTTTCCCTCCAGCAGGCCCATGAAGGCGGCCGGGGCATTTTCGAAGCCGTCGGTTACGTCTTCGCGATAGCGGATGCGACCGTCGGCGATCCCAGCGGTGACGATGCGCAGGAAATCGGCGTAGTGCTCGGCGACAAATTCGGTATTGATGAAGCCGCGCAACGTAAGGCTCTTGGTCAACACTGCGCGCATGGTCGCCGGCAGCAGGTTCGGTCCGGTTGGCGGAGCCGCCATGTTATAAAGGGCTATCAATCCGCAGACCGGGACACGCGCGTAGTTGTTGAGAAGCGGCAGCACCGCTTGCCACACGGCGCCGGCGACATTTTCAAAGTAAACGTCGATGCCTTTCGGACAAGCGGCGGCAAGTTGTTCCGCCAAGCCGGGTCCGCGATGATCGATGCAGGCATCGAAGCCTAAATCGTCAACAACGTAACGACACTTCTCGGCGCCGCCGGCGATGCCGACGGCGCGGGCTCCGACCATCTTGGCAAGCTGCCCGACCAGCGAGCCGACCGGCCCGCTCGCCGCCGCGACGACAACGGTTTCGCCGGCCTTCGGCTTGCCGAGAACGTATAGGCCGGAATAAGCCGTGAAGCCGGGCATGCCGAGCACGCCGAGGCTGGCCGTGATCGGCGCCTGTTTCGGATCGAGCTTGCGCGGCTCCGGACCGTCCCACGCAGCGTGCGTGCGCCAGCCGGTATGTGCGAGCACAATGTCGCCCTTGGCGTAACCCGGACGGTCGGACTGCATCACTTCGCAGACGCTTTCGCCCCGCATCGGCTCGCCGATGTCGACCGATTTGGCGTAGGACTTGGCGTCGTCCATGCGGCCGCGCATATACGGATCGAGCGACAGATAAAGCACCCGCAGCAGAAGCCCGCCGCGGGGTAATTGCGGCATCGGGATTTCTTCGAGCCGGAAATTCGCCGCTGTCGGCGGTCCTTTGGGCCGCGAGGCCAATACGATCTGCCTCGCCATAGGCTCAGTCATTGTCATCTCCTGTCGACGCGCCGCACTAGTGGTTTGATTCTAACATTCGCATCCGTATTCGGCAGCTTCTCATGCGAATGTTAGAATCAAAAGGACCACTAGCAAATATGAATCTTAGTGGAGCTTTGGATTTGACATTCGCTTCACGAGGCTGCCGCTAGGTGGGTAGCGAATGTCAAATCCGCTCCACTAGCGGGTAGCGAATGTCAAATCCGCTCCACTAGTCTAGCGGATCGCGCCCGGGATGAAACGAAAAGCGTGCTTTTGTGGGCTGGTGGCCGCTACGCCGCGCGGACGCGGCTAAAGAAGGTGGCGACCTTCGTTTCCAGGTCGTTGGCGCGGGAAGAAAGCCGACCGGTCCAGGTGGTGATTTGGTCGACGGCGCCGACGTCGCGGGTAACCGACCGGTCGACCGCATCGATTTCGACCGAAGCTTGCGCCGTGTGACCGGCGGCGTCGTGAATGCTTTCGGCGATACTGCGCGTGGTCATGCTTTGCTGCTGTACCGCCGATGCGATACTGGTCGATACCGTGGTGAGCTTGCCAATGGTGCGGGCGATCGACGAAATCTCTTCGACCGAGCGCTTGGTCGCTGCCTGGATGGCGGCGACTTGCTGCGAGATATCGCCGGTGGCGCGCGAGGTCTGATTGGCGAGTGTCTTGACCTCGGCGGCGACGACCGCGAATCCCTTACCAGCTTCGCCGGCGCGCGCTGCCTCGATCGTGGCGTTGAGCGCCAGCAAGTTGGTTTGCGCCGCAATTGCGGAAATGGTGCCGATCACAGATCCAATCCGCTCGGCCGCTTCGTTCAGCGAGCCGATAACGCTATGCGTGCGCTCTGTATCGGCGGCCGCCGATTGCGCCATATCGAGCCCGTTGGTCGCCTGATGGCCGATTTCCTGGATCGATCCGGACAGCTCTTCAGTCGCCGTCACCGTCGCCGACATGCGCAGCGAAGTTTCCGCCGATGCCGCCGATGCGGAAGTCATGCGCTGGAGCGTCTCGTCCGCCCCTTCTCGCAGCGTCGCGCTGGTTACGCTGAGCGACGCCGACGCTTCCTTGATCGCTTCGATGACCTCGCCGATGGCGGCATCGAAATCCGAGATCGCCGCGTCGATCGCGCCGCGTCTAGCTTGTGCCGCCTGCTCCGCGGCCTGACGATGCAGCGTCATTGCGTTGGAAACGTCGAAGTTGATGATTTTGGCTACGACGCGTCCGCGTTCTGCGAGCTTGGCCGGCGACAGCCAATGTTTGGCGGCGAGCACGTCGAGTGCCATCTGGATGACGAAGCTCCCGGAGGTGCTGCGGATGCGGGCATCGAAGCCCAGCTCGGCTTCCTGCTGCACCGTCCGCCGGCATAATTCGGCGTAGCTGCGGTCGAGTTTGCCGCCCAGCAGCGCCTGAAAATGCGCGACTTCGAGCTTTTTGATCGTTTCGCCGTGTTCGACTACCACCTCGGCGCGACCCGGCAGCGTCCTGATAGCGACGACAACCTCGTCAATCGTGCGCTCAAGATGCGGCGCCAGCTGGGGCCAGATTTCGGCGAGCAAGGATAGCGTCGGAGCGTCGATCCGATGCATCGCCAAGCGAGTTTCGAAGATTGGAATTGGCGCGGTCGGATCCATCACGGGCACAGCAGGTCTCGGCGGAAACCAGCCCCATGTTCGCCGACAATGGTTGCTTGAGTGTGAACGAGACGTTACCGGTTAGCGCCGCCGGCACCGGTGCACGTCATACGGGTTCCCGGCTATTGATTACAAACCAAAACGGGAGGCCTGAGCCCCCCGCGAGCATTCGCGCTTTTGGCCTGGTCAGCGAAGCACGGCGAGAGTCACGGGCGCGAGGCCGGAAAATCCTAACGCGTGCGCGGCCGCCGGCGTCACGTCGATCACCCGCCCGCGGATGAATGGCCCGCGGTCGACAATACGCACGATGACCGAGCGGCCGGTTTTACCGTTGGTGACGCGTACCCTGGTGCCGAACGGAAGCGTCCGGTGTGCTGCAACCAAGCTTGCCGCGGATACACGTTCGCCGCTGGCAGTGCGGCCACCGGGATAGACAGACGCGATTCCACTTTGCGCGAATGCGGTCATCGGCGCGCCGCCGACCAGTGCCGCAAGAACGATGGCGCGCGCAAAGGTTCTCATCAGGCTATTGCCATTCATAATCTATCTTTTCGATTGTGATGGGGAAAGGCGATGCGGCTCGTTGCGTTGCGAGCCGGCGCCTTCATGAGCAGCCAATGTGGAGACATTGCGGCGCAGCAAAACAAACATACCCCGCGACCAACCCGGCCGTGGTCGTACAGTTTATCTTCCGGCGATTAATGAATCACTCGGCCGCGACCGCCGTGGGTAGCACGTGATTTTTGAATTGATCGCGCAGCGCGGTCTTCAGAATCTTTCCGGTTGCCGTGTGCGGGATTGCTTTGACGAATACGATATCGTCCGGCATCCACCAGTTTGCGATCTTACCCTTGAGGAATCCGAGAATCTCTTCCTTCGTCGCCGTCTGGCCCTCTTTGAGTACGATGATCAAAAGCGGCCGCTCGTCCCACTTTGGATGGTGTATTCCGATCACCGCCGCTTCCGCCACTTGCGGGTGACCGACGGCAAGGTTTTCCAGATCGATGGAGGAGATCCATTCGCCGCCAGATTTGATCACGTCCTTGGAACGGTCGGTGATCTGCATATAGCCGTACGGGTCGATAGTGCCGACGTCGCCGGTATCGAAAAAGCCATCGGGTTCGATCACGTCGCCGACCTTGAAATAACCCTTGGTGACGGCGAAGCCCCGCACTTTGATCCGGCCGAAGGTTTTGCCGTCCCACGGCAGCGTACGGTTTTTATCGTCGGTGATTTTCATTTCGACGCCGAACGGCGTGTAGCCCTGCTTTTGCTTGACGTCCAACAGCGCGTCGCCCTTGAGATTGGCGTACTCGGGCTTGATGGTGCCGACCGTGCCGAGCGGACTCATTTCGGTCATTCCCCACGCATGGAAAACCTGAACGCCATAATCTTCCTCAAAGGTCTTGATCATCGCACGCGGACAAGCCGAGCCGCCGATCACGACGCGTTCGAGATAGGGAAGCTTGCTGCCGGATTTTTCCAGATGTTGCAGTAGCGCCAGCCACACCGTGGGAACGGCGCCGGTACAGGTCACCTTATAGTCGTTCAGCAGTTCGTAAACCGACGGGCCATCAAGCTTGGCTCCGGGCATGACCAACACGGCGCCGGCCATCGGAGCGGAGAAAGCGAGCCCCCAGCTGTTGGCATGAAACATCGGCACGATCGGCATGATGACGTCACGGGACGAAATGCCGATTGCGTCCGGCTGCATCGACAACATCGTATGCAGCACGTTCGAGCGGTGCGAATAGAGCACCCCTTTGGGATTGCCTGTAGTGCCGGAGGTGTAGCACATGCCGGCCGCGGTATTTTCCTCGAACTGCTTCCAGGCGAAATCGCCGTCCGCGCTGCTGAGCCACTCTTCGTAAGAGACTGCATTGCGCAGCGAGGTCTTCGGCATATGCGCGGCGTCGGTGAACACAATGTAGCGCTCGATGGTCGGCAGCTTGTCGGCGATCTTCTCGAGTAGCGGCAAGAAGGTGAGATCGGTCATCATCATCCGGTCTTCGGCGTGATTGATGATCCAAGCGATCTGTTCGGGGAATAGCCGCGGATTGATGGTGTGATAAATCGCGCCGATACCGAGAATGCCGTACCAGCTCTCCAGGTGCCGCCAGGTATTCCAGGCCAGCGTCGCCACGCGATCGCCGAGCTTTATTCCGTCGCGGTCGAGCCGTTGCGCCACCCGTAATGAGCGGGCGCGGATTTCGGCGTAATTGGTGCGATGGATCGGCCCCTCGATTGAGCGGGTGATCACCTCACGCCCGGCGTGATTAAGCGCGGCATGGTCGATAATGCGGTGACACAGGAGCGGCCAATCTTGCATGAGCCCGAGCATGGGAATTCCTCCGGGAATTACTGTTTCTCTTGTTGTTGCTTCGTCACGTGGAGGCGACGACGCTTATGTCGGTCAGTTTAGCCGGGCGCGGCGGTGAAGAAAATGCCGACTTTGTTCTCAAGCATGGCCGGCGGCACCCTTGAACCGGGATAGGCCGGCCGGGTAAAGCAAGGGCTTCGCTGCTGGGCAACGGCTAAACGATTGCACCGGGAATCTGTTGCGTGAAGGGTATCATCCTCATTGCAATGTTGCTCGGCGCGACCGGCGTTGCGGCGGCGCAGCAAAGCGCCGGTCCGGCGGCAAAACAGCGTCATAGCGCGGCGCAGATGCCGCTCCGCCTTTTGCCGGCGCGGCTGCCGCGAGCCCGGCCGCCCCAGCCGATGGGCATTCCGGAACAATATGGCGCGCCGCAGGAAGCCTTCGCCGGGTTTCCGGAACGTTCGAGCGCAGCGAACCCCGCGCCGTCGGCCTGTCAGCTGCGGCTGGAGAAGATCGCCACCTTCACGCCGCTGCCGGCGCTGGCGGGCCCCGGCGAGTGTGGCGCCACCGATGCGGTACTGCTGGGCAGTGTGCTGCTAGCCGACCAGGCGACGGTCCCGCTGACCCCGCCAGCGACCCTTCGCTGCACCATGGCCGAGGCGATCGCCGACTGGGTGCGGGAAGATGTCGCGCCCGCGGCGCTCAAGTTGGGGTCGCCGCTGCGCGGCGTGGACAACTACGATTCATACGAATGTCGCGGGCGCAACCGCGTGCGCGGCGCCACGCTGAGCGAGCACGGCCGTGCCAACGCTCTCGACGTCCGAGGATTTCGGCTGGCCAACGGCGAAACGGTCGGACTGACCGATGTAAACGCTGCCAAGGAATGGCGTGAGGCAATACGCGCCAGCGCCTGCGCGCGCTTTTCAACGGTGCTGGGACCGGGCTCTGACGGCAATCATGAACAACATATTCATCTCGACCTCGCCGAGCGGCGCGGCAACTACAAGACTTGCGAGTGGGACGTGCGCGAGCCAATCAGCCAAGCGGAGAAAAGCGATCCGTTGCCCGAAGGCGGCGGCTCCAGCCTCGCGGCGATACCGCTGCCGCGTCCGCGCCCGGTCGGCAATGCAACCGACGATGCGCAGGTTCGAGGCAAAAAAACGCGCGCTCAGCTCAGATGAACGATCGCGCCGATCTCATATAGTGGCGGTGTGTCGCGTCAGCAGGGCCGCTGATTGATGGTTTTGACCCGCCATCCGGCGGTTTGCCGACCTTGGTAATGGTCGAGCCGGGTCAGCGAGCAATTGTCGATCATGAAGGCGAAACCGCCGCGCGGAGCCAGTCCCAGCGCAAGCGTAATGGCGGCGCGGATCGTGCCACCGTGCGCCACGGCGACAACATCGCCGCCTGAATGCGTCTGGTTGATACGGCCGATCGCCGCTTCCACTCGCACCCGGAGATCGACGAAACTTTCGCCGTTCGGCGCCCGTTCGTCGGCTGTCGTATACCAAAACGAATCCGGCGCTTGCTTGCGGCTTAGGAGAAACTCGCGTCGATCGAGGCCTTGCCAGTCGCCGAGATGCTGCTCGGCAAGGTCTTTGTCCTGGACAAACTCCGGTGTCGGGTCGAAATGACCGGCGGCCCAAATCGCCCGCGCGGTCTGGTGGGTGCGCGCGAGATGGCTCGTGATCCAGCGAGCGTTGCGCGGGAGAAGCGCCGCCAGACCGGCGAATGAGCGCGCATCGCTGCAGTCGCAAGGCAAATCTGTCTGCCCGTAGATTCGACCGCCATCGACAACGACCGGGGCATGGCGAATCCACCACCACCGTGTGCGCACAAAACCGTCGGCCTCGGCTCTGCTGGCAACCAGATCGTCAAGTGTCGTCGTTGCAGACAAGCTCGATCCTGTTCGGTGGGCTTTGATTATGGGCGGCAACTTGATTACGGGCTCTCGTGCCTGCGTTCAAGCGTCGCGCCGTGCGCAAATCCAAACGCATGAGACAGGCTTTGACGGCCCGGCGGCGACACAATAGACCTGAAGTAGCCGCAAACACCGCTAAAAGGTCAGCATGTCTCCGCTTAGCAATCTCGCCGTCCGCGACGTCGAAACGCTGGTGCATCCTTATTCCAATCTCGCTCGTTTGCGCGAGACCGGACCGTTGGTCATCGAGCGCGGCGAGGGCATTTATGTCTACGACACCGAGGGCAAGCCCTATATCGAAGGCATGGCCGGTCTGTGGTGCACGGCGCTTGGCTACGGCAACGAAGAACTGGTCGAGGTTGCCGCCGCGCAGATGCGCAAGCTCTCGTTTGCACATCTGTTCAGCGGCAGGAGCCACGATCCGGCCATCGATCTCGCCGAAAAACTCAAAGAGATCGCGCCGGTGCCGATCTCCAAGGTTTTTTTCTGTAACTCCGGATCGGAAGCGAACGATACGCAGGTCAAGCTGGTCTGGTATCTCAACAACGCGCGCGGCAAGCCGAACAAGAAGAAGATCATCAGCCGGATGAAGGCCTACCACGGCGTCACGGTCGCCTCCGCATCGCTCACCGGGCTGGCCGGCAATCACCGCGACTTCGACATTCCGCTGCCCGGCTTCCTGCACGCAGGCTGCCCGCACCACTATCGTTTCGCGCACGAGGGCGAGACCGAGGAGGAATTCGCCAGCCGACTAGCCGACGAGCTTGAGGCGCTCGTGGTCAAGGAAGGCCCCGACACGGTGGCGGCTTTCATTGCCGAGCCGGTGATGGGCGCGGGCGGCGTCATCGTGCCACCGAGGACCTACTTTCCCAAGATCATGGCGGTATGCGCCAGGCACGATGTGTTCGTGATCAGCGACGAAGTGATCTGCGGGTTCGGCCGGCTTGGCACCATGTTCGGCTGCGAGAAGCTCGGGTTCAAACCGCAATCGATCTCCGTCGCCAAGGCGTTGTCCTCGGCCTATCTGCCGATCGCCGCGGTGATGATTCCGGAGTTGATGTATGAGGCTTTGTTGGCCGAAAGCAAAAAGATCGGTTCGTTCGGCCATGGGTTCACCTACGGCGGTCATCCGGTTTCGGCAGCGGTCGCGGTCAAGGTGCTCGAGATTTATGTGCGCGACCGGATTATCGAAAAAGCCGCCAAGCGCGCGCCGTTGTTCCAGGCCAGGCTCACGGCGCTCAACGGGCATCCGCTGGTCGGCGAAGCGCGCGGCATCGGCCTGATCGGCGGCGTTGAGCTGGTTGCAGATAAGGCCAGCAAGCGCTTGTTCGATCCGCAACACGGGGTCGGCGCGCAAGTGGTGCGTTTCGCCGAACAGGAAGGCCTGATCGTGCGGGTCGTCGCTGGTGACGTGCTGACGATTTCACCGCCGCTTGTGATCGGTGCGGTGCAGATCGAGGAATTGTTTAACCGGTTGACGCGCGCCCTCGATAAAGCGCTCGATTGGGTGACGCGCGAACGGCTCACGCAGGCGTAATGACCGCAAGAATCGATTGGCAGGACATAAACGAGCAATGCCCCGAAGTTTCGCCGGCGCCGTGAATATTGCATTCATTGACGACGCGTTAGTGTTGACGACATGAATCCCGCGGCGACAGATGGAACCGAACGCACGGCCGACCCGCTCGCCGAGCGTTCCGCCAAAGCGCACATAAGCCGGCGCCGCGTTCTCGGTGGGGCCGCCGGACTTGTTGGCATTTCGTTGGCGGGAACCGCTGGATACGCGGCCGGGATCGAGCCGCGAAGCCTCGTGGTAACCCGCTACGCGCTGAACCCGCCCGGCTGGCCGGCAGGTCGCAAGCTGTCCGTCACGGTGATCGCCGATCTGCATGCGGGCGGTCCGAATATGACGCTTCCTCATGTTCGCCGCGTGGTTGAGACCGCCAATCTCTTGCGCTCCGACTTGATTGTGCTGCTGGGCGATTACACGGCGTCGTATTTGATCGCCAACACCAAGGTTCCCTATCGTGATTGGTCCGCAGAATTGGCGCGGCTTTCCGCTCCGCTGGGCACTTGGGCAATACTCGGCAACCACGATTGGTGGCACGATGTGGCCAAGGTCCGGCAGGCGCTAGCGGACGCGCATATTCCGGTGCTGGAAAACAACGCGGTCATGCTTGGCGGCGAGGGGCGCCGATTTTGGCTCGCCGGCCTCGGCGATCAAATCGCGTTCCGCATCGGCCGTCACCAATTCCGCGGCGTCGACGACCTGCCGGCAACGCTGGCCGAGATCAAAACCGACGATCCGGTGTTGTTGCTGGTGCATGAGCCGGACATCTTTCCGAGCGTCCCATCGCGTGTCGCACTGACGCTTGCCGGCCATACCCACGGCGGACAAATCCGCGTGCCGCTGATCTGGCCGGCTTTTGTGCCGTCGCAATACGGCACGCGTTTCGCTTATGGCCATATCGTCGAGCAAGGCCGGCACTTGATTGTGTCGGGCGGGCTCGGCACCAGCGTCATACCGGCGCGTCTCGGGGTGCCTCCGGAAATCGTGCGGCTCGATCTCGGCGCTTGAGCGGAGACGAAACAGAAAGAGCGCCGAACCATGTCCGGCGCCCCGATCTGCTACCGCGTTTGTCGGATTGTCAGTAGGCGGCCGAACTGCGGTCGACGCCCGCGATGCGCGGGGTGAACAGTCCATCGCCGTGTGGCGGCAATACCACGACGGGCGTGCCGACCTTGACGTGGTTGTAAAGGTCGATCGCGTCCTCGTTGGTCATGCGAATGCAGCCGGAGGAAACGGCGCTGCCGATATATTCCGGCTGATTGGTGCCGTGGATGCGATAGAGCGTGTCTTTGTTCCCGGAATAAAGATACATGCCGCGCGCGCCCATCGGATTATGCGGGCCGCCGGTCACGAAAGCAGGCAATGGTCCGAGTCGCGTTTGCTCGCCCGGGGTCGGAATCCATGGCGGCCATTCTTGCATGCGGCCGACTTTGGCGAGGCCGCTCCAGGCTTGCGCTTCTTCGCCGACCGCAATGCCATAGCGGATCGCCTTGCCGCCCGGCAGCACGTAATAGAGGAACTTATCGTCGCTATCGACGAGGACGGTACCGGGGGCTTCCTTGCGGTGATATTCGACGATGTGCCGCTGAAACGTTGCGGAAACCGCAGCCTGATTGTACGGCAGATTGGACATCAAATCCTTGTCCTTCTGCTTCCAGCCAGCCTCGCCCGCGGGGTCGAGCGTCCCGCCCGCCATATCCTGAACGCAGCCACCAAGCGCAAGGGCGGCGACGATGAAAACAAGCGCACGCATTGTCATGAGTTACTCACTATTCCACCGTCCCAGCCTTGCATGATTCTGTACCCAAATCGTCACCATCATTCCAGCACTCCGCACCGTCTGGCACCAAAGTGAGCGCGAAGTGTTGCAGGAATGTCTCACCTTTCGTGAGGGCTTCGGTCCCTCCGGCACGACCGGCGGTCAATAATGGTTTGCACTCATTAACCGAGGGTTTACCAGCCATTCTGTCATCTGCTCCTTGAGGCGGAAGCGGCGATCAATGTCACGACACGGCGCGATTTGCCGCCCATTTCCGCCCTAGTCGCGATGTATTGCTGGTCATCGCTCATGAAAGGGAACGGGTTTTGACAATGTCGAACGTGACGGCCATGGCCGCAAACCACAACGAGAAAAAGCGCAGCGCTGCTTCAGAGAACACAGCCCTCCATTTGCGCTACCGCCAAATTGGCATCTCCGCCGTCGCAGCTGCCGTGCGCTACCAGGGCAGTGGCAAGAATCCGGCCTACGCGCCGGCACCGGTCAAATCGCCCGCGCGTGAGGCGGCGCCGTCTTAAAACGGCCGACGCTCACGCCGGTGGGCTCGAACGAGGGGGACGATTGCGTCCCCTTTTTTCAATAGCGCGGCGAGTTCAACGACGATCCGATCGATCGCCGCGCCGGCTACCATCGCGCGCTATGATGGAAATCGCGCGGCTGCGGCGATACGATGAGCGCGAGCGGCCAGGCGGTTGGATGTTATGAGCGCGGTGACCGATTTCTCCAATGCGGAGATTGAGGCGGGGCGCCGGCTATTCGCCGGCGAATGGAGCTTCCTTTCGGCGGCCGGCTCGCTTGCCTCGCTGCCGCCAGCGCGGACGCTTGAGGTCGCATTCGCCGGCCGCTCCAATGTCGGCAAATCGAGCTTGATCAATGCGCTCACCGGCCGACGTTCGCTGGCGCGGACGTCGAACACGCCAGGCCGTACCCAGGAGTTGATTTTTTTCAGCGGTCCGCACCAGGTGATGCTGGTCGATCTGCCCGGATACGGCTACGCGGCAGCCGCCAAGAGCAAGGTGGCGGCCTGGACCAAGCTCATTCACGCCTATCTCAATGGGCGCGCGACGCTGGGGCGCGTCTACGTGCTGATCGACGCGCGGCACGGTCTTAAGGCGGCTGACGAGATTATTCTCGACACGCTTGGCCGCGCGGCGGTCAGCTACCAGATCGTTCTGACCAAGAGCGACCAAGTGAGCGCCGAAAAACTTGCCGAATCCCGCCTCGCGACCATGGAGTCCATTCGCAAGCGTCCGGCGGCTTTTCCGGACATTCTCGCGACTTCGGCGCACACCGGTGACGGTATCCCAAGGTTGCGTGCGGCGATCGACCGTTTGATTCGCGAACGCCGCTGAATGCGTGGTTGCCGCCGATCCCTGGAACGGGAGCGACCTAATTGATATTACAGTTGGTTTTCCCTTGCCGGGTTTCGTGATTTGACGACAACGAGCGAGCTTCGCGACGGGCCGGCGGAAGTGCTTTCGCCGCCTCGCTTTGCCCGCTAAAAGGCAGCGTTCGTTTCAGTTGGGCTTCAACGAGCAGGCCAGTCAGCATGAGCGTTTCCGAACACGACATCGCCCGCGTCCTTTCCGAGGCGCTGCCCTACATGCAGCGCTACGACGAGGAAACCATCGTCATCAAATACGGCGGCCACGCCATGGGCGACGAGCAGTTGGCGCGCGAATTCGCCCGCGACATCGTGCTGCTCGAGCAAACCGCGATCAATCCGATTGTGGTGCATGGCGGCGGTCCGCAAATCGAGGCCATGCTCAAGAAGCTCGGCGTGCAGTCGCAGTATGCCGGTGGGCTGCGCGTCACCGACGAAAAGACTCTGGAAGTCGTCGAGATGGTGCTGGCCGGCTCGATCAACAAGCAGATCGTCGGTTACATCAATGAAGCCGGTGGCAAGGCGATCGGGTTATGCGGCAAGGACGGCAACATGGTTGTTGCGCGGAAGCTGACACGCACCATCGTCGATCCCGGCTCGCACATCGAAAAGGTCATCGATCTCGGCTTTGTCGGCGAGCCTGACAAGGTCGACGTCACCGTGCTCAATCAAATTCTCGGGCGGGAGCTGATTCCGGTATTGGCGCCGGTCGCCGCCGCCGCCGACGGCGGCACCTTTAACGTCAATGCCGATACTTTCGCCGGCGCCGTTGCCGGAGCGCTCAAGGCCAAGCGCTTGTTGCTCCTGACCGACGTTCCCGGCGTGCTCGACAAGTCGAAACAGCTGATCAAACAACTCTCGGCCGACGATGCGCGCCGCCTGATCGCCGACGGCACGATTTCCGGCGGCATGATCCCCAAGGTAGAGACCTGCATCGACGCGCTGGAGCGCGGGGTGGAAGGCGTCGTCATCCTCAATGGCAAGGTGCCGCACGCGGTGTTGCTGGAACTGTTCACCGAGCTCGGCGCCGGCACGCTCATTCATAACTGATCGATTCATCCGCCGTTAACCGCGCATGCTGCGTTGGGACAACGCGACCTTTACCAATGGCCGCGTAACGTCTGCGCCTTCCCTACGCGGCAGAGGCGCACTTGGATTTTTCGGCGGGCATTGCGTACTTCCTGGGCCGGCTGAACCTGGCGTTTCTGGCGCCGGGATCGCACATTTCGCTATTCTCGCTGGCGAGCGCGCTGGTGATCGCGCTCCTCCTGCTTGCGTTCAGGCGCCATAAGCGCGGACGCCGCATCCGGCTTCGCGCACTGCTGCGCGCGTTGTTTCCGCGACGCATCGTCGCCAGCCCTTCGAGTCGCGCAGACGTCGGATATTTCTACTTCAATTTATTCGTATTCGGGATCGTCTTCGGCTGGGCGCTGGTTTCCTATGAGACCCTGAGCCAAAGTTTGGTCGGCGTGTTGACCGCGACGTTCGGCCCGATGCCGTCGGCGCCGCTGCCTGGATTTGTTGCCCGCGGCATCATCACGGTGATGGCGTTCCTCGCCTATGAGCTTGGGTATTGGTTCAACCACTATCTGTCGCACCGGATTCCATTTCTTTGGGAATTTCACAAAGTCCACCACTCGGCGACCGTGTTGACGCCGCTGACGAACTTTCGCGTCCACCCGGTCTACATGTGCATTTTTCTCAACATCCTGGCGGTTTCGATCGGGCTTGCGACCGGCATCAGCAGTTACCTGCTCGGCCGGCCGGCTTTGCCATACGGGTTGTCGGATACCAATCTCATTCTCGTCCTCTTCATCTACGTCTACGTTCATTTGCAACATTCGGAACTATGGATAGCGTACACCGGTTGGCTCGGCCGCTTGTTGATGAGCCCGGCGCATCATCAGATTCATCACTCGCGCAATCCGGCGCATTTCAACAAGAACATGGGAAGCTGCCTGGCGCTGTGGGATTGGATGTTCGGCACGCTTTACATTCCCTCGCAGCAGCCGGAAAAACTTGAATTCGGCGTCGAGCCGGATCGTGAACAGGCGCACACCATAAAAGGCGAGCTGATTGCTCCCTTCATTCGCGGTGCGGCGATATTGAAAGAATCGTTTGAGCGGCGTGCGCGGCCGGTTCCGCTTTCCACTCCCGAACATGAGCGAGCTTAAACTGCGGCCGGTTGCTTGATGCCCGGGACCCGCTTATGCCTCGGACTGCAACAGTGCCGGGCTTACCTTGAAATTCAATTTCGTTTTTTCCTCCGCTCCCGGCCTCGCCGCGGCGATCGCGCTCGCTGTTTCCGACGTGCTCGCCAAAATCATAATCCACGCGCACGGCGGCGTGCTCACCATGCTGTCGTTCCGCAACGTGGTCGGTTTCGTCTTTTTGACATTGTGGCTGCGGCTTGGACCGGCGGCACCGACGAATCCGCGCATCCGTTGGGTGTCGCTGGGCGTCGGCGTGGTCTTCGCCGCGCTGACCTTCTGCCTGTTCAAGGCGATCGAGGCGAATGACGTAGCGACCGCGATTCTGACCTATTTCGTCTACCCGCTGCTGACCGGACTTGTTGCTTCGGCGAGCGGCCTCGAGCGTTTGACCTGGCGCGGCGCCATCTGTGCGCTGGTTGCGTTCCTCGGCCTTGCGGTCATGATCGGCGCCCATCCGGCCGGGCTGGCGCTGGCTGGCATTGCTTTTGCGCTCGGCGCGGCGTGCTGCCGCACCGTTGTACTGATCGTCAGCCGCGCGTTCCTCGCCGATGCCGACGCACGGCTGACCACCTGGTATTCGGTGATCGCGCAACTTGTGATCTTCGTTGCGGTTTCGGTTGCGACGCAAACATGGGATCCGCCGCAAACCAACGGTGGTTGGGTGGCTCTGGTGGCAATGAGCCTCGCTACGACGGCCGCCATTCTCTTCATGTTCGTATCGACAATCCGCATCGGCCCGTTTCGCACCGCACTGATCATGAATCTTGAGCCGTTCACGGCGATGGCGCTCAGCGCACTGATGCTCGGCGAGCTCGTTACCCCGCTGCAGGGAGCCGGCAGCGGCATCATGTTGGCGGCGTTGCTGGCGTTTCAGCTCTGGAAATGAACGTACCGAACGCACGCCCCGGCGGGGCTGCGACCGCAAGTCATGGATATTTCATCGGCCGTGTCACAAACTCGGCCAACTTGACGCCGATGCTCTGGTTCTCCGCAACATCCCTGTCCGTGGCATTTCGATGAGGGTCGGCTATGCGCGGGTTCCATGCTTCTTCGTTCGATCCGCAAACCCTGATCGTCCTGGAGGCCGCCTTTGACGAGGCGTGGCTCACACTCAAGGCGGAAGGCAACCGGACCGTGCGCCCGGACGAACTGGCGCGCTCGCTGCTCCGCCTGGCGATGGAGGGCGAACGCGACCCGGCGCGCCTGCACGATGGTGCCCTTAAAGGCCTCGTTCCGGTGGCTGGTTGGCGTGTTGGAGGTTAAGCATCGCGGCCGCGCCTCGGGAAGCCGCGTGATCGTCAGGAATGCGAAATCCAGAGCGCGATGCCGGCAATCGCAGCCGCGGCAAGCGTGCCGATGAGTGCTGCCTGTAGCAAAGCAACCGTCTTACGCAATTTCCTTCGCATCATTGCTCCCGGCGCGCCAATTGCTAAAACCTGATTCGGCGAGCGGCATCGGCTCTTCGCCGGCAAGTGTGGCAACAACGAGTCGCCGGAATGCTTTCTCTTTCTGCCCGCGGTTTTGACGCGGTCGAGGCCTGGGTCTTCGATCTCGACAACACGCTTTATCCGCATCATCTCAATCTGTGGGAACAGGTTGACGTCCGCATTCGCGACTACATCGCAGGCTTCCTCAACGTCACGCGTGATGAGGCCTTTCGTCTGCAAAAGGATTACTATCGGCGGTACGGCACCAGCCTGCGCGGATTGATGGAAGAGCACGGTCTCGATCCCGACGAATTCCTGGAAATCGTGCATCAGATCGATTACTCGCCGCTCACGCCGGACCCGGCGCTTGGCTCAGCGATTGCCGCTCTGCCCGGCCGCAAGCTCATTCTCACCAATGGCACGCGCCGCCACGCCGAAACGGTAATGCGCAGGCTTGAGATCGAGGAGCGCTTCGAGGACGTTTTCGACATCGCCGCTGCCAAGCTCGAGCCAAAGCCGCGGCCGCAGGTGTATGACCGTTTTCTCGCCCGCCATAAGGTCGACCCGGCCAAGGCCGCGATTTTTGAGGATCTGGCGCGCAATCTCGAAGTGCCGCATGCGCTCGGCATGACGACGGTGCTGATCGTGCCAACCGGCACCCGCGAGGTGTTTCGGGAGGAATGGGAGCTTGCCGGGCGCGACGCGCCGCACGTCGATCACGTCACCGACGATCTGGCCGGTTTTTTACGCGGCATTGCCGCCAACCGAGGCGACGCGGCTGGCCGGCGCTAGCTAAAATAGCCCGCGAGGGTGCCGATATGCCAGGCAACCGGAATCAGCACCGCAATCGTCAGGCCGGTGCCGCGCCGATAAACCGCCAGTTTCGCGTGTTTCGGACTATCGCCGCGCAATGCGCTCAGAGCACCGTAGATAATCGCGTACGCCAGTATCCAGAACGCCAGTTGATAGTCGGCCAGCCAATAAAATACGCCGGCGCCGACACCGATACCCATCGTGATCATTCGATCCCCATTGATCGCTGTTGCAGGTAATGCGCGTCATGCAAGAAGGGTTCCAAGCTTTGGCAGGGCGTGATGGCCAGCGCTTGACATCGGCATGGCGCGCTCCGACAAACCGCGACAGCAAGGGGACCTTCTATGTCGGCCGCCGACCTCGCCACCCGCGACGAATCTCTCGCTGAGACCATCGATGCCGCCTTCGAACGGCGCGAAGAGGTCGGACCGGGGACCAAAGGTCCGGTGCGCGAGGCGGTCGAGGCGGCGCTCGGTCTGCTTGATCGCGGCACGGCCCGCGTTGCAGAAAAGGCCGCGGACGGCACCTGGCGGGTCAATCAATGGCTCAAAAAGGCAGTCCTGCTTTCGTTCCGCTTGAACGACATGAGCGTTATTTCCGGCGGTCCCGGTCGCGCCGGATGGTGGGACAAGGTCCCATCGAAATTCGATGGTTGGGACGACAAGCAGTTTCGCGCCGCCGGCTTTCGTGCGGTGCCCGGCTGCGTCGTGCGCCGTTCCGCCTACATTGCGCCGGGCGTGGTGCTGATGCCGTGCTTCGTCAATCTCGGCGCCTATGTCGACCGCGGCAGCATGATCGATACTTGGGCGACGGTCGGCTCTTGCGCGCAGATCGGAAAGAACTGTCACATTTCCGGCGGCGCCGGCATCGGCGGCGTGCTGGAGCCCCTGCAGGCGGGGCCGGTCATCGTCGAAGACAATTGTTTCATCGGCGCACGCTCGGAAGTTGCCGAAGGCGTGATCGTGCGCGAAGGCGCGGTGCTGTCGATGGGCGTGTTCATCGGCGCGTCGACCAAAATCGTCGACCGCGATAGCGGCGAAGTCGTTCAGGGCGAGGTGCCGCCTTATGCGGTGGTTGTCCCGGGCAGCCTGCCGGGCAAGCCGCTCGCCGGCGGCAAGCCGAGCCCGCATCTTGCTTGCGCCGTCATCGTCAAGCGCGTCGACGAAAAGACCCGCGCCAAGACCAGCATCAACGAATTGCTGCGAGATTGAGTAATCGCGTTGTGCCGATGGATTGGGTCTACCTCCTCAACGGATTTCACGGCCGTATCGGCCGCCGGACATTCTGGATCGCCATGGGCGCGGTTTACGTCCTTAATGTGCTGGCCTGCCTTCTGGCCGGCCAGATTCAAGGCGATCGGTTGAGCGCCATCGTCGATCTTGCCTTCACCTATCCGGAGTTCGCCATAACGCTGAAACGCGCGCACGACCGCTTGCTTCCGTTGTGGCTGCTGATCGCTTTTTTCACGGCCAATGCGGTATTCGACTTTCTCGACGTATTGGGGTTGCCGATTGCGGTCGACGATTCGAGCAATATGCTTGCGCTCGCCACCATGATTCCGTTTGCGGTTTTCGGGGTCGCGCTGTTGGTCGAGCTTGGCTTCCGCCGCGGCACCGTGGGTCCGAACAAATACGGCCCCGATCCGCTGGCGAGGACGTAAACGACGATGACCGCCGATCCCGTCGCCATCGCCCGCGATCTGATCCGCTGCCGCTCGATCACACCGGCGGAAGGCGGCGCGCTCGCCTATCTGCAGGACGTTTTGGCCAAGGCGGGTTTTAACGTGCAGCGTGCGAGCTTTGCCGAGCCCGGCACTGCGGCGGTCGACAATCTTTACGCGCGCGTCGGCGAGCGGAAGCCCAATCTCGTCTTCGCCGGCCACACCGACGTGGTGCCGCCCGGTGACGAAGCGGCCTGGCATCACGCGCCGTTTGCCGGTGAGGTCGCCGGCGACAGGCTCTATGGCCGCGGCGCGGTCGATATGAAGGGCGGCATCGCCTGCTTCGTCGCCGCAGCCCTCGATCATCTCGCGGCCAATGGCGGCCGTCCGAAGAATGGTTCGCTCTCGCTCCTGATCACCGGCGACGAGGAGGGCGTCGCCGTCAACGGCACAATCAAGCTCCTGCAATGGGCGGCGAAGCGCGGCGAGACTTTCGACCATTGTATTCTCGGCGAGCCGAGCAATGTCGAGGTCGTCGGCGACACCATCAAGTCCGGCCGGCGCGGTTCGCTCAACGGCACGCTCGTCGTGCTGGGCCGTCAGGGCCACGTTGCCTATCCCGACCGCGCCGACAATCCTATCGGCGGGCTCGTTACGCTGATTGCCGCGTTGCAGGCGCCGCTCGACCAAGGCAGCGAGCAATTCGATCCGTCGCACCTGGAATTTACGTCGGTCGATGTCGGCAACGAGACCGTCAACCTCATCCCCGGCGAGGCGCGCGCGCGTTTCAACATCCGCTACAACGACCGGCACAGCCCGCCCGCGCTGAAGGCGCTGATCGAGCAGCGTGCGCAAGACGCGGCTGCCGGCCGCGTGCAGCATCGCATCGATTGGCAGAAGTCGAATGCCGAGGTGTTTGTCACCAAGCCGGGCGCCTTCACCGAGCTTGCCGTCGCCGCCATCGCCGAAACGACCGGCAAAAAGCCAAAGCTCTCGACCTCGGGCGGCACCTCGGATGCGCGCTTCATCAAGGATTATTGCCCGGTGCTGGAATTCGGCCTGGTCGGGCAGACCATGCATCAGGTTGACGAATGCGTGCCGGTCGCCGATCTCGTCGCCCTGACGGCGATCTATCGGCGCATCATCGAGAAGTATTTCGGCTAAGTCTTTGCACCCATGCCGCGGGCCGGATTATTTCGGCGGTTCGGCTACCTCGGTTTTCTTCCAGCCATGATCGGGATTGTAGGCTGTGATGGCTTCGGCGGCGGTATTCGGGCCGAGGTCTTTCTGCAACACCGTCCCTTCGTGGCTGACGATGAATGTCGTCACGCCCGAGTTGCGGTATTCGGCGGGATAAGCCACCAGTGCGAAGCCGCCGATCATCTTGCCGTTGACCACGTAATTTAGCGCGCCGCCCGGTGCGGCCGTACCTTGCTTGGTCAGGATCTTGTAGAAATAGCCGTGAAAAGGCTGGCGGCCCTGGCCGGTGCGATAGCCGAGCTTTGACGCCGCTGCGAACAATTCGCCCAGCGGGCTTTCCGGCTCGCCCTGTGCGGTCGGCCAATAGAGGCCGTCCTTCTTGCCCTGCTCGCTGACGAAATGTTGCGCATAGACGCCGGCGCCCCCGCCGGTGCGGTCTTTGTCCGCATATTCATTTTGTGCATCGACGTAAGCAAGACACGTCTGGATTGCGTAGAGCTCGTTATGGCCGATGCGGCGATAGAGAATTTCATGCAAACCCTCTTCGGTGTCGAAAGACCACATGCCTTTGACCCGCACCAGCGGCACCGGGAACGGATAATCGTTATCGCCGATGACGAGCATCGCCTTGCGCTCGCCGTCCGTCTTGATTTCGTGTTTTGCCTCGTAGGACGCGACGAACCGCTTGCGCGCGTTTTCATCCTGCACTTTGTCGCCCGAGTAGATGATCTCCTCGCCCTCGCGGCCGAAAACCTCCAGCGCCGCTTTGTTATCGCCGCTTTTGGCAGCGGCAAGGAGCGCGGCGGCGGCGTCCTGCGGTGTTTTGTAGTCTTGTTGCGCGAATGCAACCGACGCTGACGCGACGACGAAAGCAGCCGCCGCCAGCGATGTCAGCATGGTCAAGAGATTTTTCATGGCATCCTCGTGTATCGGTTGTTCCGGGGGGTCAGTGCGCGACAACGGGTAGCTGGGCGCCCGACGCGATCCACGCGTCGTAGGTTTGGAATTTCACGCCGAGCCGCTCGTAGAAGACGCGCAGATAACCGTCGCGACCGCGCTCAACCGCGCCCGGCATGACGGTTTGCACCTCCTGGGCCATGACGCCGACATAGGTCCGGTCGCTGCCATTGTAGGCGAAGCGATAGAAGCCGATGCCGTTGTCAAGACGGCCGAGCAGGACGACATCGTGTTTGAGATTGATGTCGGAGCGGCGTCCACCGCCGCCGCGGGCGCCGCCGCCACCACGCGCACCGCCGCCGCCCATGCTGGCCCGGCCGCGAGCCCCTTCCAGTCCGGCGGCCCTGCCGGCGCCGACGTTGCCGATCCCGCCGCCGCCGGCGTGCCCGATGTTGGCGCGGGCGGCGCCGCCACCGCGATTGAGATTGCCGACGTTCGCCCGTGCGGCGTTGCCACCGATATTGGCTCGCGCCGCGTTGCCACCGATATTGGCTCGTGCCGCGTTGCCACCGATATGGCTCGCGCCGCGTTGCCACCGATATTGGCTCGTGCCGCGTTGCCGCCCGCGACGTTGGGCCTGTTCACTCCGCCACCCGCCGGTCCGGCCGCGGAAGTCCATCCGGTTTTGCGCGCCGCCGGCAAGGTTGTGGCCGCCGCCGAATTTCTGGGCCACCGCCGCGTTATTGTAGCGCACGCCTTGGCGATGCGCGGGATTGTGTACCCAGTTGTTGTTGCCGCGATTGATATTGTTGATGTTGACGTTGCGGTTGATGTTGATGTTGCTGCCGCCCCAGTTGAAGCCGCCACCCCAATAACCGCCGGATGTCCAGCGGCCGAGCGCATAGCCGGCGCCGAAGGCGAGGCCGGTGGCGATGATCCCGCCGGCGATGTAACCCGGCGCCGGCCAATAATACGGCGGATAGGACGGATACGGCCAACCGCCATACACCACGGACGGATCGTAGTACGGAACATAGATTGTGTTCGGTTGTGTCGGCTGGATGATGATCTGCGGCTGGCCGTCTTGCTGTTGCATTGAGATCGTCTGCTGTGCATTCGATTGCAGCTTGTTGTTGGCCTGCGCTTTCGCGCGCAACCGCTGCACCGCGGCCATGACGTCAGACTGCTGCGCCAGGATCGCGTCACCGAGTTTCTGCGTCCAGTCGAGCTGTTGGCTCATCATGTCGAGCACCGACGGCGTGCCAGTAAGCGATTTGACGCTATCGTCCCAACCTTGCTTGTCGACCGCGGCCTTGAGTGCATCGCCGCTGAGATTTTTGTTTGCGTTCATCCAGCGCTCGGCTTCGACAATCTCAAGCGGATAGGTCGACGCCATGAAGATTTCGGAAAGCAACGGGTCGGGGTAGAGCGCGATCGGGGAGATTAACGCCTCGAGTTGCTCGGGCGAGAGAAGCTGCGACTGATCGGGTGCGGGTTGCGTCGCCGCATTCGGAGTTTGCGCGTCCGCGCTCGGCGCCAGGCTGAGGATGCCGAGCAGGCCGGCGGCCAGAAATGCTCCGAGCTTTTTCACGTGATATCTCCCTTCACCGATGGCGCGTTCATGCCGTTGTCACTGCTGCCACGGGAAGATTGTCTTCCGGTCCCGTTTCATGTCGACGATCGTCCAGCCTTTTGCGTTTGCCTCGTCGAGCGCCTTGACGAGTTTACCAATCTTCGACTGCCGGTCGTAGGCATATTTCCGCTCGGCAACGGTGTGATAAACGATGACCATGAAACGGGGTTCCGGCCCATTTGCGGCATTTGCAACCCGCCGTCGAGGTCGCCGAAGGCAAACATCGTCCGGGGGCCGAGAAACGATTGATGCCAGCCGATTTGTCGGTCCTCCGTCGACGAAATCGATCTTCGGCAGCTTCATAAGTATCGGATTACCGTCAGGTCCGGCCTCGAGTTTCGCCTCTCCGGACGAGCACGCGCCAGCATCAATACTCAACCCGCACCAGATAAAGCCCATGCGGCGGCGCGACTTGGCCGCAGCAGGTGCGGTCGCGCGCCTCGAGCGCGGCAGCGAACTCCTCGCCAGTCCATTTGCCTTCGCCGACATGGACCAGCGAGCCGACCATCGAGCGCACCTGATGTTGCAGGAACGAGCGCGCCTCGGCGATCACGCACACCTGGTCGCCGTCGCGCGTCACATCGAGCCGGTCGAGCGTCTTCACCGGCGATCTTGCCTGACATTCGGTCGAGCGAAAGGTCGTAAAGTCGTGCTTGCCGATCAGCGTCTGCGCGGCGTCATGCATCGCCCGGCCATCAAGCGGCCGCGGCACGCGCCAGGCGCGACGGTCGTCGAGCGTCAGGTCAGCGCGCCGGTTGATGATGCGATAAAGATAGTGCCGCTTGATCGCCGAAAAACGCGCTTCGAAATCCGCTGCCACCTGCTCGGCGGCCAGTACGGCGATCGGCCGTGGCCGCAAATGGAAGTTGATCGCATCGCGCACATTGTCGATGTCCCAGTCGCGGGTGAGATCGACATGGGCGACCTGGCCGAGTGCATGCACGCCGGTGTCGGTCCGGCCGGCTCCGTGCAGCGCGACGCGCTCGCCGGAGAAGGCGGCGATGGCCTCGATCAGTGCGCCTTGCACGGAAGCGCCGTTATCCTGCATCTGCCAGCCGACGAACGGCGTGCCGTCATATTCGATGGTGAGCTTGTAGCGGGGCATCACTGCAACATGGTGCCGCGGGCAATCGGCGTGCCGCGGAGAAATTCGGCCGCCGGCATCGGCCCGCGGCCGGCGCGTTGCAATTCGACGAGCCGCATCGCGCCGTCGCCGCAAGCGATCGTCAGCTTGTCGTCGAGCACTTGGCCGGGCTTGCCGCTGCCATCGCCTATGGTGGCGCGCAACACCTTGACCCGTCCCGCGCCGGAAAGCTCGAACCAGGCGCCCGGAAACGGCGACAGCCCTCGACAATGGTCGTGGATTTGCTGCGACGGCAGGGTCCAGTCGATGCGCGTCTCGTTCTTCTCGATTTTGCGGGCGTAGCTGA
>DATKRE010000075.1:0-10988 GCA_035532335.1 Xanthobacteraceae bacterium | reverse complement strand
GCAATCTGCGATCCATGCAACGTAAGCCAACGCTGGTAACCGCTTTCTGGAAGCAAGTCGATCTGTTCTGAACATGTCACTTACTTATGCAAGTCTCAATAGTTGCGGGGCGCCGCTATGCGATCGCCGTCTCCGGCGTATTCGTAAAACGCGTTGCCGTCGCCCCCGCGCGGTGAGAGGATTTGAACCTACGACTCCTACGTCTTGAAAAATATCAGCGTGGTTCGGACGCGTTCTGATGCCTTGTGTTGCGATTGATTCGAAACGTAATTGCTCTCAAACGAAGATCTGGTCGCTCCGGGAGAGCTGGGCGCTGGAGAGTGCCGCCAGCCGTAACTTTCGCCCAGTACCCACGTGGCGGCGCAGGAATGTCCGATCGCCGACAGACTTTTGCAAGCCCGACGTCAGATATGCCAAATCGCTCGGCAAGCGATGTTATCGGCTCAGACCAAATTAGTTTATAGAGATCCTTTCGTGCGATTCGGCGAACGCGCGGAAGTTTCTTCGTCTTATCCCGTGTCGGCACGCTAACCTCGGGCGATTGATTAAGTCGACGGCGCACGTTGCCTTTAGCAATTTGCACAATCTTGTTGCCATGCCGATTCAGTACTTCTTGCCGATCTTCGGTTTGAAAATACGCGTAGCCTGCGGTGGTCTTTTGATCCTTATGATTCAGTACAGCGCCGACTAGATGCAATGAGGCTCCATCCCGCACTAACCAGGATCCCACGGTTCTACGCAAATCATGAATTCGCAGATCCTGAAATCCAGTCTCCTTTCGGATTCGTCTCCACATCGCGTCTAAGTACGCCAAGGGCTTCCCAGGAATCGCCCCGCAAATGATGTGGGGATTGTCCTTCAGCTTAGGGATCACCTTGAGTCGCGCAATGGCGGCCCGGCTCAGTGGCGTTAGGACCGGATCCCCATTCTTGGTTTTGCCGATATAAAGCGTCTTGTTGTCCCAGTCCACATCGGCCCACTTGGCGGCGAGAAGTTCATTCCGCCGAATACCCGTCAGCAGGAGTAGCCACAACGCGTGCCCCGCAAATTCGTTGGGATCGTCATCGATCGCGGCGGCAAGCACCGGCATCTCGGCGGGCGTTACGTATCGGCGGCGCTTGTGTTCCGGAAATCGCTCGATTTCAGTTCCGGGATTTGGCATATCTTCCGGGACCATGCCCAACTGGCGGCCGACGTTATACATTTTGCGCACAATCGCGACAAAGCGATTGGCTGCGTAGGGGTGCTCTTTGCCGAAATCCGCATGAACGCTCGCAACATCAGCTCGCGTGATCGACGAGGCTAGATGCGATCCGAATTTTGGAATGAATAGATGATTGAGACACGATTCATCCGCTTTCCACGTCCGCTTTTTGGGCTTTGCGTGCCGTTTGACGTACAAATCGGCGAGCATTTTGACGGTCGCGGACGCGCGCATCTCGTCGATGTTTGATTTGGGGTCTTTGCCATCCGCGGCGGTTCCAAAATAAAGCCGAGCTTTTCGACGCGCCTGTTCAAGGGTCATCGAATCCGATCGCCCAAGATCAACAAGGCGCTTGCGCTTCTGGACGCGGTAGCCGCAGACATAGCTGCCGCGTCCATTGGGGAACTTGCGAAGGCCAAAACCGGGCAATGAAAGATCCCAATAAATACATTGCGACTTTGCATGCGTGTCGCCAACATACTGAAGCGTTCTGACGTTATCCTGGCGAAGTTTTACTTGCGGCATGCTGGGGATTCGAACCAGTACGGGAGTGACCAAAGAGTGACCACGGCGGATAGTACTCGGGGCAATGTGGGCGATCCAAGTCGAAACGCCTATATTATAACCACCTGATTCTTATAGATAAACCGCACTCCAGCGTATTCGGGCGTAGAGGGGATTCACGCTCTTAATCAATTGGTCGTAGGTTCGATCCCTACACGGCCCACCAATTAAGCCTTTATTTTCAGCATTTTACGTGGGGCGTAAGCATCGGCCGAAAGCCGGGCTGCGCCATTGAACGCTCATTGAGCCGGCTCGCTCTGCATTGTCCGCCGGTTTGATTTTGCAGAAGAGCACGGACTAATCGCGAGCATCGACGGATTGGCTCACAGTTGCTGATTCACTTGTCATTGCAAAGTAAAGGCTTTGCCACGTGGCAGGCGATAGCGTGAAAAATCCGTGACATCGACAGTCAAGATCTCAGTCACGCCCGTTTCGACAGCGAGCCAATATAGGGATGCATCGGCCAGATCCATCTCGCGCTTGCCGCCTTCGCTGTATCGACGCATCCATCGAATGATGTCGTCAAGGTGTACGGGCTCAAACGGATAAACCACTGCGCCGCCCAGTTCTATCCATTTGAGCATTTCAAAACGCTGCGGAATTTCGAGCAGATACGAGGCTTCGACAATACAGGGCCAGGTCGTTATGAGCCGCAGCCCGCCCAGCGAGAGCTCTTTCACCAGTGCATCGAAGCGAGCGTGGTGGTAGTCATCCACCGCGAAAAGAGCGATCAGCGGTCCGGAATCAATCAGACAACTTCGCACGGAGCTTGGCCTTCATTCTTGCCGAGACATCGCGTGACGCTCGCGGATTTCCCATTGCTTTGCCGCTGCGCACAGTACTGAGCAAGTCCGCCGGATTCTTAAGGCCTAACACCCTTTCGAGTGCGTCCTTCACGAATTCAGACTTTGTAACGCCAAGCCGGCGAGATTCTTGCGCTACACGGGTCTCCAATGTCGGATCCAATCGGACGCTCATTGCCATGTGTCGCTCCAGCTGTAATGTAATACAGTGATACTGTAATACGCAAACGAAAATCCGTCCAGGAGGATTTTTTGAGCTAATTTCGTGCCGCCGGGGCGGGTTATCCAGATCACTGAAGTCGGAACGACTGCCCAGGCGGTTGTGCCATTCGAAGATCCGGATACCTATAACTTCAAAGCCTTATCTTCGGCCAACTCGCCAAATCGTGGCACAGTTGGAGGAGCCTAAATAATTGTTCTTCAAGGGTAAAATCACTGATCGAAACAGCTTCACTTAATCAATTGGCCGTAGGTTCGATCCCTACACGGCCGACCAATTTAGCTTGGTCCATTCAAATATTTACGCGCGTTCGACCATTATCGCTGGAGCCAGAACGCGCCATCGAAAGAAATTGGAGGAGAGCGCCAGCCGCCGAGCCGCCCCGCGGCGTCAGCCTTCCGATCTGCTCACTCCACGTCCGCCTTCTCAATCCGCCACGGCGGAAACCGCCTAATGACTCGCGCATGGTACAGACACGAGGCAAAAACTATTATTTCGAGGCGTAGACGAGTGTCATTACCTTCCGTGAGGTCGAGTCGAAAATGCAGTGCGCTCGGCGCCTCTGAAATTGTGATTTTCAATATTTCTTATTTGACAACAGCCCACGCGCAAGCCAAGGGCGGCGAAGCAGGTGGAGAAATACGGGCCGCCGGCAGCGGTCCATGCCGCCAAAATGCTGCCAAAGCTGATTGAGGATGCGGCTCTTGCCGACAGAGCGCAGAAAATACTGAATGCTTCGGCCACAACCCTACCTGGTGCCGGATTCCTGCAGATTTCAGCCGAGGGTGTCTGCCGGCTGTACTTCATCGATGATCGAAATTCAACCATTGCGGTGAACGCAGCGTCACTACCCGTAATGCTTGCGTTACCCAACCTTCGCGACCGAAAGACACTCATTGTCGACGAGCTTTCCGGCCAGGCGTATCGGACGCAATTGGAATCAGTTCGATCTCAGTTCGATTTGTGGACAGCTTCCGGTATCCGGCCAGTGGAACGGATGACCCGTGATATATCCGCCGACAGGAGTGAACCTCCGTTGACGAAACCAGCTTCTGGCCAAGCCGCGGGAATCACCAAGGAATGGACTGCAACCGACCTGGTCGTATACGCTCTCAACACTACAGTGCTACTGTGTTTTCTCGGTCTGGCGGTACTGTTGTCATTATTTTGCCGTAGTCGGCTCTATCGTGAATTTTTAAAGCTCTACCGTGGAGATACTTAGCCAAAGCCTTTCGCACTCATTCACCTATGAAGTATTCGTAGCGTTGCGCGATCCCCCGCCCGCGGTAATTGGGCAACTCGGCGCAGTGCCCTTTTGAATAGCATCACCCGTTGAACCAACCGAGGATCGACCATGTCTAGCCCCATGTATAGCAACGCAGTCCCCGCCTTCAAGCAATTGCTGATAGCGTTGAAAGCCATACTGGCGCAGGCCGATGCACATGCGGCCGCCAAATCAATAGAGCCGGACGCGATCTTGCAGGCACGCCTGTATCCGGACATGTTTCCGCTGCTCAAACAGGTGCAGATTGCCGCCGATTTTTCGCGCGGGATATCGGCACGCTTAGCAGGTGTTGAAGTTCCCACCTATGATGGCAAAGAGAAGAGCTTTGCTGATCTCGATGCACTATTGGCCCGGACACTGGAATTTCTTGATAGTGTGAAATCTGCGCAATTTGAAGGTAGCGAAACGAAAGAAATCGTACTGCGTCCCGGTACGCCTAAGGAAAAGAAGCTGAGTGGTCAGGCCTATCTGGCGAACTACGGCTTGCCGCAATTTTACTTTCATGTCACCACCGCCTACAACATTTTGCGCCACAACGGCTTGGCCATCGGCAAGCGTGATTACATGGGGGCGTACTAACCATGCCGTGTCATTGGCAAGACTCATGGACCTCTTCGCGGTCGGCGCTGGAATAGTCTCTCGCAAATAATGCTGGCGGCTAATTATTGGCGATCACACGCACACGAAGCGCTTCGGCGCGGCGGGAATCTCGTCCGGATCGGCGACGGCCGCTCGACGGAGTCATTGCGACAAATGCCGCGCGATCAAGCAAACTCGCCGTGATCGGACAGCGCCAACCCATTGGTGGCGCTAAGGCACGCTTAAGCTCAAATCGAATTTAATGACCACGGCGTCCGCCCGCGTCGTGATGTTCAAAATACGAAACCCGTCGAGGCGAGTCCGTGAGCCACCGGTTGCCAGCACTTCCTGTCTGACAAACTCAGACACATCGATATTTGCGACGTGCGGCATGAGTTGCGGGTCAACCTGGAGCGCAAGATTGAAAGCGTTACGAGTCGATTCATCGTCAATGCGGTCGATACGGATATCGTCCAATATCAACAAGTGTCCGCCGCCACGCAATCTGCCGGATAGAGTGACGTTGGACGCAAAATCGGCACCTTCACAGCCGTTGCCTGTCGGTTGTCCCAGCCTCGATGTCAAATGAGCATGCAGGACAAGGCGGCCCTGTACGAGGCGAATGCCGGGAGATTCAAGGTATGTGTAACAGCCCCCGTCATCGATCAGATACCACCGGCCGCCCCGGTCGAAAAGTTGCTCGACCACCAAGCGCTGCACGCCGCGCGGACCGACTGAAAGCACCGACTGGGCTGCAGCCGAAACAGACAATGCGAATGCTGCGACGATGGCCGCGACGACGCGACCCGCTGCGATGCGACTGCACAATGTACGGATATCCATGCTCACGCCGCAGTTTACGCGCACCGGGCAAAAAAAAGGCCGTGATCAGAATCCGCCGCCAGATTGCCCAGCGTTCGCAGCTTGTCCCACCCATGCCAACTAAATTCTCGCCAGTGCGCCATCCCCCGAGAACTCTTCGAGCCGCCAACTCACCCGACCCCAAGCAACGGCCCGCACGATGCCTGCGAAATCGTCATTCGTCTGCGCATGAAACAGCTGCGCGAATAGTATGTTTCGTCTGGTCGGGCCCTTCGGGCATCCTGTCCTCGCCCGACGCCAAACGCTTCGCGACTCATGAATTAGTGCTCCCAGCATTGTCATGATGGGTGCGGCGGCGGGGCCGTTCGTGCCGGGCCAGATATGCCCCAAAGCACCGCCAAAGAGGACGAGTCCCACCGGTACCAGCGCTCCGGCAAATTGAGTCCCGTGACGGTGCCGACTGCAAACGTCGCCATCACGCCGAGCGCCGCGAGGGCCGCCGCAACCATCGAGCCATTGCCTCAAAACCGCCTCGTCGAATGTCTTGCCATCGACCTTCGCAAGCACGATTACCCCCACCAAAATCTTCCGCCGTAATTCATCCCGGCGGTCCCGCCGGATCGCGACGGCCCGCGCGCGTCTCGATCCGCTGCTGCCGCACTTTCAGTTGCTTGAGCTTTGTCTCGGGCGACTCAATTCGCTGATCGATTTTCGGCGTGAGATCCTCCCTAGGAAAACATCCCCAGCTGATTCATGACATGCCCTTCATCCGCGCCACCCCAATACTCGACAAATAGCCCATCGCCAAATCGAAAGAAATCATGCCCACCGAACTGCACCGACGTGCCCGGCGCGACTTTTGCGCCGGGGAAACCGCCGGCGTAGACGCCGACCGCGAGCCACCGCGCTGCCAATAAATTTCCCTGCACGATGGGCCCAACGACAATTCGGAACGTGAGCGAAGAGAAGGGCGCCCACGCCCCCTGCAGCACGGTGCGAAGGCCTTCCGGCCCGCGATAGGTTCCGTCAGAAACACCCGGCACGTGCAATACGAAATCCGCCGCGACGAACTGATCGCAGAGCGCGAAATTGCCGTGATACACCTTCCGGACCAAACGCCGGTAGGCCTCGGCGGGATCGAGTGAATGCATGCCCGTCATCCTCCAGGTCGGATCATAAACTGCCCGACCCACAGCCGCCTTCTGCATTTCCACAGGAAAAGGCCAATTCCTCGTGACCGCCCAACCGCACGCCCGCCTTAACTCCAGCGATCCAGCTCACACGAGGCGCAATCATACCCTCCGCGCGCTTCGCAAAACACACGATTCCTGGCTACATCGAACAACGGCATTTGCAGTCGTGATGCGTTCATCGAAGCGGCTATAATGAATCGAGTGTCGCTGCCGCGAGGACGAAGCAGATGATCCGCAATTTTTCCGATCATGCAGCGAACGAGCGCACCTTCCTTGCCTGGGTGCGCACCGCGATAGCCGTGATGGCGTTCGGATTCCTGGTGGCAAAGTTCAATCTGTTCCTGAAGATCGCCGCGCAGTCATTGGCGGGCACTACCGGGCGTGTCATCGCAGTGCGCGGCGGCAGGTTCGGCGATCTGGCCGGCTTGGTGCTGATCGTTGCCGGTACGGCGATGGTGGCGATGGCGGCGGTGCGGTTCATCCGCACCGGCCGGGCGATCGACAGTCCAGAACAACGGAACGACAACGCGCGAATGGATCTTTCACTCGCGGGCCTGATGGTGGTTCTCGGGGTCGCGCTCGTGCTGTACGTATTTCATACCCTGTTGACAGGTTTTTGAGCGGCCGTCGAATACCATCCTGGCGACTGCGTCGCCGAGCCGCCCCGCGCCGTTCGCCTTAAATTCGACGTCACAATATTGATCTTCGACTCCAGCACTGTCTAGCAAAACGCGTCACCGACAGGGCAGGGCGCCGACCGCACCCGTACCCAGACGCTCACCCCAAGCCGCGAATGCCAGATGGATCTGGAACCACACCGCGACGGATCGGACGATGACTTAAATGCCTGAGTGAGGACCTACCGGTCCCGGCCAACTCGGTCGGTAACAACACCATAGTGACTACGTTAACGCGGACGTTCATCGCCTGCGGATGGTTGGCCGGAAACGTGATTGCTGCGGCGTTATGGTTGCGGGTTGCGAGCCGCCCATGGCCACCGCCGGGCTGGGAACATTGCGATTTCGCGCCAGGCGACCCGTGGTATTTTTTCCTTCTTGTGGCACCCCTCCTGCTTGTAGCGGCTTTGGTCAATCTGGTTGGACTCGCGTTCAGCGCGGCATTGCGAAAGGCGGCATTGCGAAAGTTCGTCGATTCCAGTGCGGACCCCCGAACGATCGAAAGCCTGAGAGTACACACCGCCAAAAAGGACTGCCGCGGTTCGAGACCGGGAACAGAGTGAGCATCGACGAATTGCCCTACAATCGCGCCACTGACCGACTGCGCGGGACCCCTATGAAAAGAGTGCTGCTGATTGTGATCGCTTTGTTCGCGGCGTCGTCGGTCTCGGGTGCTGGCCCCGTTTGGACGGAGGGTCAACACTACTTTCTCGTGCAGCCGCCACAGCCGACCGACCTGCCGCACGGCAAGGTGGAGGTCGTGGAGGTCTTCTCCTACGCTTGTCCCGCCTGCAATCACTTCTATCCGCTCATGGATAAACTAAAGGCCAGTCTTGCGCCCAACGCGGTGTTCACTTACCTGCCGGCTTCTTGGCACCCCGAGGAAGACTGGACAAACTTTCAGCGAGCTTTCTTCGCAGCACAGGCCCTGGGACTGGTTGCGCAGACCCATACGGCAGTGTTCGACGCGATCTGGAAGACGGGCGAACTGGCCACAATGGACCCGGCGACCGGTCGACCAAGGGACCACATGCCCACGATCGCCGACATTTCGAAGTTCTATGCGCGCAAGACCGGGATCACGGCCGCCGCGTTTGTGGCCGCGGCGCGATCCTTCGGCGTGGATTCAAAAATGCGGCAGGCCGACGAGCAAATCGCTGCCTACCAAGTTGACCAGACACCCACCATCATCGTCAACGGTCGATATCGTGTGACAGTGAATTCGGCGGGCGGCGACGCGGCCCTGATCAGCTTGGTGAAGTGGCTTGTGATCCGGGAGAGCGCGCACCGCTAGCAATGCACGGGGCCGCTGCCATCCAGGCCCCTCGTGCAGATTGCCCCGATCCGGTGCCTCCCGGCGAATAGCGGACCTCGGCCAGCTACCGTTTCCCTGCCACCTCGCGCGTTGTCCATGTTGTTCATGACCTCTCAGACCACGCAGTAGGCGCAAAGCTTGTTGCCGTCGAGGTCGCGAAAGTACGACATATAAGACTTCGGGGCACGTTCGCCGGGAGCGCCCTCGTCGGCGCCGCCGCCGCATCGACCGCCGCGCACGCAACGGCCCTCGCGTGAAAGGCCCACATCGTTGCCGTAGACACGGCCGCCGGAAGGGTGCTCGAACATAGGAATAATCCCAGCCGAACCAAGGAGCGCGTCGTAGAACGTCTTCGCTTCCTGCAGGCGGTTCGAACCTACGGTGCAATAACCCAACATTGCCATCGTCTCGAACTCCTCTTCGCGGTGGCCAGGTCCTTAGGTCGATTGAAACGCAGTTTAGTCGCAGCCTCGTAAAGGTGGTTAATTGCCCAAAGCCGACTCAATGAAGAACTGCTTCTGGTCAAGTGTAGCTCGTCATGACATCAGATCCACTCGCGAGTCTCGCAGCGGCCGCGCCGCGTGGCGCGCGTCGATTGCAAGGTCTCGTGCACCATTCATCGCGATAAACAGTTCTTTTGGCCGAAACCCGCACGCGACCCATATACGGTCCATACTCGCCGCCCTCAACCGCATTCGAGTTGAGTTGGCCGGCAAATTCTTGCGGGCCATACATTAAGGTCACTATTTATGGAACATTCAAAGAACACATCTGCCAATGAACGTGGCAGCACCACCCGCATGGCTCCGTCGAAGGATATCCTCGATACGGCGATCGCGGCGGGCAATTTCACCACCTTGCTTGCCGGCATTAAAACCGCAGGCCTGACCGATACCCTGAAAGGGAAAGGCCCGTTCACTGTCTTTGCGCCGACCGATGAAGCATTCAAGAAGCTCCCAGCGGGCGCGCTCAACGCATTATTGAAAGATACTGCGAAGCTCAAGGCCGTTTTGAGCTACCACGTCGTCACAGGACACATTGAGGCTAAAGACGTGAAGTCCGGGGAAGTCATGACCGTTCAGGGAACTTCCCTGACGGCGACCATGACGTCCTCTGGCGTGCAGGTCAACGGGGTTCACGTCAAGCAGGCGGACCTTGTAGCGACGAACGGGGTCATCCATGTGATCGACGCGGTGATCATGCCCAAGAACTGGCAATTGTTGGCGGCTGCCGCCTGACGAACACCAGTCGTTGAGAATGTCGAGGTACCGAGAGGCCCTGCTTGCAGGGCCTTTCTTTTTTGCAGTCGGCCGCGCAAACGACTTATCCGCGCTGCAACGGCAAAGGTCCACCGAATGTTCCGGGGACAGCTTGTCGAATCCACGCGATCCTGACGCGCGCATTTCTCTCCAATCCCCCCAAATAATCCGGTTGCATGTTTCTTATCCCCATCTTCAGAGGATAACCCTGTGCACAACCGGGGACTTGTCACTCAAACGTCACCGATAACAATCCCTTGGCCGGCCTGCGGACTTTTTGACCACCACGCCCAACGCGGCGCAAACTCCAAAAAAGAAGAACGGGGAGAAAGGAATGCACGTCATTCACTTCACCCACGGCGCGACCGATCCGTTAGAAACTCAGGACGCCGACCAACTCGCACGATCCCTGATCGTCGACACCGAGGGCCAGGAGCGCAACTGGCGCAACTGAATGTTCCTATCCGCCGCGGCTGTGATCCTCGCCGGCGGCGAGACCGTCAGCCTCGCCGAAAAGGGGGGTGCCCCTATGTGGTTGTCAAGAACATTTTGGGTTCCGGCGGGCTGTAAAGGGTCCCGTCGCGCAACATGGCGAACAGCAGGTCGCATCGGCGTCGTGCGAGCGCAATGAGGGCTTGGTTATGGCGCTTTCCTTGGCTGATCTTGCGAGTCTAGTACGCCCTGGAGAGCGGATCGCGCAGAGCCGCGAAGGCCGACAGGAACATCGCCCGCTTCAGCTGTTTGTTTCCGCGCCTCGACGGCAATTCACCGCGGATGGAAGAGCCAGAGCGCCGCGCGAAGTCGACGTTCGCCAGCGCGCCCCTCCGCGCTAGCGGGTCCACTTCGGATGGCTCGGGGCCTGTTACCGGCGCGCTGCGAGATGGTGATGAATGGGGCAAGAATTCCAGTTGTCGGGGTCCGCCTCGATGTGTAGACTTCTGTGTAAGAGGTGACACATGGCTACCAATCTTTCGCTCGACCCGAAGCTCATCGAGCAAGCCGTCAAAGTGAGCGGTGAGCGCACAAAGAAGGCCGCTGTGACGCGCGCGCTAGAGGAATTCATCGCC
>DATKRE010000074.1:0-3573 GCA_035532335.1 Xanthobacteraceae bacterium | reverse complement strand
ACGGTGAGCTCCTGGCCGGTCATGAAGGCGGAGGCGTCGGATGCAAGGAACAAGACTACGCCGAGCAAATCCTCCGGCACCTGCGGACGTGGAATAGACTGCATGGCGACGATACGCTGCTTTTGCTCGGGCGTAACGGTCTGGCGCGGGATTTCGGTATAGGTCGCCCCGGGCAGCACCGCATTGACGGTGATGCCGTCGGCGCCAAGCTCCCGCGCCATCGAATGGGTCATGCCGGCGAGCGCCGATTTCGAGGCGATGTAATGCAAATAATTGGGCCGGCCGAGCGTGACCGCGCCGGACGCCATATTGATGATGCGGCCCCATTTGTTTTTGCGCATCAGCGGCAGCATCGCCCGCGCGCATAGAAACGGGCCGGTGATGTTGACGCGCAGCACCTGCTCCCACTCGGCCAGCGGAATTTGGTCGAACGGCCGCATCGCCAGTGTGGAGAAAATCGCCGCATTGTTGATCAGCACGTCGGCGCGGCCGTAAGCCGCCTCGACGCTGGCGCCAAGCCGCTTGACCGAGGCCTCATCGGCCACGTCGGTTTCGAAAACTTTGGCATGCCCGTTACCGGCGGCGATTTCCCGCTCGACGGCGCGCGCATTGTCCATATTGCGTTCGGCGATGACTACCTTGGCGCCAGCGGATGCAAACGTCTTGGCGAAGCTTCGCCCGATGCCTTGCCCGGCGCCGGTGATGACCACGACCTTGTCGGCTACAGAGAATGGGTCGGACATGACGGACCTTGTGTTCAGGCATTGCAGCCGAGCGGTGAGGAAACGGTCTGTCGCATTGTCATGCCGCTTGCGCCAGTCGGCTTAGCGCGGCGCCGGCGTCGGCTGGCTGCCACCATAATTTCAGGCCGAGATCGCGGGCGATGATGCCGGCGGTGATGTAGCCCGAGCCGCCGGAGATCGCGCCGCCGGGATGGCCGGCGGAGCCCGCCATGTAGAGGTTCGGGATCGGCGTTCGGTAACCGAAGTGGTTGTACATCACCTGCTCGGCGTTAAACGCGCCCATGAAAATATCGCCCTGGCGCATGTTGATCAGGTCGGCGGTGTATTCCTTCGCGGTGTAGACGTACTGGCCGATGATGTTGCGGCGGGTCAGGTTCGGGCAGTAACGCGCGAAGGTCTCGATGATCCTGTCGGCGAATTCGCGTTTGAAGTCCTCGAAGTTCTGGCCGCCGAGATCGGGCTCGAGCGGCATCACATGCCAGCAATAGGTGGTGTGCTTGCCGGGCGGCGCCTGCGTCGGGTCGATGACGCTTAAGGGGCCCGACCCGAACTGCACGATGCGCGGCACGCGGTTGGCTTTTACGTCCTCGTGCGCGGAGAAAAGCTCCTCCATGGTATCGGCGCCAATGCTCCACTTGAGCGAACGGTTGATGTTCGGATCGAAAGCTGCGGCGGCAAATTGCGGCGCCTCGTGCAGCGCGAGGTGAAGCCCGAACAAGGTCCAGCCGGTGTACCGGAAGTCATCGAGCTTCGTGGCGAACGCCGCCGGCAGTTGGGTCCGGCCGATCAGGTTTTCGAAGGTCTGATGCACGTCGAGGGTCGAGGCGACGAATTGGCTGGCGCGCACGGTGCGTCCATCGGCCAGCACAATGCCGCTGGCGCGGCCGCCTTCGATCAGGATGCGCTCGATCGCGACCTGCGGCGCGAACGTGCCGCCGGCGGCGATGAACGTCTCCATCAAGCCGCGCGCCAGGTTGAACGAGCCGCCCTGGCAGAGTTGGTAGCCACTTTCCAGATCGAAGGCGCGGATCACCGAGCCCATCGGGCTTGTCTTCGACAGCGTATCGGTCAGCCAGGTGCCGAACAGCGACACCTTGAACAGGAACAGCAGCTTGACGTGGTCGTTCTCGAACAATTCGTCGACGACATCGAGCGGCTGGCGGTGGCTGATGGCGAGGAAGTCGCGCCCGATCGCGGTTTTGTTCAGCAGAGCTTCGCGCTCGGCCTGCGGCAACGGCTCGGCGTAGCGCTCGGGAATGAGGATGCGCGCGGTGATTTCCTCGGCGCGCCGGTTCCAATCCCGGAACGTCTCGGCGTCGCGCCTGGAGAAGCGCGCGACGTTGGCGATGGTTTCTTCGCGATCGCGGCCGAACACCAGCGCGGTGCCGTCGCGATGCGCCTGGCCGAATTCGTAGCGCGGGGTGATGTAAGTCACGCGCTGATCGAGACCGAGATCTTTGAACCACGGCGTCTCGGAAATATGGAAATGATTGATCGAATGCAGGTTGTGGTAGAAGCCGGGCGCGGTGACTTCCCTGGTGCAAAGGCCACCGCCATATTGCAGCCGCCGATCGACCAGCAGGACGCGCAAGCCGGCTTTGGCGAGATAGCTGCCGAGGATCAGGCCATGATGGCCGGCGCCGATGACGATGCCGTCATAGCCTTGCTCGAGCGCCTTGCTCACCCGTTCCTCGCCTTTTCTCGTTCCGCTTGGCGGCGATTAGACCTTGACCGCTCATTCCCGCGCAAGCGGGAATCCAGCGAGAGTTGTTATATGAGCAGGGCTGGGTAGCTGCTTGCGCGGGGACGAGCGATTGGTTGTTAGCATGACACTGCCGCTGCGCATGCCGTTCCCGCCGATGGAGGCTCTGTCGGTCGACGAGATACCCATCGGCAAAGAATGGCAATACGAGCCGAAATGGGACGGCTTCCGCGCGCTTGCCTTTCGCGACGGCGACAAGGTCGAACTGCAATCGAAGTCCGGCCGTTCGATGACGCGGTATTTTCCCGAGCTGGTGGCGGCGCTGCGCGCGCTCGAACCGAAAAAATTCGTGCTCGACGGCGAGATCGTCGTCCCGGACGGCGGCGGCTTCTCTTTCGATGCGCTGTTGCAGCGGATCCATCCGGCGGCGAGCAGGGTGCAGCGGCTGGCACGGGAAACCCCGGCGCTGTTCATTCTTTTCGACATTCTCGTCGATGGCGCCGGCGATGCGTTGGTCGGGGAAACGCTGGCGAAACGGCGCACGGCGTTGGAAGCATTTTACAAAAAATATGGCCGGCGCACGCCGGCGTTACGGCTGTCGCCGGCGACGACGCGGCTTGCCGACGCCAAAGCCTGGCTCAAGCGCGCCGGCGCGACGCTCGACGGCGTTATCGCCAAGCGGCGCGACCTCGTTTACCGATCCGGCGACCGCAGCGGTATGCAGAAGATCAAGAACTACCGCAGCGCCGACTGTGTGGTCGGCGGCTTTCGCTACAACGAGGGAAGCCCGTTGGTCGGTTCGCTCCTGCTCGGCCTTTACGACAAGAAGGGTCATCTGCATCACGTCGGCTTCACCGCGACTATCAAGCGCGAAGAAAAGCCGGCGCTGACCAAAAAGCTCGAACGCCTGATCGGGCCGCCGGGATTTACCGGCAACGCGCCGGGCGGTCCAAGCCGCTGGTCGACGGAAAGATCGGGCGAGTGGCAGCCGCTCAAGCCAAAGCTCGTGGTCGAGGTCTGCTACGACCACTTTTCCGGCGAGCGCTTCCGCCATGGCACGCGGCTCTTGCGCTGGCGGCCGGACAAGGCGCCGCGGCAATGCACGTTCGATCAGCTCGGGCGCGAGAA
>DATKRE010000073.1:0-7269 GCA_035532335.1 Xanthobacteraceae bacterium | reverse complement strand
GGGTGAACGATGATCGGATCGGCCGGCTTGTCCTTGAACTTCGCGCCGGTCAAAGCGCGGCCGGCCAGGCGTTCCTTGGCGTAGACGGCGGCGTTCTGATAGGCGACCTCAGACAGCGCCAAACCCTGCATGCCGACGCCAAGGCGAGCTTCATTCATCATCACGAACATCGCGTTCAGCCCGCGGTTGGCTTCGCCGACCAGCCAGCCGATTGCGCTGTCGTAATTCATGACGCAGGTGGAATTGGCGTGGATGCCCATTTTCTCTTCGATCGAGCCGCACGTGACTGCGTTGCGCTCGCCCGGGTTGCCATCCTTGTCGGGCAGGAATTTCGGCACGATGAACAGTGAGATTCCCTTGGTGCCTTCCGGCGCACCGTCGATCCGCGCCAGCACCAGATGGATGATATTTTCCGCCAGATCGTGCTCGCCTGCGGAGATGAAAATCTTGGTGCCGGTAATTTTATAGGAGCCGTCGTCCTGCTTGGCCGCGCGGGTCCGCACCAGCCCGAGGTCGGTGCCGCATTGCGGCTCGGTCAGATTCATCGTGCCGGTCCACTGACCGCCGATAAGCTTGGGAAGGTAAAGTTGCTTCTGCTCGGGCGTGCCATGGAAGGAGATCGCCGCGGCGGCGCCCTGCGTCAGCCCCGGATACATGGCGAAAGCCATGTTCGATGAGCAGAGAAATTCGCTGATCGATTGGGTGAGCGCCATCGGCAGGCCCTGGCCGCCGAATTCGGCCGGCGCCGAGGCGCCGATCCAGCCGCCTTCGGTCAACTGCTGGTAGGCTTCCTTGAACCCTCTCGGCGTCGTCACTGAGCCGTCGCTGTTACGCTTGCAGCCTTCTTTGTCGCCGATCCGGTTCAGCGGGGTCAGCACGTCTTCGCAGAATTTCGCCGCTTCACCGAGGACGGCTTCGAGAACGTCGGGTGTAGCGTCGGCAAAGCCCGGCAGGTTGTTGTAGCGCTCGATGTGGAACACATCGCTCAACAGGAACATCACATCGGCAACCGGTGCCTTGTAAGTCGGCATATCGCCCTCCCCCTGCCGGTAAACCGGCGCAACCGAAGGTATAACGTAGCCGATTTGCGTCAACGATAAGACCAAAGGTGGGCAGCCGGCGTTAGCGTGACGGCTTGGCGGGCGGGTCGATCAGCGTCCGGTAGAACGAGGTATAAATCTGACGCAGCTCGGAAATCGCGATTTCAATTCCGCGTTTTTGCCGCTCCAGCAAATTGATCTGCGTCACGCATTGCGTCCGCGTCAGTCGCAAGCCGTCAGCATCCGGCCGGTTGAGCAAGGCGCCGATCTCGGCGAGCGTGAAACCGAGCCGCCGGCCGGTCAAAATAAGACCTAATCGCTCACAATCGGTACGGCGGTAGAGCCTGATGGCGCCGTGGCGCTGCGGCGCGATCAGCCGCTTCGACTCGTAGAAGCGAAGCGTGCGCGGGGTGAGGTCGAACTGGCGCGCGATCTCGCCGATCGACAGGAGGCCGGTGTCGCCGCCGGCACGCACCGGGCGGGGCTGGAGAGGCAGGTCATCGTGGACCGCCATGGCCTCCGAAGCGGTCGACGCACTTTCCGGGTAGAGCGCCACCGGATTTGTCATGAGTTGTCGCTATTCAGGGATTGGGTCGCCGCTACTCAGGGGCGTTGCACTAAGTTTAATCTCCCATAAGTTGCATCGAAGCCAAAAGGCAGCACCCGTAACGGTAACCGTTACGCGGCCGACTTGGGTACCGCCGGTGTCGAAGCCGCCGGCAAGCGCCGCACCAGCCCCGCGGTAAGATTTCTTAACGGCATCTTTACCGTAATCCTCAACATTCAGTTTCTGAGGACAGAAAACCGTGCCCTCCGCGTCGTCTGGTTATGGGCATCGGCCCGCACCCTGGGCAGCTCCTGCTCCTCCGATGTGGCTTGGACGTGAGAATGAAATCGGGCGGTCCGTGGAATCTCAGAGGTCTACGCCCGGAAGCGCGCTCCGCGGCGCGCGAGGCCGCGCGCCGTTCGGGATTGTCGGTCGGAGAATGGCTCAACTCGGTCATCCAACCGGTCGAGGAAGATGACGAAGGCTGGTGGGGAAGCGACGTCGACCGCGAGCCCGACGACGGCCATCGGCCGCGACCGCGTTACGATGATCGCGAGCCGCCGCCACGCTGGCGTGATCGGGAGCATGAGCGCGAGCGCTTTAGCGAAGCACCGCCGCCGCTGCGGCGCCGCGTGCGCTACGAAAACGAATACGACGATGAGCCGCCGGTTCGGCGCCGCGCGCCGTCCGCGCGCGACGACTATGGACCTCCGGGCGTTCCTTATCGCGGTGAGCCGCAGCGCCCTCAACGACCGCGCCGCGAGCGGCCGCGCCACGATGAGCCGCCGGTCGAGCAGCGCGTCGAGGATCCGCAGGACGCTTCGATCGACCGCGCCGTCGCCGAAATCGCGGCGCGTCAGCGTGCGCTCGACGACAAGCCGGCGGACGAAATCAAGACACGGCAGCGTGCGCTCGACGACGATGCGCCGCCGCAACGCTCGTTCAGCGAGCGCGAGCCGCAACCGCTCCCATCCCGTCCGCAGTCCAGCGCTCCGACGCACTATGCGGGCGAAGCGCTCGACTTGAGCCTGTTGGAGCAACAGCTGCGCGAGATCACCGCGAAAATCGAAACGTTGCAACCCTCCGGAGATTTGCACGCGGCGATCGCCGGCCTGCAAAACGATCTTGCCGCCATCGGCCGCTCGCTCGACGAAGCGCTGCCGCGCCGGGCGCTGGAATCGCTCGAGATCGAAGTCAAAGCGCTGGCGCAACGCATCGATCACACGCGCGAATCCGGCGTCGATGGATCGGCGCTGGCCGGCATCGAGCACGGCCTGATCGATGTACGCGAAGCGCTTCGCACGCTAACACCGGCCGAAAGCCTGGTCGGTTTCCAGGAGGCGGTGAATACGCTGTCGCAGAAAGTCGACGCGATTGTTGCGCGCGACGATCCCACAGCGTTGCAACAACTGGAAGCGGCGATCGGCGGCCTGCGCGGCATCGTCTCGCATGTCGCGTCCAACGATACGCTGACCAAAGTCGCCGAAGACGTGCGCGAGCTGGCGACCAAAGTTGACAGCCTCGCGCTTGGCGCCACCAATCTGCCGACGCTAACCGCGCTGGAAAACCGCATCGAGACGCTCGCCGGGGCCATCAATGCCTCGAACGAAGCCGGGCATGCGGTGCCACGCGAGTTGGAGAAGCTGCTGTCCGGCCTGATCGAGAAGCTCGAATGGGTGCAGCTCACCCATACCGATCACACGGCGCTCGCGCATCTCGAGGATCGGATCGCCAGTCTGGTCAAGCGGCTCGATGTTTCGGATGCGCGGCTCGGGCTGCTTGAAGGCGTCGAGCGCGGGCTTGCCGACCTTCTGGTTTACATTGAGCAGTTACGCAGCGGCGGCGTCGACGCGGCCGTCGCACCGGGCATCGTGCCGGCTGGCGGTCGCGTTGAGGGCTTTGCCAATAGCCGCCGACCGGACCGCCGCTCACAAGCCAAGCTCGAAGATTCGCTCGAAGCGGTGCAAGGCACCGTCGAGCATGTCGTCGATCGTCTGGCCATGATCGAAAGCGACATGCGTGGCGGCAAACCGGACGAAACCGCCGCGGCACTTGCACCTACGCTCGCGCCCGAGCCGGTGCAGATACCGGCGGAGCTGCCCGAACCGCCGGCGCTGCCGGAAACCGATGAAGCTTTGTTTGCGGCCGAAGTTGCGGTTCAGCCGGAACCGCCGCCGCCACAGTCGCAGCCGGAGCAGGAACAGCCGCCACAGCGGGCGCTTGCGTCACCATCGCAACGGCTGTCGCGAGCGCGGATACCAATCGATCCAAACCTGCCGCCAGATCATCCGCTGGAGCCGGGCTCGGGCGCGAACCGCGGGCGTACAACGCCCTCGGCCGCCGAGCGGATCGCCGCATCGGAAGCGGCGATCGGCGCGAAGCCGCCAGTTATTCCCGATCCAGGCGGCGGCAAGCCGGATTTCATTGCCGCGGCACGCCGCGCCGCAAAGGCCGCCGCCGTCACCGCTGCCGAGAACAAATCCCGCGGCACGACCGCAGCCGGGGCCGCCGCGCCCGCAAAGAAATGGGGCGAAAAACTACGGACGCTGGCGGTTGCCGCCGCGGTCGTGGTCATTGTTGTCGGCGGTTTCCATATCGTTTCGCGCTTATTCGAGGATGGCGGCCCGACCCCGCCGCCGCATGCAAAGACCGAAACGCCGCCGCAGCAGCCCGAACCCGAGCCGTTGCCGGTCGAACCGCCGCACGTTCAAGCGGAACCGCAGGCGCTACCTGCCGCTGCGCCGGAAGAAAACGCGCCGGGTGCGCCGACGGTGATTACGCCGCCGCAGCCCGATGCACCGCAAAGCCAGCCATTGCCGCCGGTGGGAGCGACGCCAACTCCGGCTCCCGCGCATACCGACCAGCAATCATCGCTCACGCCGCCGGCCACCGATAAGGCGCGTGGCCGAGCCGACATCGCGGCGGTTGCCGGTGCTCCGACCGATGTTACCGGCTCGCTGCCGAAGGCGTCGGCGCAACGCGGCGCGGCCGGCAATGCGGCTGCGTCCGGCGGCGAAAAGCTGCCGATTGCCATCGGCGGGCCGATGCTGCGGAGCGCCGCCGTCGCCGGCGATCCGCTCGCGGCCTACGCGGTGGCGGTGCGCTTCGCCGACGGCCGGGTCGTTCCGACCAACAATGGCGAAGCGGCGCGCTGGTTCGACGTCGCGGCGAAGAAGGGGCTTGCCCCGGCGCAATTCCGGCTCGGCGCGCTGTACGAAAAAGGCGTCGGCGTGCGCAAAGATCTGGGGACAGCGCGCGACCTCTATCGTTCCGCCGCCGAAAAGGGTCACGGCAAGGCGATGCACAATCTCGCCGTGCTGTATGCCGAAGGCGTCAACGGCAAGGCCGATTACCGCATTGCGGCGCAATGGTTCCGTAAGGCCGCCGACCGCGGCGTTACCGACAGCCAATACAATCTCGCCGTCCTCTACGCGCGCGGCGTCGGCGTCGAGCAGAACTTCGCCGACGCCTATAAGTGGTTCTCGCTGGCGGCCAGAGACGGCGATACCGACGCGGCGCAGAAGCGCGACGATATCGCCAAGCATCTCGACCAGAAGGCGCTCGAAGCGGCGCGCAGCGCCGCCGAGACGTGGGTACCGATCCCACAGCCACCCGATGCGATCGCGGTCAAAGACACCTGGGACGCGGCCGGGAACGGCGCGCCGCCAGCCAGGCCGAAGGGGCATGCCAGCGCCAAGCGGTCCGCGCCGGACGCCGCGAAGGTGAATTGAGCGGACGCCGCGGCGCCGCTTTTCGATCAAATCTGCGCGCCGATCCGCCGTTGACGGTATGCCGCGCAGCATTGCGTGAGTAGAACGGTCCAACCGCGTAGCGAGCGCCGGGCAGCTTCATCGTGCAGATCTTCCTTCCGATCGCCGACATTCCCGTCAATGTATTTGTCGTGTTCGCGATGGGGCTGGCAGTCGGCTTCATTTCCGGCATGTTCGGCGTCGGCGGCGGATTTCTGATGACGCCGCTCTTGATCTTCATCGGCGTGCAGCCGGCCGTTGCGGTGGCGAGCGTTACCACCCACGTGGCGGCGTCCTCGTTCTCCGGCGCGATCGCTTACTGGCGAAGGAAGGCAATCGACGTCACGCTGGCACTGACGCTGCTCGCCGGCGGCCTCGTCGGCAGCGTCGGCGGCGTGGCCTTGTTCACTTGGCTGCGCGCGCTCGATCAGCTCGATTTGATGATCGGGCTGTCCTACGTCACGCTGCTCAGCATCGTCGGCGCGCTGATGGTCGTCGAGAGCGCGCGCGCCATTGTTCGAACGCATTTCGGCGGACCGGCGATCGTGCGCCGGCCGGGCAGCCACGCTTGGTTTCTCGGCCTGCCGCTGAAGCTCCGGTTCAAGCGCTCGAAAATTTATGCTTCCGCCATTCCGGTGCTGGGTATCGGCTTCCTGATCGGATTTCTTGGCGCGGTGATGGGCGTCGGCGGCGGCTTTTTGCTGGTGCCGATGCTCATTTATCTGCTGCGGGTGCCGACCGCGACCGTCATCGGCACCTCGATGGTGCTTACCTTCCTCACCATGGTGTCGGCAACCATCCTGCACGCCGCGACCAATCACCTGGTCGATGCCGTGCTTGCACTCATTCTCATGGTTGGCGGTGTGATCGGCGCGCAGTTCGGCGCCCTTGCCGGCCAGCGCATCCGCGGCGAGTGGCTTCGTCTGATGCTCGGACTTCTGGTGCTCGCGGTCGGCCTGCGCTTTGCCTTCGAGCTGGTGCTGCGGCCGGGGGATTTATATTCGATCCGGATCGTCGGGGGCATGCCATGAAACGCGCGCGTGCCGCCGCGCTGCTGCTGGCGGGCTTGCTCGCCGGCGCCGGTCCGGCCGCGGCGGCGGAACGGCTGGTCACCGCGCTGAGCGATCACCGCGTGCTGATCACCTCGAACTACACCGGCGTGCAGCTGGTGTTGTTCGGTTCGGTCGAGCGCGACGCCGCCAGCCCGTTACGCACGGGTCCGTACGACATCGTGGCCACCGTCACCGGCCCGCACGAGACGCTGCGCGCGCGCCGCAAGTCGCGCGTGCTCGGCATCTGGGTGAATACGCAGGGGCGGACGTTTGTCGATGTGCCGTCGTATCTGGCGGTTCTCGCCACCGGGCCGCTCGACGTGATTACCAACGCCGAGAACCGGCGCCGGTTGCAAGTCGGGCTCACCGATACGCCGCTGCCCGAATTAATTCATAGCGACGTCGGCGTCGTCGCCAACGATCCGTTCCACGGCGAGCTGATCCGGTTGATGCGCGAGCGCAACCTCTACAGCGAGGAGCCGCATGCGGTGACATTTTTGACCCCGACGCTGTTCCGGGTGGCGATCAAGCTGCCGGCGGAGGTGCCGATCGGCCATTACCAGGTCGATGTGAAATTGTTCGCCGAAGGCAATTTGCTCGCACGAACGGATTCGACGTTCGACATCGTCAAGGTCGGCTTCGAGCAATTCGTGGTCAACGCCGCGCGCGAGCACGGTCTGCTGTATGGGATCGCCACGGCATTGATGGCGTTGCTGACCGGCTGGATCGCCAGCGTCGCGTTTCGGAGAGATTAAACGTCAGTCCGGCAGGCATTGTTCGGCGGCGATGGCGTAAAGACGTAGCTCGCCGAGCATGTGCGCGGTGAAGGTGAGCGCGCCGAACAGGCTGAAAATCGCCCGATCGCGCACGTTGAGCCCGCC
>DATKRE010000072.1:0-69581 GCA_035532335.1 Xanthobacteraceae bacterium | reverse complement strand
AATGTATCAGACCACTAGCGGCAGCCTCGTGAAGCGAATGTCAAATCCAAAGCTCCACTAAGACTCATATTTGCTAGTGGTCCTTTTGATTCTAACATTCGCATGAGAAGCTGCCGAATACGGATGCGAATGTTAGAATCGGACCACCAGGCTTCCTGTCGTGAGCCGCGTTAGCAGATTGCGGGTGGAACTCCGCGGGCTCGTGCGGCGCCGGCGGGTACAAATAGCTCTGTCCGTCAGAGTCACCGTCGCCGCGCTGACGGCGCTTGTGCTTGCGCAGCTCCTGCAGCTGCCGTTGCCGTTGTGGGCGGTCATAACCGCCGTCATCGTCACGCAGTTGAGCGTCGGACGATCGTTAAAGGCATCGTTTGACTATCTGGTGGGAACTCTCGGCGGCGCCATCTACGGCGGTGCTGTCACGGTGATCATTCCGCATACAAACGAAATCTCGCTGCTTGCGGTTCTTGCCATTGTCATCGGCCCGCTTGCCTTCATCGCGACGATTAAACCCAGATTCGCGGCCGCGCCGATCACCGGCATCATCGTACTGTTGCTTCCCCAACTCACGCACGGCAGCGCCATCGCCTCGGCAAGCGACCGCATCATCGAGGTCGCGCTCGGGGGCGTCACCGGCGCCGTGGTGTCGGTGATCCTGTTCCCCTCGAATGCGCACCCTTTGGTCATCGAAGCAGCGGCGCGAACACTGAATCAAATGGCACGCGCCCTCGAGGAGTTGCTGGCCGGCCTGACGAAGAGTCTTGACGTGGATACGCTCCATCGCATTCAAGACGGCTTCGGCCAAGCCCTGATGCAGATGAACGAGGTCGGCGCGGAGGCTGAACACGAACGAGCGGCAGGTCTCGCCATTGGACCCGACACCGGCCCGCTGTTGCGCATGCTGCTGAGGCTGCGCCACGATCTTGTGATGATTGGAAGAGCGGCTGCCAATCCTCTCCCGGAACCTTCTCGATCACGGCTCGAAGCTCCGCTGGGGCGGGTCGGCGCCGCTATCACCGACTATTTGCGCGCCAGCGCGGCCGCACTCCAAGCGCATCGCACGCCGTCCGCGCTTGATGCCGTCGACGCGGCCCTCAATGCCTATGCCGCCGAGATGGAGGCGCTTCGCCGCGAGAGGCTTACGCGAAATCTTTCCGTCGAAGACGTTGAGCGCCTGTTCGCGCTCGGCTTCGCCCTACAGCAAATCCGCAACAATCTCACGGATCTCGAACGATGCGTGGCCGAGCAGGCTGCCGATGGCGAGGCCAAGGCACGCAGCTAACGAAAGACCAATGCAAAGTGGCGTGGCTTAGCCCCTCACCCACCAGCAATGCTGCGCGGGAAATAAAACCGTTCCGCTCGGCCGGTGCTGTATCTCGTACCAATAGTTGCAACGGCGATAGAGCAGCCGCGGCCCCGGATTGACTTCGACGCGTGGTCGTGGCGATGGCGGGCGCTTCGGCGGATTCTGCGCCGCAGCCGGCAACGTCGCGATAAACAGCAAAACTGCGAGCGCAACGATCGGGGACTTCACTGTCATCGCTGCGTACCTTAGCCGATCTGCGCTAAACTACGAATATGGCTGAACCGGTATCCGATCCGCCGGCATGGCGCGGCACCAAGGCGCCCTCACTGGCCGAGTTCGAAACACTCGCCGGCGAAGTGTTTGCCCGCCTGCCGCGGCAGTTTTGCGACTTGTGCGCCGATCTCGTCATTCGGATCGACGATTTCCCCACCGAAGACGTGCTCGACCAGATGGGTGCGCAGAGCGAATTCGACCTGCTCGGCCTGTTCCAAGGCGTTGGCCTGCCGTTTCGTTCCGAAAGCGCCCCGGTGCAGATGCCCAACATGATCTGGCTTTACCGCCGCCCGATCCTCGATTACTGGGCGGAGCATGACGAGGCGCTCGACGCCATTGTCAAACATGTGCTGGTGCATGAGATCGGCCACCATTTCGGCTTCTCCGATGCAGACATGGAAGCGATCGAGAATTCGGCCGAACACTTCGGAAGAACCACACCATGAACGTCGACGGAACGTGCCGAACCGATGAATTATGCTAAACAGCGGAACGATCCGATTATCCGAAGGGCACGACCGATGTTGGTGACCGTATTCCGTTCCCGTTTGCGCCCAGGCGTACGCGACGACTATTCTCTCGTCGTGGAGCGCATGAGCGAGCTTGCGCGCACCATGCCAGGCTATATCTCACACAAGACCTTTCACGCCGACGACGGCGAAAGATGCACAATCGTTGAGTTCGAGAACGAGGAGGGATTGCGCACGTGGCGCACCAATGCCGAGCACCTCGCCGCGCAAAAAATGGCGCGACAGAAGTACTACACCGAGTATAGCGTGCAGGTTTGCACGCTCGACCGCGAGTCGAAATTCACGGTAAAAGAGGCTACGACGGCGCAGGGTTGACCCGCCGCCTGCGGCGCGCCATTTAGAAGCGATCTTCGGAAAGCAAAGCCATCATGGAAAAGTTTACCGTGCTCGAAGGCGTCGCGGCGCCATTGAAGATGATCAATGTCGACACCGACATGATCATCCCCAAGCAATATTTGAAAACCATCAAGCGCACCGGCCTTGGCAAAGGCTTGTTCGTGGAGAAGCGCTTCCGCGACGACGGTAGCGAAAATCCGGATTTCGTGCTCAACAAGCCGGCTTATCGTAAAGCCAAGATTCTGGTCGCCGGCGATAATTTCGGCTGCGGCTCCTCGCGCGAGCACGCGCCCTGGGCGCTCAAGGACTTCGGCATCACCTGCGTGATCTCGACCTCGTTCGGCGATATTTTCTACAATAACTGCTTCAAGAACGGCATTTTGCCGGTGCGGGTCTCCCCGGAGGATTTGGAGAAACTATTCGACGATGCCGAACGCGGCGCCAACGCCACACTCACCGTCGATCTCGACAAGCAGGAAATCCGCGGACCCGACGGCGGCGTAGTCAAGTTCGAGGTCGACGCGCACCGCAAGCATTGCCTGCTCAACGGCCTCGACGACATTGGCCTGACCATAATTAAGAGCGACCAGATTCGGCGTTTCGAGGACAAGTCGAAAGCGGCGCGGCCTTGGGTGTGACCGTTTGGTTGTTATTGCCGGGTTCGATCCGGCAATCCATCGTTCCGATCGCGAAGCGAAGCTGGATCACCGGGTCGAGTCCGGCAACGATGGCGGGAACGGCGCGATGACCTCCGCCATTTCCGTTTCGCATCTCGACAAGACCTATGCGTCGGGTTTTGCGGCGCTCAAAGACATCAATCTGGAAATCCGCCACGGCGAGATTTTTGCGCTGCTCGGCCCGAACGGCGCCGGCAAGACCACGCTGATCGGCATCATCTGCGGCATCGTCAATCCCACCAGCGGCAGCGTGACGGTAGACGGCCACGATATCGTCGCGGACTATCGCGCCGCCCGCTCCCTCATCGGTCTGGTGCCGCAGGAACTCTCCACCGACATGTTTTCGTCGCCATGGACGACGACATCGTTCAGTCGCGGCTTGTTCGGCAAACCGCCCGATCCCGCCTACTTGCAAAAGGTACTCAAGGACCTGTCGCTCTGGGACAAGAAGGACGCCAAGATCGCGACTTTGTCCGGCGGCATGAAGCGCCGCCTGATGATTGCCAAGGCGCTGTCGCACGAGCCGCGCATTCTTTTCCTGGACGAACCCACAGCGGGCGTTGACGTCGAACTGCGCAAGGGCATGTGGGACATGGTGCGTACACTGCGCGACTCCGGCGCCACCATCATCCTGACCACGCACTACATCGAAGAAGCCGAGCAGATGGCCGACCGTATCGGCGTGATCAACAAAGGCGAGCTGATACTGGTCGAGGAAAAGGCCGAGCTGATGCGCAAGCTCGGGCAGAAGCAACTGACGCTGGAACTGCGCGAGCCGATCGCGGCGATTCCGCCACAGCTTGCCAAGCACAAGCTCATGCTCGCCGACGGCGGTTGCAAGCTGATCTACAGCTACGACACCCAGCGCGAGCATACCGGAGTGACCGACCTGCTTGACGATCTCCGCAGCGCGGGGGTGCATTTCAAGGATCTGTTCACCACCGAAAGCTCGCTGGAGGATATTTTCGTCGGCCTGGTGAGGCAACAACGATGAACCTCCATGCCGTCGGCGCAATCTACCGGTTCGAGATGGCGCGGACCCGGCGCACCTGGATGCAAAGTATTGTCTCGCCGGTCCTTTCCACTTCGCTCTATTTCGTCGTCTTCGGCGCCGCCATCGGCGCACGCATGAAGACGATCGACGGCGTTCCCTATGGCGCCTTCATCGTACCCGGGCTGATGATGTTGATGCTGTTGACGCAAAGCGTCAGCAACGCCGCAATCGGGATCTATTTTCCCCGCTTTTCGGGGACCATCTATGAAGTTCTATCGGCGCCGGCGTCGGCTTTCGAGATCGTGCTCGGCTATGTCGGAGCCGCGGCGAGCAAGTCGATTGGGCTTGGCCTGATCATCCTGGCGACATCGGCGCTATTTGTGCCGCTGCACATCGCCCACCCATTCTGGATGCTCACTTTCCTGGTTCTCACGGCAATCAGCTTCAGCTTGCTCGGCTTCATCATCGGCATCTGGGCCGACGGCATCGACAAGCTGCAAGTCGTCCCACTTCTTATCATTACGCCGCTCACCTTCCTCGGCGGCACCTTTTATTCGACGAGTCTCTTGCCGCCGTTCTGGCGCACGGTCACACTGTTCAATCCGCTCGTATATCTGATCAGCGGATTCCGCTGGAGTTTTTTCGATCTGGCGGACGTCAACATCGAAATCAGCGTTGCCGTAATCCTGCTGTTTCTGGCGGTTTGCATGGCGATCGTCTGGTGGATTTTCAAAACCGGTTATCGGTTAAAGACATAGAAAACATGATGCGCAAACACAGCGCAACGAAAGGCGGTCGCTCATGGGCGCAGTGAAAGTCACTCTGATCGGCGGGCCGACCGCGCGTTCCGACGTTAATCGAGACGAGCTGACCCTCACGCCGTCGCCCGCGCGATGGCATTGGCGATCGCCACCGTCCGCCGGCCCATGTCGGCATGCAACCGCTCGACCATGCGGCCATCGACTGAAATAACGCCTTTATCGGCATTTTCCGGAAGACCGAAGGCGGCAATGATTTTCCGCGCCCATGCCACCTCCTCCGCGGTCGGCGAGAACGCCTCGTTGCAAGGCGCAATCTGCTGCGGATGGATGAGTGTCTTGCCGTCAAAGCCGAGATCGCGCGCTTGTACGCATTCGGCCGCGAACCCTTCCGCATTGCCGATGTCGTTGTAGACGCCATCGAGAATATCGATACCGAAAGCGCGCGCCGCCGCCACGCAATTCATCAGCCAGGGCAGCATCGGCGCCCGGCCCGGCAACAACCGTGCGCGCGTGTCCTTGGCAAGATCGTTGGTCCCCATGACGAAGCCGGCGAGCCGCGTGCCGTCCTCCCGGGCCGCTGCCGCGATCTCGCGCGCATTGAGCATGGCGAGCGGTGTCTCCATCATCGCCCAGATACGGACGTCCGCCTCGGCGCGAACGCCGACCAGATGCTTCGCCACTTCGCGCAATTGCTCGGGGGCGGAAATCTTCGGCACCAGCACGGCGTCGGGTTTGGCGGCAGCGACGGCGAGATCGTCGCGCCACCAGGCGGTATCGAGCCCGTTGATCCGCACCAGCACTTCGCGGCGGCCGAAGCCGCCCTGCTTGAGCGCCTGCACGATCAATTCGCGCGCCTGCACTTTGGCGTCCGGCGCGACCGCGTCTTCGAGATCGAAAATCACCGCATCGACCGGTAGCGTGCGCGCCTTCTCCATCGCACGCGCGTTCGAGCCGGGCATGTAAAGCACACTGCGCCGTGGCCGGATGGTCATCACTTGCTCCTTGTTCCAGGACGGCAGCGTAACCGGCTTGCCGCCACCATGCCAACCGGACATGATGCGCGACATACGCGACACGCGTCATGGAGGATCACGTGGTCAACAAGCTGATCGCTGCTGCCGCGCTCACATTTGCGATGTCGCTTTCCGCGCAAGCCGCTCCGGCGGACTTCTGCCGCGAGTATGCGACGGCGGCGGCGAACCAGGTGCGCGCCGGGCTGGCCAATCCGCGATGTGCTGCCGGCGTTAGAGGACCGCGTTGGACGCCCAACGAAGCCATCCATTTCCAATGGTGTCTTCGTCAGCCGGTACCGATGGTCGAATCCGAGCGTGGCGCCCGCACCGCCTATTTGCGCGCCTGCCGGGGCTGACGCCGCGCGACAATGGCTTTCCCACAACGCTTGATCGAGGGTTATCGCGCCTTTCTCGATGGCCGGCTGTCCCATGAGCAGGACCGCTATCGTGAGCTTGGCGAAAGCGGCCAATCGCCGGAAATTTTGGTCATCGGCTGCTGTGACTCGCGCGTCTCACCGGAAGTCATCTTCGATGCACGGCCCGGCGAGTTGTTCGTGGTCCGCAACATCGCCAATATCGTTCCGCCGTATCAGCCGGACGGCAACGCGCACGGTGTTTCGGCGGCGCTGGAATTCGCTTTCGCCGCGCTGAAGGTCAAGCACATCGTTGTGCTGGGTCATGCCCATTGTGGCGGGGTAAAAGCTTTCGCCGAAAACGCCGCGCCGCTAACGCCCGGCGACTTCATCGGCAATTGGATGCGGCTGATGGCGCCGGCCGTGGAAAAAGCAGGCTCGCCGGACGGCATCTCGCACGCCGAATATGTGATGCGTCTGGAGCAGGCGAACATCGGCAACAGCCTCGCCAACCTGCTCACGTTTCCGCGCCTGCGCAAGCTGATCGAGAATGGCGAAGTCGCCACTCACGGCGCCTATTTCGGCGTCGCCGCCGGCAAGCTTTCAGTGCGTGATGAAAAGACTGGCGCGTTCGTACAGGCCGCAGCCGATGAGTACAATCGGCTGTTTGGCAGATCGATTTTAGGGTAAGTTCCCGCTAGTGGAGCGGATTTAACATTCGCTACCCCCCTAGCGGCAGACTCGTGAAGCGAATGTCAAATCCAAAGCTCCACTAAGACTCATATTTGCTAGTGGTCCTTTTGATTCCAACATTCGCATGAGAAACTGCCGAATACGGATGCGAATGTTAGAATCGGACCGCTAGGATGCATCAAGCTCCTACTTTAGAGCCTCCCATACTTTCTAAGCGGCCTTCCGTTTCGCGGTGATCAGCTTACGCTTGATCAGGCACTCGGCGATTTGAATCGCGTTGAGCGCCGCGCCTTTGCGCAAATTGTCGGCGACGACCCACAGCGACAGGCCGTTCTCCACCGTCGCGTCCTCACGGATGCGGCTGATGTAAGTCGCGTCTTCGCCGACCGACTCATAGGGCGTCACGTAACCGCCCGGCTCGTGCTTGTCGATCACGATGCAACCGGGCGCGTTGCGCAAAATGTCGCGCGCTTCGTCGGCGGTGATCGGATTTTCGAACTCGATGTTGACCGCCTCCGAATGGCCGACGAACACCGGCACACGCACGCAGGTGGCGACAAGCTTGATCTTCAGGTCGAGAATCTTCTTGGTCTCGACCACCATCTTCCATTCTTCCTTGGTCAAGCCGTCTTCCATGAACACGTCGATGTGCGGAATGACGTTGAATGCGATGCGCTTGGTGAATTTCTTCGGCGCCACCTCGTTGATCTGGAACACCGCCTTGGTCTGCGCGAGCAGTTCATCCATGGCATCCTTGCCGGCGCCGGAGACCGACTGATAGGTGGCAACCACGACGCGCTTGATCTTGGCGCGGTCGTGCAGCGGCTTGAGCGCGACGACGAGTTGCACGGTCGAGCAGTTAGGATTGGCGATGATGCCGCGCTTGCGGAAACCTTCGATAGCGTCGGCATTGACCTCGGGCACGATCAGCGGAATGTCCGAATCGTAGCGCCAGTACGAAGAATTATCGATCACCACAGCGCCAGCAGCGGCGATCTTCGGCGCCCACTCCTTTGCAACGGCGGAGCCGGCCGACATCAGACAAATGTCGATCCCTGCGAAGTCGTAGTGTTCGAGCGCTTTGATCTTCAGCGTCCGCTCGCCATAAGACACCTCGACGCCTTGGCTGCGGCGCGAAGCAAGCGCCACAACTTCGTCGGCGGGGAACTCCCGCTCGGCCAAGATGCCCAAAATCTCCCGGCCGACATTGCCGGTCGCGCCGACCACGGCGACGCTGTAACCCATTGTCAGAACTCCTTCGGGGGCCGTTTTCTAGGGGAGAACAGCCGCAAACACAATGTCCGGCTTATATGGTGAAAAATTCACATCGCGCAGTCCTTCGCAGATGATTGGCGATGACCTTGGCGTCCGCGCGGTGGGCGGAAGTGCGAGAAACAGTGAATCCGTGGCTACGTTGTCGCGGTGGTGACGAATGGCGCAATACCGCGGCTTCGAGGCTCGACCCCACTTTCGGTTCGAGAATGGCCGGAAGCGGATCAATCGACGGTGTCGGCCGGACCAGATTATTCATTTACAATCAGCATGATAAACCATTTTACCCTCGGCGCTAACGTCGCGCGCCGGCGGGGACTTGGAAGGTTGCCGGAACTGAAGCGGCTGGCGCCGGGTTCCCAAGATGCGACAAGCCACTATTGCCGGCAGCACCGGGCGGATAGACTACAAGGAATCAAAGCGAGGAGTCATGCGGATCATTATCGCGTTTGTAGCCTGCTTCATTTTCGGCTTGTCAGCCATGACCGCCGCCTCCGCGCAAACACCCCACAAGAAGAGATTGCCGACCGTCGAGCGTTCCGCGGCAGGCACGGTGATCCAGCCGACGCGCACGATCATCCACAATCCCGACGGCAGCACCACCGTGATCGTGGTGCAGCGGCGGTCTTATCTCGACGTCGGCAATGAAGTTCCGGTCGGCTATCCGCGAACCAACGATTACGCGTTTCCGCCAGGCGGCGACCCGGGCCGGGCTTATTGGTATTTCGGTCCTGACACGGCCGGTATCGGCGGCGCCCCGCTGGCGCAACCGGATCTGCTGCAGGGATTTGGCGCGAATTATCCGACGCCGTACTGATCGCCGCGCAGCGGCGGATTGTTACGCCTCAAGCCGCGCGAGCTCGCCGACAATCGCCTCGCCCATTTCGCTGGTGCTGACGGCGTTGCCACCCTTCGACTTGATGTCGGCGGTCCGCAGGCCCTTGCTCAGCGCGGCAGCGATCGCGGCGTCGAGCCGGTCGGCTTCCTTGCCCATGTTGAAGGAGTAGCGCAGCGCCATGCCGAACGACGCCAGCATGGCGATCGGATTTGCAACGCCCTTGCCGGCAATATCCGGCGCCGATCCATGCACCGGCTCATAGAGCGCCTTGCGCCGCTTGGTCTTGGGATCGATTTCGCCGAGTGAAGCGGACGGCAGCATGCCGAGCGAGCCGGTCAGCATCGCCGCAATGTCGGAGAGCATGTCGCCGAACAAATTGTCGGTGACGATGACGTCGAACTGCTTCGGTTGCCGCACCAGCTGCATGCCGCCCGCGTCCGCCAACATGTGCTCAAGTTCCACGTCTTTGTAGCCGCGCGCATGCACGTCGGCGACCACCTCGCGCCAGAGCACACCCGTCTTCATGACGTTGCGCTTCTCCATCGAGGTAACCTTGTTGCGACGCGTTCGCGCCAACTCGAAGCCGACGCGCGCGATGCGTTCGATCTCATAGGTATCATAGACCTGGGTATCGATGGCGCGCTTCTGGCCGTTGCCCAGATCGGTGATTGTCTTGGGCTCGCCGAAATAAACGCCACCGGTCAATTCGCGCAGGATGATGATGTCGAGCCCTTCGACCACTTCGGGTTTCAGGCTCGACGATTCCGCCAGCGCCGGATAACAGATCGCCGGACGGATATTGGCGAACAGGCCGAGATCCTTGCGCAACCGCAACAATCCCGCCTCCGGCCGCACCTCATAGGGCACGTTGTCCCATTTCGGGCCGCCGCAAGCGCCGAAAATAACGGCGTCGGCGGAATGCGCCTTCGCCATAGTCTCCTCGGTGATCGAGACTTTGTGTGCGTCGTAGCAGCAACCGCCGACAAGACCCTCTTCAATCGCGAAACTGGCAATACCCTTCTCGGCATAGAAGCGCAGCAGCCGCTTCACTTCGGCCATTACTTCCGGACCGATGCCGTCGCCGGGGAGAAGAAGGAGCTTGTACGTAGCCATGAACAACGCCTCGATCGTAAAAAATAATAGCGCCGGGATTGCTAACGGTCGCGGCGAGCCTTGGCAAGACGCGTCCGGGCACCCATGATGGACGCTTCGATCGAAGGGGCCGCTCATGCGATTCCTGTGCGTTATGCTGATGGCTTCCGTGCTGGCTGGCGCCGGCGCTGCGGGCGCCGACGAGCCCTCACCCGAGGCGATCGCGGCGGCCACCGAACTGTTCTCGGTGATCTCTCCGGATATGACGCGGCAGATGACAAGCCAGATAAGCAACGCATTCTGGCCCGCGGTCGTGCAGATGGCGCGCGCCAAAAAAATCGACGATACGACGCTCGCCGAAATGCGCACGGATTTTGAACGTATCCAAACCGCTTTTCTCGCCGATGCAATGAAGGATGCGCCTGCCATCTATGCGCGGCACTTCACCGTGCCGGAATTGCACGAACTGTCGGCTTTCTACCGCACCCCGATCGGCGCCAAGGCTCTGCGCGAAATGCCGCAAGTGACCGGCGAGTTCATGACCACGCTGGTCCCGCGCATGAAAGGATTGCAGCAACAGGTCTCCGAGGCCTTCGAGAAGACTTTGCGGGCGCACGGCTACGCGAACTGAGCTGCCGTCGCGGCGGCGCGAGCGAACGCTCTACAGCCCGCTGAACCAGTTGTAGCCCTGGTTCTCCCAATAGCCGCCGGCGTCGTTGTTCTGCACCCACATCGCCGTAACGTATTTCGGATTTTTGAAACCAAGTTTTGTGGGGATGCGGATCTTGACCGGGAAACCGTACGCGCGCGGCAAGGTTTGACGATCGAATTTGAGCGTGAGCTGGGTCTGCGGGTGCAGCGCGGTGGGCATGTCGATGGTGTTGGAATAGCCCTCGGCGCATTGGAACCAGACATATTTGGCGCGCGTGTCGGCGCCAATCATCTTGAGGAAATCGGAAAGCTTGACGCCCTGCCACGAGCCGATCGCGCTCCAACCCTCGACGCAGATAAGACGGGTGATCTGCGAGACCTCCGGCAGCTTGTTTAGCTCGGGCAAAGTCCACGGCTTCTTGTTGTCAACCAGGCCGCCGATTTCGAGTCGCCACTTGTCCGGGTCGATATCGGGCGCTTCGTCCTCGCTGTAATAGGCGTTGAACGGGAATGGCCGGGTGATCATGCTCTCCGGATATTCCGGCGCCGGCGTGTTCGGATTGAACAACAGCGCCTGGACGCGGTCGTTGAATGTCGAAATCACCCGCAATGCGCTTTCCGCGGTATCGCCGTCGATGATGTCGCAACCGGACAATACCGCAAGCGCGCCGACGCTGGCAGCGCCGCGCAGGAAAAAACGTCGCGACGGCTTGGGCAAAAGCTTGGCCGCATCTTTAATCAGAAGCTTCTGATCGACGCCGGGAATTGGTTTTCGCTCACGCGGCACCGGTCTCTCCTGCTCAGCGGCCGACGATCATGGCGCGCAGGCTTTTCGGCACCAGCAGCGCGAGCGTCACGTGAACAACCAGAAACGCGACAATCGCCGTCATTGCGGCGAAGTGGACGTAACGCGCAGTGTTGTAGCCACCGAAGAAGCTCGTCAAATAATGAACCTGCACCGGCTTCCAGATCGACAGACCGGTCAGTACGATCACGACGCCCATCACCAGAATGCCGATATAGAGCAGTTTCTGCACCGCGTTATAGACCGAGAGGTCTTCGTGCGAGAGCCTGCCGCTGAGTGCGGCAAAGAAATCGCGTAACACGTCGCCTGGACGAATCGGGAAAAGCTTGCGGCGAAAACGGCCGCTCAAAATGCCGAGCGTAAGATAGGCAATGCCGTTAATCACCAACAGCCACATCGCGGCGAAATGCCAAAGCAGTGCACCGGCCAGCCAATTGCCGAGCGCGATCTGGTGGGGAAATTCGAAACCAAACAGCGGCGAAGCGTCGTAGATCTGCCAGCCCGAGCCGATCATCATCAGTATCGCCAGCGCATTGATCCAGTGAGTGACCCGCACCCACCGTGGATGAATGACGGCTGCGCGGGCGGCATCGGGCATCACGGACGGATTTGTTGCGGCTTCGAGTGTCATGGCTCTGTTCGCTGGCGCCGAGGTCTAGCAAAGAGTCTGATCGCGTGCGGCTCACATTGTTGTCAAAAGACCTCTCCCCGTATGCGGGGAGAGGTCGCAGCCTTGCGCAGTATACGCGTTAGGGCAGCAGTACGGTGTCGATGACGTGGATCACGCCGTTCGACTGCATCACGTCGGCGATTGTGACCATGGCGACATCGCCTTTGGAGTCGGTGACGGTGAGTTTGCCCGGGCCGGCCTGCTTGACCCAGATATCCTCGCCCGCGACGGTCTTGAGCTTGGCGGCGCCCTCGCCGTCCTTCACCGCCTTCATCAGGCTGGCGGCGGTCATACGGCCGGCGACGACGTGATAAGTCAGCACTTTGACTAGGGTCGCCTTGTTCTCCGGCTTGAGCAGGTTATCGACAGTACCCGCCGGCAGCTTGGCGAAGGCTTCGTTGGTCGGCGCAAATACCGTGAACGGACCGGGTCCTTCCAATGTCTGGACCAAACCGGCCGCTTTCACCGCAGCGACGAGCGTGGTGTGGTCCTTCGAGTTCACCGCGTTCTGGATGATGTTCTTCGACGGATACATCGGCGCACCGCCGACATTGACGGTTTTTTCCGACATCGGGGCGGCGGAGACCGAGGCGGCTGCGCCGGCGGCGAGAGCAATTGCCGCCGCGGCGGCGATCAGGACGAAACGCTTGGACATAAGGAGCTCCATATCTGACGTGTTGGGATGACAGTGCCGGCACTGTGCCGGGAGACGCGAAACGATCGCCTCACCGCATCGAGATACGGTCGCTCAGTCAGAAGGTTTCAGCCCCTTTTACGGTTGCGTGAACTTGCCGACAGCGGGCATGGATGATGCCGTCCGGCTAATGTCGGACAGCACTCCAGCGCCCGACGCAGCCGTCGCTTCGCCGGAAGCGTCCTGCCGCCTTATTTCTCGAAAAATGCCCGGTCCAGGTCGCAGTCAGTCCGCTGTTGGAGGACGTGCCGACCGCTGATCCGTTCGGACGCACTGTTCCGCTCGATCCTGGCTGACTGAGATGGCCGCCGCTGACTGTGAACTCCGTATTCACGGTGACATCGCAATGCTGGTTCTCGCCGACGATGACCTCCACCCACTCGCCATCGAATGGATTGGAGGCTGCCGCACGCGCATACGTTGCTGCACATGACGCCGCCAGCAGGCCCATTAGAAACAACATACTTGCTTTCACCAACGCCTCCTTTGAGCCAGCGCGCACGGCCGGCCAACCCACGAACGACGGGTCATGATATCGGTTCCGGTACTTTGCGTGCAAATCTACGTTCGGGTATGACAACCCACAATTGCCGCATCATCTTAGGGTTAAACCGCCAATGTCGAAGACCAGCCCCGGCAATTGTTTCGAAGATTTTCGCATCGGCCAGGTCATCCGCCACGCGACGCCGCGCACGCTCACCACCGGCGACGTCGCCCTCTATAATGGCCTGTTCGGCCCGCGCTTTGCGGTGCAGTCGTCGGACGAATTCGCCAAGGCGATCGGCTACTCGCGCGCGCCGGTCGACGACCTGCTCGTCTTCCACATGATCTTTGGCAAGACCGTCCCGGATGTTTCACTCAACGCCATCGCCAACCTGGGCTATGCCGGTTGCTATTTTCGCCAGCCGGTTTTCCCCGGCGATACGCTGACCGCGCGGTCCGAAGTCATCGGGTTGAAGGAAAATTCCAGCCGCAAGACCGGCATCGTTTACGTACGCACCACCGGCTATAAGCAGGACGATACGTTGGTTCTCGAATATGCGCGCTGGGTGATGGTGCGCAAGCGCGATGAGTCGGCGCCGGCGCCCGGCGATCACGTGCCGCGCCTGCCGACCGTACTCGACCCCAAGGTTTTGGGTGAAGCCTGCCCGCGGATCGACCGCGCCGGCTACGACATGGCGTTGGCAGGCAGCGAATATCGCTACGACGATTATCAAATTGGCGAACGCATCGATCACGTGGACGGCATCACGGTCGAAGAAGCCGAGCATATGATCGCGACCCGTCTCTACCAGAACACGGCGCGCATTCACTTCGATTTGTACAGCGCCAAACAGGGCCGGTTCGGCCACCGGCTCATCTATGGCGGGCATGTCATTTCACTGGCGCGGTCGCTGTCGTTCAACGGGCTTGCCAATGCCTTCCACGTCGCCGCCATTAACGGTGGCCGCCATGTCGCGCCGCTGTTCGCCGGCAAAACCGTGTTTGCGTGGTCGGAGGTGCTGGCGAAATCCGGGCTACCGGGACGAGAAGACGTCGGCGCACTGCGGCTGCGCACTGTGGCCGCTGCCGACCGCCCATGCGCGGATTTCCCGTACAAATCCGGCGACGAATACGATCCGGCGGTCCTGCTCGATCTTGATTATTGGGTTCTGATGCCGCACTGAGCGACACCTTGTTCACGGGCAAAGGTGTTGCCGGCGGTCTGCACCCAGATAGGTTCCGGTCGCGGCGTTGTAGGAGTGGAAGCGCGCCGCACACGCCGCGGCCCGCGCACCGATACTCTCGTTGTTCGGCGCCACCGCTTGCAGCGCATAGTCGTAGATCGGCGCGTTCGGCTCAACGCCTGGCACAGTGCGTTGCGCGACCCAGGTACCGTCGCACGCACCCGCCGAACCTTGGCCCCGCCAGATTCCACTGCCGCCGACTGTGCCGAGGCGACCGGAACCTTCGGCCCGTTGACCGCCGGCCTGGACATTGACCATCACGGTTCCGACCTTGGTCACTTGCCCATCCACATTGGCCGCGCCATCGCCGGCGATAACCCGCCCATTCTGGATCTGTACGCCGTAGCGGACGCTGGGCGCGCAGGCTCCAGTGTTAGTCGTGATCACGACGCTCCAGTCGCCGTCGTATTTGCTGGCCGCCGAAGCCGGAACCGCGACGGCACTGCAGGCGATCGCGAGCATGGATATCTGCAGACACTTGCCGAACATGACATTTTTCCCTTTATTTGAATCGCGCGCAGCGGGCGCCGTTGCCTCGCAGAACAAAAGCATACCGAGCCGAACGGTTCCTTGCAGGGGTCGCAACTTTTCGAAGGAACCGTCTAGCCTTGCGCGCGCAAATGCTCGACTAGCTGTCGGGCATACAGCGGTAGTTCCTTCATGTTGCGGATGCAGATGGTTAGCTCGCGCACCGCCCAAGGGTCGGTCAGGGGTACGACCGTGATCGCCATGGTCTTGGCGACCCGCTGCGCCGTTGTTTGCGGCACGATGCCGATGCCAACTTTGCACTCGACCAGGCGGCAGACCGCGTCGAAACTGCGTAGCTGCAGGCGCAGCCGCAACGGCCTGCCGATCCGCACCGCCTTGCTGGCGAGAAACCGCTGCAACGCGCTGGCGCGATCGAGCCCAACAAAATCGTGGCCGAGCACATCCTCGAAACCGGCCGTCGCCTTTTTCGCCAGCGGGTGGTCGTTGGCGACCACCAAGACGAAACGGTCGTGGCGAAACGGATAGGTCTCCAGCGCGCGCGCATCGACGGTTCCAGCGACGATACCAAGATCGGCAACGCCCTCGGCAATCAAGCCGACGATCTCGTCGCTCAACCGCTCCTCCAGATCGACGCTGACATTCGGATGCGCGGCCAAAAACGACGACAACGCTTCCGGCAGAAACTCCGTCAGCGCATTGGTGTTGGACAGGACACGGATTTGACCGGCAAGCCCGCCGCCGTAGGCGCCGAGGTCCTCATGCAGTTGCTCGGCCTGACGCAGAATCGCACGCGCATGCTGCAACAAGGTCCGTCCGGCGGGAGTCGGGGTGACGCCCTGCCGTCCGCGCGTGAGCAACGGCACGCCCAACGTCTCCTCCATATTGCGGATGCGGGTCGACGCTGCGGCCAGCGCAAGGTGGGCGCGCACGGCACCGTGCGTGATGCTGCCGGCCTCGACCACGTGGCGAAATAGGCTGAGATCGGCAAGGTCGAAGCGCACCTAAGAGCCTATCTTCGTATTTGACGAAGCCTGGATTTGAATAATGCCAATTGTGCGCTAGGTATTCAACGCATATGCTTCGTCTATCGCGAAGCTGGCAGGGCCCACCTGCACGCCGGCGGTTCCTATCGCGTTGCCGCACCGCAACGACGGGATAGGAACGGTTCCAAGCCTGCGGTCCGGCAGGTGAATTCGGATTGATCGATATGGCCGAAACCAAGGCTCCTGCCGTACGGCCGTTGTCGCCGCACCTGCAAATCTATCGGCCGATGCTGACGATGATGATGTCGATCGTCCATCGCATCACCGGCTTTGGGCTTTATTTCGGAATGCTGATTCTCGCTTGGTGGCTATTGGCCGCCGGGTCCGGGCCGAATGGCTACGCCAAATTCGAATGGTTCGCCGGCTCGATCATCGGCCGCCTGATCCTGTTCGGCTACACTTGGGCGCTGATCCACCACATGCTCGGCGGCATCCGCCACCTGATCTGGGATACCGGACGCGGTTTTGGCCCAAGCGAACGCGAGTGGCTCGCCGCCGCCAATCTGATCGGCTCGATTGCAATCACGGTTTTGTTGTGGGTCATCGGCTTGCTGGCGATGGGCGGCTCGCGATGAGCAGCACGCCCGCCAAGCACATCCGTACGCCGCTTGCCCGCGTCCTCGGCCGAGGCGCGGCTCGCTCCGGCACCCAGCACTTTTGGCGTCAACGTCTGACCGCGGTCGCCAATATTCCGCTGACCATCGCCGTGGTGATCATCGTCATCATGCTGCTCGGCCGCAATCAGGCCGCCGTCGCGCAAATTCTCGGCTCGGCGCTGGTCGCCATCGTCATGCTGCTGTTCATCCTCTCGACCGTCGTGCATATGCGCATCGGCATGCAGGTGATCATCGAGGATTACGTGCACGATGAATTTGCCAAGCTCGCCTTGATCATGGCCAACACATTCTTTTGCATCGCTGTTGGGCTTGCGTCGGCCTACGGCATCTTCAAGCTCTCGTTCGGATTGTGAGATGACAGGCAACGGAGCCAACGGAAAAAACGCCGCGCCGGCCGTCAATGGCCGCGCCTACCCAATCGAAGACCACGCCTACGATGTGGTGATCATTGGCGCCGGCGGCGCCGGCCTGCGCGCCGTCGTCGGCTGCAGCGAAGCGGGATTACGCACCGCCTGCATCACCAAAGTATTCCCGACCCGCTCGCACACGGTGGCGGCGCAAGGCGGCATCGCCGCCGCGCTCGGCAATATGGGCGAGGACGACTGGCGTTGGCATATGTACGACACCGTCAAGGGCTCCGACTGGCTCGGCGACCAGGACGCGATCGAATATCTGTGCCGGAACGCTCCGCAAGCGGTTTACGAGCTCGAGCATTGGGGCCTGCCGTTCTCGCGCCGCGAGGACGGCAAGATCTATCAGCGTCCGTTTGGCGGCATGACCACCCATTATGGCAAGGGCACCGCACAACGCACCTGCGCTGCGGCCGACCGCACCGGGCACGCCATGTTGCATACGATGTATGGGCAGGCGCTGCGCCATTCAGCCGAATTCTTCATCGAGTATTTTGCCATCGATCTGATCATGGACGACGAGGGCCGCTGCCGCGGCGTCGTCGCAATCAATCTCGACGACGGCTCGATTCACCGCTTTTCGGCGCAGATGACCATACTCGCCACCGGCGGTTACGGGCGCGCGTATGCCTCATGTACCGGCGCGCACACGCAGACCGGTGACGGCAACGCCATGGTGCTGCGCGCAGGTCTGCCGCTCGAAGATATGGAATTCGTGCAATTCCATCCGACCGGCATCTACGGCGCCGGCGTTCTGGTCACCGAAGGTGCGCGCGGCGAAGGCGGCTATCTGGTCAATTCGGAAGGCGAGCGCTTCATGGAGCGCTACGCGCCATCGGCCAAGGACCTCGCCTCGCGCGACGTGGTTTCCCGCGCCATGACCATTGAAATCCGCGAAGGCCGCGGCGTCGGGCCGAAGAAGGATCACATTTTCCTGCATCTCGACCATCTCGATCCGCAAGTCCTGGCCGAGCGGCTGCCGGGCATCACCGAGTCGGCGCGCATCTTCGCCAGCGTCGATCTCACGCGCGAGCCGGTCCCAATCGTACCGACCGTGCACTACAATATGGGCGGTATTGCCACGAATTATCACGGCGAGGCGCTGACCAGGAAAGACGGCAACCCCGACCACGTGATTCCCGGCATGATGGCGCTCGGCGAAGCGGCCTGCGTGTCCGTGCACGGCGCCAACCGGCTCGGCTCCAACTCGCTGATCGATCTGGTGGTGTTCGGCCGTTCGGCGGCTTTGCGCTGCGCCGACATCCTCACGCCCAACGACAAGCAGCCGGAACTGCCGGCGGATTCGGCCGAGCAGGCGCTATCGCGCCTCGACCGCTTCCGTCATGCGTCAGGCGGCACGCCGACCGCGCAACTGCGCACGCGCATGCAGCAGGTTATGCAAACGAATTGCGCCGTGTTCCGTACCGGCGACGTGTTGCAGGAAGGCTCCAAGCTCATTCACCAGGTCTTTGACGGCGTCGGCGACGTGCACGTCAGCGACCGTTCGCTGATCTGGAATTCCGACCTGATCGAGACGCTCGAGTTCGTCAATCTAATCGAGCAGGCCGTCGTTACCGTGGATTCCGCGGTCAACCGCACTGAAAGCCGCGGCGCGCATGCGCGCGAGGATTACCCCGACCGCGACGACAAGGACTGGATGAAGCACTCGCTGTCCTGGCTCGACATCAAGACGGGCAAGGTCACCATCGATTATCGGCCGGTGCACACTTACACGCTGACCAATGACGTCGCCTATATCGAGCCAAAAAAGCGCGTGTACTGAACGCGAGCACGAGCCGGTGCATTGAGGGATCAATGGTCGAATTCACACTGCCCAGAAATTCCAAGATCGGCGAAGGCAAGACCTGGCCGCATCCGGCGAAAGCCAAAAAGGAACGCGAATTTCGGGTCTATCGCTGGAATCCCGACGACGGGCAGAACCCTCGCGTCGATTCCTACCACATCGACAGCGGCGACTGCGGGCCGATGGTTCTCGACGCGTTGATCTGGATCAAGAACAACGTCGACGCGACGCTGACCTTCCGCCGCTCTTGCCGCGAAGGTATTTGCGGCTCCTGCTCGATGAATATCGATGGCACCAATACGCTCGCCTGCACCAAGGCGATGAGCGACATGACCGGGCCAATCCGCATCTATCCCCTGCCGCACATGCCGGTCGTGAAGGATCTGGTGCCCGATCTCACCAATTTCTACGCTCAGCATGCATCGATCGAGCCGTGGCTGCGCACGATCTCGCCGACGCCGCAGAAGGAGTGGAAGCAAAGCCACGACGATCGGCAAAAGCTCGACGGGCTCTACGAATGCATCCTCTGCGCGTGCTGTTCAACCGCGTGCCCGAGCTACTGGTGGAATTCCGAACGCTTCCTCGGGCCGGCGGCGTTGTTGCAGGCGCAACGCTGGCTGGTGGATTCGCGCGATGAGGCGACCGGCGAGCGGCTCGACAATCTCGAGGATCCGTTTCGGCTCTATCGCTGCCACACCATCATGAATTGCGCCAAGGCCTGCCCCAAGCATCTCAATCCGGCCAAAGCCATTGCGGAGATCAAGCGCGCGTTGGTGGAACGGCAGGTTTAATTTCCCGTCGCTCCGCTCCTCGCAGCGTCGGAACACCGTCAAGCGCCGCGAATTACCTATCTATGGCTGACGGCGATCAACTCGACCGCGTCTGGGACATCATTGAGCGGGTCGGCGTGTGCATGCTCACCACGCACTCGATGAAGGGCTTACGCGCGCGGCCGGTAGAAGCCCGGCCCGATCGCGCCGCCGGCCTGATCTGGTTCTTGACCGATCATGCAAGCGGCAAGGAGCATAAGATCGAAGCCGGACACGACATCGGTCTCACGTTCATCGACAAGGCTGAGAACGCTTACCTGTCGCTCACCGCACACGCCGAAGTGCAGCGCGACCACGCCAAGGCGGCCGCAATCTGGAAGACCACCGACAATATGTGGTGGAGTGGCCCGGATGATCCCAATGTCCGCGTGCTCCGCGTCACACCGCTCACGCAGAGCTCTGGGACGGACCGGCCAGCAAAGTCGTGGCGGCGTTCGAATTCGTCAAGGCGCGGCTCACCGGCGAACGGCCCAATCTCGGCGAGAACCGCAAGGTCTCAATCAAGATGTGACGGGAAGGAACTGCCGCGTGGGAACGCCACCATGCGCACGCACGTTGTCCCGGCGACAACACATAAGCCGAGACAACACATATGGGCCGAGACAACACATATGGGCCGAGACAAATGACCGAAAAACCTAAGGAACCGCAGAGCCAACCGCCAAAGCAACCGCCCGAGGAGCCGGAGATGGAGATCGGTCCGACCGGCCCGCGCACGCCTTATCCGGTGGACGAACCGCCCGATTCGCGTGGACCGGGTTCCGAGCCTGACTATTTCCCGGGCAAGCCGGCCGGCGGCGAACTGCCGAAGATCTAGTTGCCGTCCCTACTAGTGGTCCGATTTAACATTCGCATCCGTATTCGGCACCCTCTCATGCGAATGTTAGAATCAAAAGGACCACTAGCAAATTTGCGGCTTAGTGGAGCTTTGGATTTGACATTCGCTTCTCAAGTTTGCCGCCAGGTGGGTAGCGAATGTCAAATCCGCTCCACTAGAGCTTCAGCTTGCGCCGGCGCTGCCCGAGCGTGCGCAGCCGCAGCGCGTTGAGCCGGATGAAGCCTTCGGCGTCGCGCTGGTCGTAAGCGACCTTGCCGTCCTCGAACGTCACCAGGTCCTGATCGTAGAGCGAATATTTGCTCTGCCTCCCGACCACGCCGACGTTGCCCTTGTAGAGCTTCAATCGCACGCTGCCGGTGACGAATTCCTGACTCTTGTCGATCGCCACCTGCAACATCTCGCGCTCCGGCGAAAACCAAAAGCCGTAATAAATCAGCTCGGCGTATTTTGGCATCAGCTCGTCTTTTAGGTGGGCCGCGCCGCGATCGAGCGTGATCGATTCGATGCCGCGGTGGGCGGCAAGCAGGATGGTGCCGCCCGGCGTCTCATACATGCCGCGCGATTTCATGCCGACGAATCGGTTCTCCACCAGATCGAGCCGGCCAATGCCGTACGTGCGGCCGAGCGAGTTGAGCCGTGCGAGCAACCCCGCCGGCGACATTTTCTTGCCGTCGATCGCGACGGCATCGCCGCGCTCGAAATCGATTGTGACATAGGCGGCTTTATCCGGCGCCGATTGCGGGTCGTCGGTGCGCGAATAGACATAATCCGGGACTTCTTCGCCGGGATTTTCCAGCACTTTGCCTTCCGACGAGGTGTGCAAAATGTTGGCATCGGTCGAGAACGGTGCCTCGCCCCGTTTGTCCTTGGCGATTGGAATTTGATTTTGCTCGGCGAAAGCGAGCAACGCCTCGCGCGACTTGAATTCCCATTCGCGCCATGGCGCGACCACCTTCACGTCGGGCTTGAGCGCGTAATACGCGAGTTCGAAGCGGACCTGATCGTTGCCTTTGCCGGTCGCGCCATGCGCCACCGCATCGGCGCCGACCTTCTCGGCGATCTCGATTTGCTTCTTGGCGATCAGCGGCCGCGCAATCGACGTTCCGAGCAGATACTGCCCTTCGTAAAGAGCATTGGCGCGGAACATCGGAAACACATAGTCACGCACGAATTCTTCGCGCAAATCCTCGATGAAGATGTTGTCCGGCTTGATCCCGAGCGTCAGTGCCTTCGCCCGCGCCGGCTCGAGCTCCTCGCCCTGCCCGAGATCGGCGGTAAAGGTGACGACCTCACAGCCGTAAGTGGTTTGCAACCACTTCAGGATGATCGAGGTGTCGAGGCCGCCGGAATAGGCCAGCACAACTTTTTTGACGTCGCCTTTGGGCATTGAACGAATTCCCGCGCCGGGGGCTAGCCCCCAAAAGTTCGCGCGGACTATAGGCGGGCGCAGGCGCGACGCAAGCGCGGCGTCAGAGGCTCCTGCGGCCGCCGAGTCGCCGGAAAAACGCCGACAACGCGTTACTTACCCGTTCGACAAGCTGCTCGACCGCCGCATCGGACAATCGCGTCGGCCGCCACCGATAAATCAGGCCGTACATCGTCCAGATAAGCAGAAACATAAAGACGCCGGCAAATACCACGTCGGAGAAAAAATGCGCCCCGCCGGCGATACGGAGCGCGCCAATCGCGGCTCCGAACAACAATGCACCGGCATAGGCGAGCGGCCGCCATTGTGGCGGGGCGAGCGCAGCAGGTGCCAGCGTCCAGAATGCGCCGGACGGTTCGCCGGCGATGAATGAGCAGTTCTCCGTGCATGGTCCGCGCGGATCCCACCATGGCGTGAATGCGTACTTGCCGCCGAGCTGGGTAATGTCCTCCGGCCGCATCCGCGCCCAATGGTCCTTCAAAATGCCGTTGGCCAAAACGCCCGGGCCAAGCGCCAGCGTCGCGACCAGAAAGATCGCGGCACGGCCGCCGATCAGCATGCGTCGACGCGGCATGACGAGCTTGCCGACGATCGCCAGAAACGCCGGTGCGACGAGAAGTGAGATCAGCAACGTCGCGACGTTGCGCAAATCTTCGGTCCAAGTCCAGCCCCAGGCCCAAAACGACTTGGTCGCCGGGTCATAGAACAAAGCGGCAAGATCGATATCAAGCTTCGGCTGCGCCGCGAAAATTCCGCCAACGACGATGGCAGTTAGGAGCGCGATCGCTAGGCCGGCTTTGTTCATCCGCTCACTCTCCACGCACCGGCACGGCGGCCGGCGAACAACCAGTAGACCAGGCCCCCGGCAATGCCGGAGGCGGCGAGCACTTCACGCTCGCGCGCGAGGAAGCCGTCGGGATCGCCGACATAACCGGCAAAATCAATCCCGTAGAAGAGCGCCATCGCCAGCACGCCGCCAGCGGCCGCATAGACGAGGAATGAGCGCCAGCCGAAGCCTTCGGCGAGCACGATGACCAGCAAGGCCGGCATCAACGCAATGACACCGATCACCGCTGCACCGGCGAGGACGACCACCCATACCGCCCCTGAAGGCAGCCCGAGCGCGGCCACGGCGTCCCAATGTGGCGTGAGCGTGCCGATGGTCAACACCGTCGAGGCGGCGAAGCATGCCAGCACGTAAGCGAGAAGTACCGCGACGATGCGCAGGATGACGGCCATGCGAGCGCGTTAATCCGTCATCGCCATGGCGCGTAACGCCAGCCGCTCGCGCGCGGAGAGCTTTTCAGTCGCACTCTTGAGCTGACCGCAGGCGGCGAGAATGTCGCGACCGCGCGGGGTGCGCACCGGAGACGCATAGCCTGCGTCAAAGACGATTTCGGAGAATTTCTCGATCTGCTCCCAATCGGAACATTCATGGATGCTGCCCGGCCATGGATTGAACGGGATGAGATTGATCTTGGCCGGAATTCCTTTGACTAGGCGGATAAGCGCGCGTGCGTCGGCAACCGAGTCGTTGACGCCCTTGAGCATGACGTATTCGAACGTGATGCGCCGCGCGTTCGACAGCCCCGGGTAATTCCGGCAAGCGTCCATAAGCTCACGCAGCGGGTATTTGCGGTTGAGCGGCACCAGCTCGTTGCGCAATTCGTCGGTCACGGCGTGCAGCGACACCGCCAGCATGGCGCCGATCTCGTTTCCGGCACGCGCGATGTTGGGCACCACGCCCGACGTCGACAGCGTGATCCGCCGCTTGGAAATACTCAGTCCCTCACCGTCGGCGACCACAGCGAGGCCGTCGCGCACCGCCTCGAAATTGTACAACGGCTCGCCCATGCCCATCATCACCACGTTGGAGACGAGCCGCTTCTCCGGTTCCGCGCCGGCGGAAGCTGCGCGCTGCCAATCGCCGAGACGGTCGCGCGCCAGTACCACCTGACCGGCAATCTCGCCCGGCGTGAGATTGCGGACCAGACGTTGCGTGCCGGTGTGGCAGAACGAACAATTGAGGGTGCAGCCGACCTGGCTCGAAATGCAGAGCGTGCCGCGATCGGTTTCCGGAATGTAGACGCACTCCACCTCATGCGGCCGGTCGGCTACCTCGCCGGGCAAACGGATCAGCCACTTGCGCGTGCCGTCGACGGAAATCTGTTCGGCGGCGACTTCCGGCCGCGCCAGCGTAAAGCGCAGCGCCAGCTCCTGGCGCAACTCCTTCGACAAGGTCGTCATGGCGTCGAAGTCCTGCGCGCCGCGGACATAGAGCCAGTGCCAGATCTGCTGAGCTCGCATGCGGCGTTGCCGCTCGGGCACGCCGGCCGCGCCAAGCGCTTCGGCGAGATCGGCACGCGGCAGACCGACGAGCGAAGGCATCGCTGGCGCGACGTAACGCTCAAGCGGCGGCTTCTCGATGGCGGTCGTCGGCAGCGCGTCGGCAGCGAGCGGAACGATCATGGTCGACCTGGATTGGCGAGCTTACGCCATAAATGGGAAGTCTACCGCGCGATCAACAGGCGCAAAGTGCGCACGTGAAGCGACACGCGCTTACTTACAATCCTTGTCGCTACGGTCGAGAGCCTGCGCGAGACCTTTCAGCGAAAAGATATCGGTCGTTCGCGTGCCTTTAGCCGACGAGCCGCGCAGCACCGCGCTTTGAGACGCGCGCAATGCCTCCAACAGCCGCGGCTCCTCGGCCGCATCCTTGATCCAGGCGCCATCCTGCTGGGTATACAGGGCGAAGTTTGCGGAACCGACCGCAAGCGTCGCTTCAGTGCTCGATTTGAACGGATAGCCGACGATGACCGATATCTCGTTGCTGACCTTGTCCCCCGGACGCGACGAAATAAACATGTAGGCCGGATTGCGCGGTCGGTTGGGCGGGTTGGTTTCGGACGACGACGGCTTGGCGATGGCGAAGCAAATCTTCTTGCCGCCGGGCGAAGCGGTGTAGGCGCCCCAGTCACCATACTGGCCGAGCAAGGTCGGCTTGGTGCCTCCCGCCACAGCCTCGGCGGGCTCGGCGGCGTGCTTATGCTTGTGGGGTTTCGCGGCGGCGGGCGGTGCCGCTGGTGTGTCGGCGGCCGGCGGCTGTTGGGCGAGCGCCGGAGCCGAAACGGCCCCCGCGGCCAACAGCAAAGCCAACAATCCCCAGCCTCGACGGAATTGCATCGGACCCACCCGGTTGCGGCAGTCGTTCAAATCCAAGCCCTTCATGTTTAACCCATTTTGGGCAGAGAGGGAACGAATTTGGCACCCGGCGAGGGCTGCCAAAAGGAGGCTTTCCAACAGCCTGCGGCAAAACGTGACGGTCAGCACATCCCGTTACCGGCGAAGCCTCAATACTGGCGGTGACAAAGGGTGAGTGCCATGGACGTCACGTCTTGGATCGACGACCCCTCCTACCGGCGCAAGTTCTCCGGGACCAGGACCACCGAACTCGACGATCTCCTGATCGCGGTCGGCCAAAGACAGGACGGCAAGGCCTTCGGCGCGTTATTCGCTCACTTTCGGCCGCGTGTGCAGGCACAGCTGGTTCGGCTCGGACTTGCTCCGGTTGCGGCCGAAGATTTGACCCAGGACGTCATGGAGACGATCTGGCGCAAGGCGCACCTTTACGATCCGGCCAAATCGGGCGCCGCCACCTGGGTGCTGCAAATTGCCCGCAACCGCCGTATCGACGTGAAGCGGCGCAGCCGCGAATTCAGTTTCGCCGCGGAGGATTTCTACACCATTCCCGATCCGGCCGAAGGCAGCGACGATTGCCTCGCCGCCGCCGAGTGCGAACAGCACGTGCGCGTCGCGCTCAATGCCCTGCCGCGCGAGCAAGTCACGCTGGTGCGACTTGCCTTCTTCGAAGGCCTCTCGCACAGCACCATCGCGCGCCGGCTCGGACTGCCGCTTGGTACGGTGAAATCGCGGCTGCGGCTCGCCTTTTGCTGCATGCGCCGATTGCTGCTCGACACCGGCGTCACCGTGTAAAACGTCGACGCCATCCGGCCGCTACCCACTTCCCACTCTCGCCGGTTGCGATTATGGATTGCGGCTTCGCGCTCGCACGGCGTTCCAGACCACGAGATTTCCATGAAAGCGATAGTTTGCACGCATTTCGGCGGTCCCGACCAACTCGAATTCGTCGATATCCCGGAACCTACCGCCAAAGCTGGCGAAGCAGTCGTACGCATCAAGGCCGCTGCGCTCAATTTCTTCGACACGCTGATCATCGCCGGCAAATACCAGCACAAGCCGCCATTCCCGTTCTCGCCGGCGTCGGAATTCGCAGGTGTGGTCGAGAGTGTCGGCGCCGGCGTGACCGACCTTGCTCCCGGCGACCGGGTGATGGGTTCGACCGGATGGGGGGCTGCGCGCGAACTCATCGCCGCTCCGGCAATGCAGCTTATCAAACTGCCGGACGCACTCGACTTCGATCGTGCCGCGGGGCTGACGGTGATTTACAGCACCACGCTGTACGGCCTGCGCGAGCGCGGTCAGCTCAAGCCGGGGGAAACCCTGGTCGTGCTCGGCGCCTCCGGCGGCACCGGGCTTGCCGCGATCGAGATCGGCAAGATCATGGGCGCGCGTGTCATCGCCTGCGCGTCGTCGGAGGAAAAGCTGAAATTCGCCCGCGCACATGGCGCCGACGAAACAGTCAACTACGCGACCGACGACCTGCGCGATGCACTCAAACGACTCGGCGGCACGTGCGGGATCGACGTCGTCTACGACCCTGTTGGCGGCGCCTATGCCGAACCGGCGGTGCGTTCGCTCGGTTGGGAAGGCCGCTATTTGGTGATCGGATTCGCTGCCGGCGAGATCCCGAAAATTCCGCTCAACCTCGTCCTGCTCAAGAGCTGCGACATTCGCGGCGTGCTATGGGGCGCCTGGGTGCTACGCGACCCGAAAGGCCAGCGCGCACTGATGAACGAGATCGTGCGCTGGAGCGCCGAAGGTAAGCTCAGTGCGCACGTGCACGCGGCTTACCCGCTAGCCGAGACCGCCAAAGCCCTTTTTGAGATCGCCGATCGCAAAGTTATGGGCAAGATCGTTCTGCACCCTTAGCACTATCCGTCATCCTGAGGTGGCCGCCATTAGCGCGTTTACGCGCGTCTTCGACGCGCTATGGCGGCCCTCGAAGGATGCCGCCAACTGCTTCTCGTTCTCGCGATGCGCCGCACCTCGTCATTCCGGCCGAGCGAGCGTAGCGAGCGAGAGCCGGAACCACAGACGTTGCAGAAAAATTCCGGACGGACCGGGCTATGGATTCCGGGTTCGCGCTCCCGCGCGCCCCGGAATGACGCCATACGAATCCGTTCTCGCGGCGCCTACGCGTCCGAGTCATGCGCACCACCAACCGCATGATCCCGAAAAGTGGTCTTGCGGTTTTCGGACAAAGATCATGCGCAAACAAAGAAGGGGTGGAGCGCCGAAAGGCGCATCCAGCCATGGCCGCCCTTCCTTCCCGTCACTTTCCTTGCGGAAAGTTTCAGGAGGGGGGTCGGCAGCGATCCTTGCGAGGATCGCTCGCCTTCCGGCGCTCCATGGCGGCGCTTGCCCCGACGAGCGAACGTCAGGACTCAGCCCAGGCCGCGCTTCACGCGAATTAAAAGAGACACGCAGGCGTTACCCGCGCCGTCATTCGCGTTTAAGCGGAGCACCCCGCACCCCGATCGTAATGCCGGAGGGGACGATGCCCGGACCGCCCGGGAGCGAGGCACAACCCTCGCCCGCGGGAACCGCACTCGCTCCATGGTCAGGTGTGTCTCGAGGCCACGCCCCTCACGAGCAAGATTCTCAAAACGTAACGAAAATGGGGACGTTTGTCAAGAGCAGTCACGGATTATGGGAAGACTTAGCAGTATGGGAGCTTAGTTTTGGCGGAGCTGTATCGCAACTGCGGTTAGGGCCGATTCGTTTCGCGTGCGACCGCGCCCCTTAAGCGCGCATGCGCGTCAGCGCGCGCCGCGCCGCCTCGCGATGCTCCGGCTTGATGTGGGAGGAGACAGCCTTCATGGCGATGCCGATGATCGCGGCGTCGTCGGCGAACGCGATCAGCGGTAAGTTCTTCGGAACGAGGTGATCCGGTATCACAAAATAGGCAATCGCTCCGGCCAATATCGCTTTCACATACAGCGGCGTGTGGCGATCGAAGATGCAATAGTGGGCGGTGAGCACATCCTGCAAAAACGGGATGCTGGCGGCCTCGCGCCGGATCGCGCGCCAGAACTTGCGCCGCCAGCCCGCCTCGTCCGCCCTGATCTGCTGCGCGAGTGTCGCAAAATCCGCCCAGGAGGCGGCCGTGTAGCCAAACGGCATGTGTCCCTCACTCTTCGGAAGAACGAACACTTGGGAATCGAACACTTGCCGGAAATGGCGTCAAAAGGCGGCGGCCGCAAGGCGGCCTGAAGGTCAACCCGCGAATTTGTCCATCGCTTCCGCGAGCTTGACGTCAAGCTCGGTCAACCCGCCGGCGTCATGCGTGGACAGCGTCACCTCGACGGTCTTGTACACGTTGGACCATTCCGGATGGTGGTCCATCTTTTCGGCGGCCAGCGCCGCGCGGGCCATGAAGCCGAAAGCCGCGTTGAAATCTGCAAACACGAATTTCTTATGGATGGCATCGCGGCCGTCGACGTCGCTCCAGCCCTTGAGCCGGGCGAGCGCGCGGCTACGAGCTTCGCCGGAAAGCTTCTGCGCCATTGGGAACTCCAGTTGTCAAATCGGCATCGGCCGAACGAGACTTCGCTAAATTGACGGCAAGACCAACGCCCCGCAAGCGTCATCGAAGCCTCCCGCCGACGGACTGGAAGGCTCGCTGCTTCGGGAAGCGGCCAAATTTTGCCTCCGATCGCGATTAACCAAGCCGCGTGTTGGCGAGCGACTTCCGCAAGATGGCATAGCGGCAAAACGCCCGGCTCGGTAATATTAACCATGCCACCGCGCCTACCCAAGCGGCCTCCTCTCGCCATGAAGCTTTGGCTTACTCAACGCATGCGCCGGAAAGCCAAGGCGGAAGCGGCGTCGCATGCACACGGACGGCCGATGAGTGTCGAATCGCTTGAACACATCGTGCGCAACCGGGTGCGCATGTTTCTGCGGCATACCTGGCTGGTGACCGTTCTCGGCACGCTCGTCATCGCCGGCTGCGTATGGGCGGCGTTCTATTCGGTGACAGCGCCGCAAGTCATGCGGATTGCCGCCGGGCCGGCCGGCAGCGCCAGCGACAAAATTGTGCACGTGCTGATCGATCGGTTCGCCGCCGACAAAAACAAAATCCGGCTCCGACTCGTCTCCACCGGCGGGCCGAAGGAGAGCGCTGCCGCGATGAGCAAGGGCACCGCCGATCTTGCCGTGCTGCCGAGCACGGTCGGCGACTCGCCGTCCTGGCCGGTGGTGGCGATCATGCGCCAGAACGTCATGGCGTTGATGGTGCCGGCGCCGCCGGGCGTCACCGCTCCGGCGAAGAAAGAAAGTCCGGCTCCGGCGAAGAAACCATCAGCTGCGCCCGAGAAGAAAGAAAAGCCTGCCAAGACCGGCAAAGGCGCCAGCGCGGCTAAAGTTGCCGCTGCCAAACCAGCCAAGAGCGGCAAGAGCGACAAAAGCAGCAAGACCGCAAAAAGCGCGGACACCGCGAGTGACGACGATAGCGCCGCCGGCAGCGATACCGAAGCCGCCGATACCGCCGCCGCCGACAAGCCCGATAAACTCGACAAAGTCACCAAGCTCGCCGGCAAGCGCGTCGGCATCATTACCGGCAGTGTCGCAACGGCCGATCTGCTCAACGTCCTGCTCGATCATTACGGCGTGCCGCACGACAAGGTGCAGGTTTCATTGATCGAGCCAAAAGACCTCGCCCAAGCCGTCAAGGCTAATCAGATCGACGCCGTCTTCGTTGCCGGCTCGGCGATCGGCCGGGCGATAAGCGATGCGGTCGACGCGGTTTCGCAAAACGGCCAGGCACCGAGCTTCATCGACATCGACGAGGCGGACGGCATCGTCAAGCGCAACCCGGCCTTCGATTCCATCGACATCGACGCCGGCACGTTCGGCGGCAATCCGCCAAGCCCGGACGACAGCCTCAAAACGCTAAGCTTCCCGGAATACCTGGTGGCGCGAAAGGCGTTCAACCACGACGCAATCGCCACGCTGGCGAAGCTGATCTACTCGTCGCGGCTGGCGCTGGCTGCCGCATTGCCCGGTGAGATCAAGATCAAAGCGCCGTCGACCGAAAAGGACGCCGGCGTCATGGTCCATCCCGGCGCGCTGGCCTATCTCGGCGACGACCAGAAATCGTTCTTCGACAAATACGGCGACGACATCTTTTACGGTTTGCTGATTTTCCCGATCTTCGGCTCGGCGATCGCCGGCATGGCCGGCTATTTCCGCAAAAGCGGCCGCACACGGCGGCTGCGCTTATTGCAAAAGCTGCTCGATATGGTGCGCAAAGCGAACGCCGTGCCGTCGCTCGAAGCACTCGATCAATTCCAGCACGATGTCGATCAACTGGTGATCGCGGTCATCCACCAGACCGAGCGCGAGGATTACGACCAGAGCGCGCAGATGGCGTTCTCGCTGGCGCTCGATCAGGTCCGCTTTGCCATCGCCTCGCGGCGCGCGATGCTGCTCGGCCATCCCGACGAGGGCGAAGCCAGCGGTAAATACGCCGCCGCCTAGTGATCCGATTCTAACATTCGCATCCGTATTCGGCAGCTTCTCATGCGAATGTTAAATCCGCTCCACTAGATTGTTCGTTGGCGCATGATCTGTTCGGAAAACCGGCGGCCATCCTCGGATCAAGTCCAAGGGCAAGCTTTTCCGGATCATGCTCTAACCGAGCTTTCGCAGCTTCTCGAACGCCGGTTGCGGCGGCTTTTCCATGCTCATGGAGCGGCGCGTCTGCGCCGAATAGAACGAAGCGTTCTGCTCGCCGCGCAACGCTTCGCGTGAGAACGTGATCATGTGGTGGCCGACCACGCCCATACTGAACGCGGCATCGATCTGGCCACGGCGTAGCGCCGGCAACACCGCCTTCCAGAACCAGCGGCGGTAGTCGGCAAAAATTCCGATCCGCCAGGCGATATTAAACGCCAGCACGAATGCCAGGCTGAGATTGTTCCAGGTCAGCTTGCCGCGCACGGGACCGTCGACCAGCCGGTTGGCGTAAGTGGCCTCGACCTGATGCAGGAAGCGACCGAACAACCGTTCCGGCTCATAAGCATGCGCGATGGCGCGCTTCCACGTCGCTACGACCTCGTCATAGGGTCGCAGGAACACGACATTGCTTTCGAGGCCGGCGTCGTCGGCGACCACGCGACCGTCACGCTTGAGGCGGTCCCAGAGCGGCGTCTTCGGCAGCGCTTGCAGCAAGTTGATGGTCAGGATCGGAACGTTGGACGCGTCGATGAAAGCTTTCAGCCGCGCCTCGGTGTCGGCGCTGTCGGTATCGAGCCCGATAATGATGCCGGAGGTGACTTCGAGACCGTAGCTGTTGAGCGTGTTGATCGCTTCGAGCATCGGCAGCGTGGCGTTCTGGTCCTTGCGCATGTGCTTGAGCGCTTCGACTTCCGGCGTTTCGATGCCGACGAATACGGTCTGGAATTCGGCGGCCCGCATGAGCGAAAGAACTTCGGTTTGCTTGGCAATATTGAGCGTCGCCTCGCAGCCGAATCGCAACGGGTGCCCGCGTTTCTTCTGCCACTCGATCAAATGCGGCAGCATTTCGCGGGTCGCCTTCTTGTTGCCGATGAAATTGTCATCGACAAAATAGATGAAAGACGGATAGCGGCCCTGCGCCAGCATGGCGTCGAGCTCTGCGGTGAGTTGCTCGGGTGTTTTGAGGCGCGGCTGCCGACCGTAGAGCGCCGGGATATCGCAGAACTCGCAGCGATACGGACAACCGCTCGAGAATTGCAGGGAGCCGAGCAAATAGCGATCGAGCCGGATCAGATGGTACGCCGGCACGGGAAAGTCGCTCAGCGGCAAGCGCTCGGCGGTTTCAAAGCGAACCTGCGCGGGTGGCGCGGTACAGTCCTCGTCGAGAAGGGCAATCAGCCGATCGGTCGCGTCGCCCAATTCGCCGATATGCAGATAGTCGCAGTCGGGATACATCTCCGGCGCGGCTGATACCGACGGGCCGCCGAGCGCGACCACCTTGCCGGCAGCCTTGGCACGGCGCGCGATGTCGTGAATCTGCGCCACCTGGATATGCATGCCGCTGATGAGAACGGCGTCCGCCCAGGCAAAATCGGCGGTGCCGGCCGGAGCGATATTCTCGTCAATGAAGCGGACCGACCATTGCGCCGGCATATAGGCCGCCAAAACCAGCAAGCCCTGCGGCGGCATGAAAGCCCGCACCCGGCCGAACAAATGATACGCATGCGAGAAAGTGCCAAAGGACGGCGTGTAGGCCGGGAATACGCAAAGGATGCGCCGCGTGTTGCTCGTGGATAGTGAGAAACGCAAAGAGTCACTCCCCGGTTTGCCCGCTGCCATCGCGCCCCCCGGAACCCGACAGCGGCCGAAACTCACCAATGATGCCGCTAACTCTATCACACTCACTTGCCGCGGCATGCATTGCTAACCGCCGGCAGCTGACTATATTCCGTCCGATTCAGCGGGCCCCTTGGGGCCCGCAACAATTTAACACGGGCCCGATGAACCTCCGCAACATCGCCATCATTGCCCACGTCGACCATGGCAAAACCACGCTGGTCGACCGGCTTCTGCAACAATCGGGCGCGTTCCGCGAGAATCAGCGCGTCGCCGAGCGCGCACTCGATTCCAACGACCTCGAACGCGAACGCGGCATCACCATACTCTCCAAGGTCACGTCGATTCTGTGGCAGAATATCCGGATCAACATCGTCGATACCCCGGGCCACGCCGATTTCGGTGGCGAGGTCGAGCGCATTCTCGGCATGGTTGACGGGGTGCTGGTGCTGGTCGATGCCGCCGAGGGTCCGCTGCCGCAGACCAAATTCGTCGTCACCAAGGCGCTCAAAGTCGGATTAAAGCCGATCGTCATCATCAATAAGGTCGATCGGCCGGACGCACGCCCGCGCGAAGTCGCCAACGAGGTGTTCGATCTGTTCGCCGCGCTCGACGCAAGCGAAGAGCAACTCGATTTTCCGCTCCTCTACGGCTCCGCCAAGCAGGGCTGGATGGCCGCTGATCCCGCTGGACCGACAGATCAGGGGATGGCGCCGCTGTTCGATCTTATCGTCCGGCACGTCACGCCGCCCGTCGTCGAGGACGGTCCGTTCCGCATGCTGGGAACAATCCTCGAAGCCAATCCCTATCTCGGCCGCATCGTCACCGGCCGGATCCTTTCGGGCGTGATCAAATCCAACCAGACCATCAAGGTGCTCGATCGCCACGGTACCTTGATCGAGGAAGACCGCGCGACCAAGATACTCGCGTTTCGCGGCCTGGAGCGGACGCCGATCGACGAAGGTTTCGCCGGCGACATCATCTCCATTGCCGGGCTGCCGGAGGCGACCGTCTCACATACCTTGTGCGCGCTGGCGGTGACGGAACCACTGCCGGCGCAGCCGATCGATCCGCCGACACTGGCGATGACTTTCCGCATCAACGATTCGCCGCTGGCCGGCACCGAGGGCGACAAGGTGCAGAGCCGAGTCATCCGCGAGCGCTTGCTGCGCGAGGCGGAGGGCAACGTCGCGTTGCGCATTTCCGAATCGACGGAACAAGATTCCATGGAAGTCGCCGGCCGCGGCGAGTTGCAACTTGGCATCTTGATCGAGACCATGCGGCGGGAGGGATTCGAACTTTCGGTTTCGCGGCCAAAAGTCCTGTTTCAGCACTCGCCAACCGGCGAATTGCTTGAGCCCATCGAGGAGGTCGTCATCGACGTCGACGAGCAGCACGCCGGCGTGGTCGTGCAGAAGCTCGCCGAGCGCAAAGCCGAAATGGCCGAGATGCGCCCCTCCGGCGGCGCGCGCGTGCGCCTGATCTTTTACGCGCCGACACGCGGGCTGATCGGCTACAACGGCGAACTTTTGACCGACACGCGCGGCACCGCGGTGATGAACCGTGTTTTTCACGCTTATGGGCCGCACCGCGGCGACATCACCGGACGGCGCAATGGCGTCCTGCTGTCAACCGATCAGGGCGAGGCGGTCGCCTACGCCATGTGGAATCTGGAGGACCGCGGCCCGATGATGATCGAGCCGGGCTGGAAGGTTTATCGCGGGATGATCTTGGGCGAACATACCCGGGGCAACGACCTCGAAGTCAACGTCCTCAAAGGCAAGAAGCTGACCAACATCCGGACCCACTCCAAGGATGAGGCAATCCGCCTTACTCCGCCGATTAGAATGACCTTGGAAAAAGCGCTCGCCTATATCGAGGATGACGAATTGGTCGAGGTCACCCCGAAATCGATTCGGCTGCGCAAGAAGCTGCTCGATCCCAACGAGCGCAAGAAAAACGAACGGCGCAAGGAAGCCGAAGGGGTGTCTTGATTCCCCGCACTGGAGCGGCGGACAAACCCCGCCGCACCCCCCAATAGCTACAATCTGCCGTAATTATCCGCCAACCGTGTCGCTTGTGCAACAGCCGCACATATTGTGGTTGGCGCTGGCTTTTTTGCCGTCAATAGATTGGACCGGCGGCGGCGTTCCGTTAATAATCCACACCGTCAGCGTTTCGTGAATTGCAGGACTTGAAGGCTGAAGAATCGCTTGCTTTGATCTCGCCATGAGCACCATCCTCATCGAAATTCGCCGGGCGAAACCGCACGATGCAAGTGCGGTCGCGGACGCGCATGATGAGGCTTGGCGGGCGGCCTACCAAGGCATCATTCCAGGCGCGGAGCTTGAGCGGCTGATCAACCGGCGCGGACCGGCGTGGTGGGATTCGGCCATCCGCAAGGGCAGCCGCGTGGCTATTCTTCAGTTCGGTGAAAAAGTCGCCGGCTATGCCAATTACGGCCGCAATCGCGCGCGCAGCTTGCATTACGACGGCGAGATCTACGAGCTTTATTTGCGGCCGGAATATCAAGGGCTGGGTTTTGGCCGCCGACTGTTTACCGCCGCGCGCCGCGATCTGGTGCAAAGCGGATTGAAATCTCTGATCGTGTGGGCGCTGTCGGAAAACGACACCGCGGTCGAGTTCTACCGCGCGCTCAGCGGCAAGACCGTCGCGCGCTCGTCGGAGAAGTTCGGCACGCGCGTGCTCGATAAGGTCGCCTTCGTCTGGAACAGCTAAGGCCGGCTTCGCCGCGGGCTATACGCTTCTGATCAGTTCCGCGAGAAACGGCAAGATCACCCACTGAATAAACAGGATGACGATCCAGGCCACGATCGGCGAGATGTCGATTCCGCCGAGATTGGGCAGCCGGTTCCGGATTGGGCGCAATACCGGTTCTGTGATCCGGTACAGAAATTCGACAATGCCATGCACGACCGGATGGCGCGTGTTGACGATGTTGAATGCGAGCAACCAGCTCAGCACGGCCCAGGCGATGAGCACATAGACGTACAACGTCAGCAGGAAGTTGATGAAGGCCAGGATACTGAGCAGAAGGGAAGCCATTCTTCGTGTCCCGCGCTAGTGGTCCAATTCTAACATTCGCATCCGTCCAGCCTGCGCACGTTTAACGGGCTTGGCTGCGGCAAACAAGCCATCGCATGTGTCGCGTGAGCCGATGCGGCACGGTCAGGGCGACCATTGACAGCTTTAGGCCGCGGCTCTAAATGCCCCCACTCGCCAAAAGGCCGGCTAAATTCCAGCCGGTTGATGCCGGCGGGGGCCGTAGCTCAGTTGGGAGAGCGCCTCGTTCGCAATGAGGAGGTCAGGGGTTCAACTCCCCTCGGCTCCACCAGCCTTCGCTCGCTACGCGAACTCTGGCTTGGCGAGCCCTCACCTGGACCTCGATGCGCCGCGGGCGAAAAGTGCCGCGCGGTAGCTGCGCGGCGGGCTCGGCACCGCAGCATCATATTCGCGACTAAATGCGCTAATCTATGGTTGCGGGGACGCTGGGGTCACAAGGAACGACCGGGCATGCGATCGATCTTCGTAGGAATGACGTTGGTGGCGCTCTGGATTGGCGCCGTGGAACCGGCCGCCGCAGCAAACGTGCCGTGCGGCGGCGACTTCGGCGCCTGGCTCGAAGGCGTCAAGCAAGAAGCCGCGGCGCGGGGGACCTCGCAGCGCACGATCCAGTCGGCGCTGGCCGGGGTGACCTACGATCCGAACATCATCGCGCGCGACCATGCGCAGGGCGTTTTCCGCCAAAGCTTCGAGCAATTCTCAAGCCGCATGGTGCCGCCACGCCTGCCGCGCGCCGAAAAGCTTCTCAAGCAATACGCGGCGGTATTCGCCCGCATCGAGCAGCAATTCGGCGTGCCGGGTCCGGTGATCGTCGCCATCTGGGGACTTGAAACCGATTTCGGCGCCAACTCGGGAAAATCTGCGACTATTCGTTCGCTGGCGACGCTTGCCTACGATTGCCGCCGTCCGGAGAAGTTTCGCGGCGAAGTGCTGGCCGCGTTACGCATTGTCGATCGTGGCGACATGAGTCCGGCCGACATGCACGGCGCCTGGGCGGGCGAGATCGGCCAGACCCAATTCCTGCCGTCGTCCTATCTCAAATATGCCGTCGACTATGACGGCAACGGTCGCCGCGACCTAATTCATAGCGTGCCGGACGTGCTCGCCTCCACCGCCAATTATCTCAAGGGTTATGGCTGGCAGCGCGGCCAGCCATGGGGAGAAGGCACCGCCAACTTCCAGGTCCTGCTGCAATGGAACGCATCGCAGGTCTACACCAAGACCGTGGCGTATTTCGCCCAGCGGCTCGCCGCCGGCGGTTAGGGCATGATCCGGAAAAGCTTGCCCTTGGACTTGATCCGAGGGTGACTGCCGGTTTTCCGAAAAGATCATGCTCCAACGAACAATCTAGACTTTGATCCGATTCAACTTGATCGGATCAGGGTCTAGCCGGCCGTCGCAATCCAACGATCGAGAAACCGGCTGAGCCAGTTGCGCGCGCCGTAATCGTAGACCGCGCGGTCGGCAAAATGCGTGGCGAGCGGCTTGGCTCCCGGCATCGCCAATCGCTCATGGCCGCGCGTCGTCCAGCGATGGATCATGGCATGCGTCACGTCGGGATGAAATTGCAGAGCGTAGCTGCGCTTGTAGCGGAATGCCTGCACCTCGAACATGTCGCCCTCGGCCAACAGTTCGGCGCCATCCGGCAGATCGAAGCCTTCGCGGTGCCATTCGTAGACCTGGTCCGGCCACGAATCGACCACGGCAAGACCGGCCGGCGTCGGCCGGATCGGGTAATAGCCGATTTCAGCCTGGCCCGCGGGATGCGGGAAGACCCGACCGCCGAGCGCACGGGCGCACATCTGCGCGCCAAGGCAAATGCCGAGGAACGGCTTGTCCTCCTTGAGCGGTACGGAAATCCAGTCGATCTCGTGGCGGATGAAATCGTCCCCGTCGTTGGCGCTCATTGGGCCGCCGAAAATGATCGCACCCTCGTGATCGCGCAACGTCGGCGGTAACGGATCGCCGAAACGCGGCCGGCGCACATCAAGCTGGAACCCGAGCTCCGTCACCGCGCGGCCGACCCGCCCCGGGGTGGAATGTTCCTGGTGTAAGATGATCAGGATCGGCTTTGGCATTGCTGACAGAATCAAAGACGGCGAAGCGAAACTGGTACCGCGTCGGTCGGCAATTTCAAAGCGTGATGGCGCGCGTCGGCTATGCGCCGCCTTTGCCGGCTGCCTTCTCGATCCGCTGGCGAAGTTCGATCCGCTCGCGCGGCGACACGCCGAGCAGGTCGGCCGCGCGCCACAGCAAATTGTCTTCCAGTTCGTCGCGCTGACCGTCGGCAAACACGATTTCCCACATCATCTCGATCACCCGCGCACGGCCGGGCTCGTCGAGGCTGCGATTGAGCAAACTGGTAAAGTGGTAGAGGTCGACGGCCTCATTCTCGGCCAGCGTTGCCTTTTCGATCAGTTCGGCGGTCAGCGGATCGTCGAGAGAAAAGCCGCGCTTGACCACCGAATGCAGCTTGGCACGCTCCTCTTGCGACATCTCGCCATCGACGGCGGCAGCGTGCACCAGCAGAGCCACCGCCGCGAGCCGATAATCGTTGTCAGCGAATTGACTTGGATGCTGTCGCCTTCGACGATTTCGGCGACGAAATTCCGAAACGATTCAAACATGCGGGGCTCTAAGCACCCGCCTGGGGTGGCATGCTGATAACGGGAAGTCCAGCGCTCGGCGCGCCGCCGGGCGTCCTCAGTGGCCAGCCTTGCTGGCGAAGTAGCCATTAGCCAACAGCCGCATGTTGGCCTGGACATAGGGATTGGCAGGATCCTTGGCTTCGGCTTCTTCAAATTTCTTTTGGGCTTGCGCATAGTCGCCGCGCAACATCAGCGAATAGCCTTGGCCATTGAGGACTTCGACAGTCGGACCGACCAGTCGCATCGCCTGGTCGTAGGCATGGTCGGCCAAGTCGAGCCGGTGCAAATGATCTTCGCTTGTTCCCAAGCCGATCCAGGCCGCAGCGCTATCCGGATGCTTGTCGACGGCGCTCTGGAAGCTTTGCTCGGCCAGCGCGTAGTTGTTGCTGCGCAGGTACTTCTTCCCGCGTTGCAGGTCGCCCTTGCCGTTCGTGCCGGGCCCGGCGGCTTGGGCCATTGCACCGGTCGTCCGCACGACGGTGGAGGCAGGCGCCTGCGCCGCCGCATTGGATTTCGCCGACCACGTGCTGCCGAACTGAGGCGTTGACGAGCACGCCCCTAATACCCCCACGCACGCCGCGGCAACGACAACAACCAAGACTCGCCGAATTCTCATCATCGGCACTCCCAACCGTGCAGCCGAATCGATTCCACAAGATGATCGCAGGGGCGCGGCGACAAAAAGCAGCACCTGAGATGAAAGGCTAGGCGACAGCGGTTAAACAATCCCTTGCCGACCCGACGGCAGGAGAGCGTCACTCCGCCGCGGCAGCCTTGGCCGCAGCCTGTTCCAGCGCAAATTTCTGCAGCGTTTGCAGATCGGGCTTGCCCGAGCCGAGCAGCGGCAATTTGTCGACCACGACGATCTCGGACGGGAACATCAATTCCGCGGCGTGTTTTGCCCGCGCGAACGCCTGGAAATCGGCGCGCGTCGCGCCTTTCTTGTCCGTCACCAGGATCAGCCGCTCGCCCTTGCGCGGGTCGGGGACCGCCGCTACCGCGGAGAGATTGTTCGGCCATAGTTCGCCGGCAAGCGTCTCCACGGCAGCCAGCGAAATCATCTCACCGCCGATTTTGGCAAACCGCTTGGCCCGGCCTTTGATGGCGATGTAGCCCTGCTCGTCGATGATGACGATATCGCCGGTGTCGTACCAACCGTCCGGCGGCGGCTCCAGCACGCCCGGATTGTCGGCGCGCAAGTAGCCGAGCATGACGTTCGGGCCTTTGACAAACAGCCGCCCGCCCTCGTCGACGCCCTGGACCTTCTCCAGCCGCGCCTGCATGCCCGGAAACAACCGCCCGACCGTGCCGAATTTGTTGAACATCGGTGTGTTAAGCGCCAAGACCGGCGAGGTCTCGGTCACGCCGTAGCCTTCCAGAATCCGCAACCCGAACTTTTCCAGGTAGGTCCGCCGCGTCGCTTCTTTAATCGGCTCGGCGCCGGCCACGATGTAGCGCAGCGAGCGGAAGTCGTACGGGTGGGCCATGCGTGCATAGCCGGCAAGGAAGGTATCGGTGCCGAACATATAGGTGGCGCAGATGCCGTAAATCAATTCCGGCACCGTGCGGTAATGCAGCGGCGACGGATAGAGATAGGTCGGCACGCCGGAGACGAGCGGCAATACCACGCCGCCCATGAATCCGAACGAATGAAACGCCGGCAGCGCCATGAACAGCCGGTCTTCGCGCCCGAAGTCGATCCGCGCTTCCGCCTGCGCGACGTTGGACAGAATATTACGATGGGAAAGGACGACGCCCTTCGGCGTGCCTTCCGTCCCGGACGTGAACAACACAACCCCCCAGTCGTCCGGCTTGCCATCGACCAGCGGCCTGTTTGCACGCAAGGCGCCGCGCAGCTTGTCACCAAAGGTCACGGTTTTACGGACATCTTCCAGATAGACGATGCGGACATGCCCTTCGATCGCAGCAATCAACTTTTCCAGTCGCGCCTTTTCGACAAATGCGTGCGCCGTCAGGATGGTATCCACTTGCGCGGCGCGACAGGCGCCAAGAACGTTGGCGGCACCCGAGGTGAAGTTGATCATCGCCGGTACGCGGCCGCCCGATAACAGCGAGAGCACGGTGACGACCGCGCCGTTCGACGTCGGCAACATCACGCCGACCACCTTGCCCTTGGGTGCGAGCGCCATCAGTTTGGTGCCGAGGATGCGGGTGGCCTGCAGCACGCGCTTGTAAGTAAGTTGGCCGCTGATCGGATCCTCGATCGCGGGCCACTTACCGCCGTGGATATGCGCCGCTTCGATCACCCCTTCGACAATGGTGCGGTCGGTCTTGGAGGTCTGGAACATCAGATCCGACATGATGTCATAGAGCGCCGCGCCGGCCGCCAGCCGCCGCTTACGACCCTTGAGCGCCGGATCGACGTTGAGCTTCACCGGCTCGAGGATGGTCACCGTGATCTTCGGGAACAGCCGGCGGCGCACCTGGGTGTTTTTCAGGCGGCTGAACATCGTGCGCTCCGGGCCGTCGATACGCACCGGCACCACCATCGCGTCCGATTTGTCGGCGATCATGGCGGCGCCGTCATAGATCTTCATCAGACTGCCGGTGACCGTGATGCGGCCCTCCGGAAAGATCACCAGCATGTTGCCGTCGCGCACGGCGTTGATGACGGCGCGCAACGCCATCGGCTTTAGCGGATCGAGCGCCATGGTGCGCACGAACGGCAGGAATGGCTGGATCCACCATTGCTTGGCGATACTGACATCGACCGCAAACACCGGCCGCTTGGGCAACAGCGACATCGCCACCGGGGGATCGAGGAAACTCACGTGGTTCATCGCGATGATGGCGTTGTCACCGGCTTTGGCGACGTTCTCGAGGCCTTGGACCTCAAGGCGGTAGAGGGCGCGGAAGACGATCGACAGAAAATCGTTCAACCAGCTCGCCGGCATGGTGCGGGCGATGATAACCGCAACGACAAGACAAGCGACGCCAATCAGCACAAACAGCAACGGCGTGCCGAGGCCGAGCTTCTGCAATACGGCCAGGATGATCGCGCCGACAACCATGAAGGCGGCGTTGAGCACGTTGACGGCGGCGACGACGCGGGCGCGGTGGTCGACGCCGGCCCAAGCCTGAACGGCGGTGAAGGTCGGAACAATGAACAAGCCGCCCGCGATCGCGAGGCCGGCGAGATCGATGGCGATATGAACGCTGTGCGGCGAAGCGAAATAGCCCGCAATGTCGAGTGGGCCGGTCGGATGGACCAGCTTTGACGCGGTCCAGCCGAGGTCGATCGCGAACAGACCAAGCAGAACGGCGCCGATCAGCGTCGGCAACAGGATGATGCGGCCATGCGCAAGCCAGGCGGCGAGCGCCGATCCGATCGCTACCGCAACCGAAAAGATGGTGAGAAAGACGGTGACGACACTTTCGGTTCCGCCGATGTTGAACGTCACCAGCGGTGGCAACAACGACAGCACCAGCGCGCCAACCAACCAGAACCAGCTTGTGACCAGAGCGCCCCACCACAACCGCGGTTCAGCGCGAACGTATTTGATCAAGCCGGCGGTCGACGCGAAGATGTTGCGGTTGACCGTCAGGAGCGGTGCGCGTTCGCCGGTCGGCGGAATGTAGCGGCTCGCCAGCCAACTCAGCGTCGACGAGACCATCATCAGCCAGGCGAAGTGAATGGGATCGCCGCCGTCGCGCCCGGCAAGTCCCGCCACGATGGTGCCGAGGAGGATGGCAAGAAAGGTGCCGCCCTCGACCAGCGCATTGCCCGAGGGCAGTTCTTTCAGCGCCAGATGGTCGGGCAGAATGCCGTATTTGATCGGCCCGAACAGCGACGCGATGATCCCGTACAGGAACAGCGCGACGAACAGCAGCACGATCGAGTGAAAGGCGAAGCCAGCCACCGCCACCGCGGCAACCGCGATCTCTACAAGCTTCAGCCGTCGGGCGACCCACGCCTTGTCGTAGCGGTCGGCAATCTCGCCGCCGAGACCGGATAACAGGAAAAACGGGAAAATGAGCGTGGCGCCGGCAAGCGTAATCAAGGCGCCGGAATTGTTGCCGGCAATCTTGAACAAGATCAGAAAGACCAGTGCGGTCTTGAGAAAGTTGTCGCCGAACGCCGAGAAAAACTGGCACCAGAACAGGGGCGCAAAACGTCGCGTCGTCATCAGGGACGTGGACATGGCTCTCCCACTACTACGCTGCCGGTTTCGCGATTGCGCCCGGTACTACTTTAGACCGACGAACAGGCCTTGGCGACGTGGTTTAGCCGCCGGCGCGGTACGCTTGCGCCACCCGGCTGCAACCGGCAAGTCACGGATTCTGATCTAGAATCAAATAGATAAATTTAAGTTAGCCGTACTCCTTTGCGCGGCGGCCGTTTCGCCAACAGGCGAGCAGAACCTCGTCTTCAACCACGAGGATGGACGGCGGTTTGACCGATCAACGGAAGGCCAGGACCGGGAGACGCCTCTATTCGGCGATCACCCGTCCCTTGGCAGTTTCCTCATGGTACTCGCCGATGAAATCGTAATTGCCGGGGCTGAGCGGGCTGATGTGAACCACGCCCTGCGATTTGCCGGCGATCACCTTCTCGACTTTCAGCGCCGCCGAATCGAATTCTTCCGACATCGGATCGGCGTTAACGACCGTCACCGCGATCCGCTTGCCGGCCGGAACGTGGATCTCCGCCGGCTCGAAACGATGGTTGCGGATGGTGATCGTGGTCGCAAAGACGTCCTCGGCGCGCGCACTCGCGCAAGCGGTCGCAGCCGCCAGCGTGACAAACACCAAAAAAATAATCTTTCGCATGTTCAGCCGAGGTCAGTCTGTCGCCGGCTTGCTCGGGAAGTGGAAGGTCCAGCTCTGCGAGAACGGCTGCCACCAATCCGGCACGCCGGTTTCCTTGTCGACGTGTCGATAAAAGCCACCCTTCGACGGCGGCTCGAAATGGAACGTGAGCTTATAGTCGCCGTCGCCCATCAGCGAGACGTTGTTGGCATAATGGGGACCGTCACCTGCGGTCATCGGCAAAAGCGTGCCGGTTTTTTTGCGATGGGTTCCGACTTTCTCGATCGTGTAGGAGATTGTCAGATACGGAATCCATTCGTCTTCCTTGAACCCGCGCTTGTCGCCTTTGGTCGCGTGCACGTCGATTTCAATATGGACGGCGTTCGGCCCCATATCCATGCCCCTCGCCATCGGCGCCATTTTGATGCCGAGGAGATAATGCGGGACAAGTTGCATGTCGTTCTTCACGACCGGCTCGCCGACGTAAAATTCCTTCGCCGCCGCGGGCAAACTTGCCAGCAAGACCGCCACGGTGGCGAGAATTGTTGCGTCAAGAAAGCGTCTCATGACCAAGCCTCCAGTTTCGCTACGCGGGCCCAAGGGCGGATGGCAGTTTTTCTTTAGAATAAAGAAAAATACCGTCTTTTCAGCATGTTAGCTTAGCATGAAAAGGCCCGGCCGGGCAACATTCACTGGACGCGATGCGCGGACAGATAGTCGCGCGCCACTGTCAGCTCGGGACGAACGTCGCCGCCGCCGGCCATGTCCACCAACAGCCCGTAATAGCGTCGGGCCTTGCCACTATCGCCGGCGGCGATCGCCGCTTGCGCGGCTCCGACATAGCTGCGGAACCGGCGCGGATCGCGCTGCAATGACGCTTCGTATGCGCCGAGGGCGTCGGCTGGCCGGCCATCCCGCAACAGCATGTCACCCAACAATTCGCGCGCCGGCAGCAAGCGGCCAGGGCTGACCGAAGCTTTCTCGCTTAAATCCTCCTTGTCGGCCGCGCTGCCCATCAAGGCGAGCGCGTGATCGCGATCGCCCCTGGCATCTGCGATCCAGGCTTGCGCGGCCAGCGCCTGCACCTGCACTTCCGCAGCCCAATACTCATCCTTTGTCGTTGTCAGCGCCGCTTCGATATCGCCCAAGCGCGCCAAGTCCCGCTCGGCCGCATCAGGATCGCCGCTGCGCGCCGCGCCGAGCGCGCGGGCAAAGATGCGGAACGCGGCGGTAAAACGAAATTTGCTCGCGTCAGGATCAGGCAACTGCGCCGCCGCCCGCCAATCGCCGCGTTCGACGGCGAAGCGGGCGGGGATGGCGGCGCGGGCATAGTTGGCGGTTCGGTTCTGCGCCGCGAGCGAGCGCACCGACTCGACGACATGCTCGGCATCCCGATCACGCGCCAACTGCAGATCGGCGTAAATCATATAATCGTAGGCGTGCAGTTGCTCGGTAATCTCATTCGCCTGCCGGGCGGCGTCCACCGAGCGTTGGTTGGTTTCGGCCGATTCCCGCCACAGACCGACCCGCGTAAAGATGTGCGAGGGCATGTGCAGCGCGTGCGGTGCTGCTGGCGCAATCTTGGCGTAGCACGTGGCCGCTGCCAATCCATTGTCGGCGATGCCGGGAAAATCGTTGGCGTGGATCAGATAGTGCGCGACCCCCGGATGGTCCGGGTGCTTGGCGAATTGCTGGTTCAAAATCATCGCGGCCGGCAGCGCGCGCGAAAGCGCCTTGTCGGTCGGCGACTGCGTCGCGGTCAGATATAGCGCGAAGAAAATCTGCGTCTCGTCGTCGTCCGGATATTTCTGCGCCAAAGCAGCGAAGGCATCCGCGACCGAGCGCAGACGGGCATTGTGTGGACGCTCGGCGAAGCCAACGTAATACGCCGCGATCGCTTCGATATAGCCGCGCTCGCGTTCGGTCTTGGCGCCGATTACACGACCGCGCGCAATGGCGGCCAGGGCTTTCTGCGCCGAGGCCGACGTGGCGCCGGAGGAAAACGGATTACCGATCGCGACGGTAGCGCTGCCCCATGCGGCGATGGCGCAGTGCGGGTCACGCATCAGAACGTCGGCGAACGCCGCGTCGGCCTCCTCCCACCAGAACGAGTGCAAAAGCGCAACCGCCCGCTGCAGATACGGCTGCACCGCTTCGCTGCACGAATTGGCAAACGACACGGTGCCAAGTTTCTGCTCGTCGTTTGCCGCAGCACCGCCGCCGATCAGCGTGGCAAGCGCGAGCGCCGTTGCGATCCGCCAAAACTTCGCCATGGCATCTGCCTCCGACGCAATGGCCTTTTACCGCACCCTGCGAAATCAGCCAGCTACTGAATAGTCTCTCCGTGCAAGGCGAGGTCAAGGCCTTCGCGCTCGATGTCGCGGCTCACGCGCAAGCCGATAACCATGTCAACGAGCTTCAGAATGATCAGCGTTACCACCACATCGTAGATGAAAACGGCGCCGACGCCGATCAACTGGTTGAGCACTTGGCCGGGGTTGCCCTCGATCAGACCGGATGTGCCGCCATACGCCTGCACCGCGAATATGCCGGTGAGGATCGCGCCGGTCGCACCACCGAGCGCATGCACGCCGAAGGCGTCGAGCGCGTCATCGTAACCGAAGAAATGCTTCAGGCCGGTGCAGCCCCAGTAGCAGACGATGCCGGCGGCGATGCCAATGGCGAATGCGCCCATCGGACCGACAAAGCCGGAGGCCGGCGTGATAGCGACGAGACCCGCCACCGCGCCCGAGCAAATACCGATGACGGTCGGTTTGCCGCGCTTGATCCACTCGACGATCATCCAGGTGAATCCGGCAGTCGCCGTGGCGAGATGGGTGACCGTCATCGCCATGCCGGCCTGCATGCCGGCGCTAACGGCGGAGCCGGCATTGAAGCCGAACCAGCCGACCCACAACAGCGAGGCGCCGATCATGGTCAAAACCATGTTGTGCCCCGGTGCGCTATCGTGGCGCTTGCCGAGCATCAGTGCCGCCATCAGACCGGCGGTGCCCGAGTTAATGTGCACCACGGTGCCGCCGGCGAAGTCGAGCACGTGCACCTTGGCATCGGGGTTGGCGCTGTTGAAAATGCCATCCGGTCCCCACACCCAGTGCGCGACCGGCGCATAGACGAAAATCGCCCAAAGGCCGATAAACCACAGCATGGCCGAGAACTTCATGCGCTCGGCGAACGATCCGGCGATGAGCGCCGCGGTGATGATCGCGAAAGTCAGCTGGAACATCGAATAAACGGTTTCGGGAATCGTCGGCGCCAGCGGATTGGGGTTGCCGATATTCTTGGCAATGTCGCTGACGATGCCTTGCATGAACGCCCGATCAAGGCCGCCGATCAGCGGAGTGCCGGCACGAAATGCGAGGCTGTAAGTAAAGAACAGCCAGAGGATACTGATAAGACATGTGATCGCGAAACTCGTCATCACCGTGTCACCGACATTTTTCTTGCGCACCATGCCGCCGTAGAACAGCGCAAGCCCCGGGATGGTCATCATCAGCACGATCGCCATCGAGGTGAGCATCCAGGCGGTATCGCCTGAGTTGGGTGAGCAGTTGGTGAGTATCTTGGCGTCGCAAGCCGGCGGCGGCGCTGCGGCCGCAGCCGCGGCGGCGGCCGGCGCGGCCGGAGTTTGCGCGTAGGAAGCGTGGAAGCTCGGCGCGCTCAGCAGAATGACCAACGCAAGGGCTGCGGCAAGCGCAAGCAGTCCCGCACGCGAGAATGTCTTCAAAGTCATGATCTCACTCCTTTCCGTATCGATCGAGGTGCGGGTTGCTAGATCGCTTCGGCATCGGTCTCGCCGGTGCGAATGCGGACGGCGTGATCGATCGCGAACACGAATATCTTGCCGTCGCCGATCTGCCCGGTCTTCGCCACGGCAGCGATAGTTTCGACGACCTTATCCAGCTGGCTGGCCGCGCAGGCGATCTCAAGCTTGATTTTTGGCAGGAAGCTCACGGCGTATTCGGCGCCGCGATAAATTTCGGTGTGGCCCTTCTGGCGGCCGTAGCCCTTCACTTCGGTGACGGTGAGACCTTGAATGCCGAGTTTGGTAAGCGCGTCGCGGACCTCCTCAAGCTTGAACGGCTTGATGATCGCCATAACGATTTTCATTGATTCAATCTCCCATCTCCCGACGCGCGTCACATCGCGTGGGGAGACCAAGCTGGCGGTGACCGCGTTGGAAAATTGCCACCCGGCGCGGTGCGACCTTGCCCGAGCAATCAAGCACCGTGCCAGTTCGGGGAAACCGGCCTTAGTGGCCGAAATCATGAGAGAATCCGGCGTCCGTCGAGTCTTCCGGCGGCTCTAACGGACAGCCGGTATTATGACCTGCCCAAAAAATAGGCTGCGCAGGTACCGACCCGTCGCGTTCGCCTATTGCAAGGATTCGCCATGTTGCGCGACGTCCAGACCTTCAATTTCGCTCTGCTTATCGACACGCAGCGGGACGAAGGCCGAAATCAGTTTGAGCAGGACAACCGTCCCGAAGGCGGACCACACCAGCGTAACGCCGATGCCGTAAAGTTGGATGAGCACCTGGTTTGGGTGGCCCTCCAGAAGGCCGGAAACATTGCCGATCGCACGTGTAGCGAAGACGCCCGCAAGCAGCATACCGGTCGCCCCGCCCACCCCGTGAACCCCGAACACGTCAAGCGAATCATCGTAGCCAAAAATGAACTTGAGGCGGGTGCAACTCCAATAGCAGACCGCACCGGCGGCGAGGCCGATGATGACGCCGTGCCAAGGCAGCACAAAACCCGATGCCGGCGTGATCGCGCCAAGTCCGGCCACGGCGCCGGAAATCATGCCGAGCACGGATGGCTTGCCCAGCCGCATCCATTCAAGCGCCATCCAGGTCAGCGCTCCGGTGCAAGCAGCAAGATGCGTGGTCAAAATCGCAAACACGGCGCGCGGATTGGCGCCGAGCGCGGAGCCGCCGTTGAAGCCAAACCAACCGACCCACAGAAGGCCGGTGCCGATCACCGCCAGCGAGAGATCGTAGGGCGCTAAATTTTCGCTGCCGTAGCCGCGGCGCGCACCCAACACCAGTGCACCGACGAGGCCGGCGACGCCGGCATTAAGATGCACCACCGTGCCGCCGGCGAAATCGATGAGCCCGGCCGCGGCGAGAAAACCGCCGCCCCAAACCCAATGCGAGATCGGCACGTAAACGACAATCAACCAGAGCGCGGCGAACCACAAAAAGGCTGAAAAACGCATCCGGTCGGCGACCGATCCGGACACCAGCGCCACGGTGATGACAGCAAATGTCATCTGGTAAATCATAAATAAGGCTTCGGGAATCGTCTTCGCCCACGGACTGACGGCGTCAAGACCCATGCCGCTGAGCAGAAGACGATCAAGCGTGCCGAGAAACGGCGCGTCACCGGCAAAGGCCAGCGAATAACCGACGGCCGCCCACAGGATCGAGCACAAGGCAGTTGCGGCGAGGCTTTGCGCCATGGTCGCAAGCACGTTCTTCTTGCGGACCATGCCGGCATAGAACAAGGCAAGCCCGGGCAAAGTCATCATCAGCACAAGCGCGGTCGCCACGATCATCCACGCCGTGTCGGCCCGATCGATGGACGTCGCGGGCTGCGCTGCGGCTGGCGAAACGGCAAGTACGGCAATCGCTACAATCGCACCGGTAACTCGCCCGGCGCGAGCGATCGAAGCCACCCTCATGCAATCCCCCCGAGATTTTTAATCGTCAGAGCGCGTCAGCGTCGACCTCGCCGGTGCGGATGCGCATCGCGGCCTCGATCGGGGCGACGAAAATCTTGCCATCGCCGATTTGCCCGGTCTTGGCGGCCACGCTGATGGCCTCGACGACCCGGTCGACCATCTCCGAAGAGACGGCGATTTCGATCCGCACCTTCGGCAAAAAATTCACCGCATATTCAGAGCCGCGATAGATTTCCATGTGACCCTTTTGCCGGCCGTAACCCTTCACCTCGGTGACGGTCATGCCGTGAACCCCAACGGCGGTGAGCGCGTCGCGCACCTCTTCGAGCTTGAAAGGCTTGATGACAGCGATGACGAGCTTCATGGGCGGGGCTCGATCCTTAGATAATGTGCAAAATCAGTGCTCATATTATTGGCGTCACGGTCAAGGATTAAGCGCGTCCTCCGCCGAAACGGCGGGCGGCCGTTTAAATGCGGTGCATAACCGCAAAGGAGAACGCCCTCAAGCCGGATTCGGTTGCCGCTGCCGCAACAAGCCCTCCTGTGCCACCGAGGCGACCAAAGTCCCATTGCCGGCGAAGATCTGACCCCGGGCGAAGCCGCGCGCGCCACCGAGATTGGGGCTGTCTTCCGCATATAACAGCCACTCATCGGCGCGGAACGGCCGGTGAAACCACAACGCGTGGTCGAGGCTTGCCGCCATAATGTCCTCGTTGAACACGGTTTTGCCGAGCGGCACGAGAGCGGTGTCAAGTAAAGTCATGTCGGAGGCATAGGCGAGAACGCATTGGTGGATCGCCGGTTCGTCCGGCAAGCGGCCAGTCGCGCGGAACCAGATATGGAAGCGGTTGCCTGGAATTTTCTCGCCGAGATATCGACCATACTCCACCGGTCGTAACTCGATCGGGCGCTCGCGTTCGTAATAGCGCCGCACCGGCTCGGACATGCGCGGCAGGAGCTTGTCTCTGACCTCGGCCTCGCTTGGCAATTGGTCGGGCATCGGCACGTCCGGCATCTCGAATTGATGCGACCACCCCTGTTCGGCGATGTGGAAGGATACCGACATCGAGTAGATCGCGCGGCCGTGCTGAATCGCTACGACGCGCCGGGTGGTGAAGCTCCTGCCGTCGCGAATGCGATCGACTTCGTAGATGATCGGCACCTTGGGATCGCCGCCGAGCAGGAAGTAGGCGTGCAGAGAATGCGGCGGCCGCGTCGCTACGTCCTCGACGGTCCGGCAAGCCGCGACCAGCGCCTGGCCGATGACTTGTCCGCCGAACACCCGCTGCCAGCGCGACTGCGGCGAGCGGCCGCGAAACAGATTCACCTCGAGTTGCTCGAGATCGAGAATGGAAAGAACATCCTGGATGGCAGCGGACATGGGGCGAGTTCCGTTTGGCGTCCGAAAAAGCAGCCGGCGAGGGCGCGATGACGAATTCGCAGGCTTATCCGGCAATGCTACACTAGTGGAGCGGATTTGACATTCGCTGCCCACTCAGCCGGAAACGCGTGAAGCGAATGCCAAATCCAAAGCTCCACTAAGGCTCGTATTTGCTAGTGGTCCTTTTGATTCTAACATTCGCATGAGAGGGTGCCGAACGCCGATGCGAATGTTAGAATCGGACCACTAGTGGAGCGGATTTGACATTCGCTGCCCACTCAGCGGGAAACGCGTGAAGCGAATGCCAAATCCAAAGCTCCACTAGGACTCATATTTGCTAGTGGTCCTTTTGATTCTAACATTCGCATGAGAGGGTGCCGAACGCCGATGCGAATGTTAGAATTGGACCACTAGGTAGGGTTCAGGAACACATCCTCGTAAAGCGTTGCGTAATATGACCGGACGGAACGACCAGATCGACTTACTGATTGCCGGCGGCGGCTTTGCCGGCCTCACATTGGCGATTGCGCTTCGGCAAGCTCTGGGGCCAGGCCTTTCCATTACCGTCGCCGATCCCGCGCTCGGCAACGGCCACGCCGGCGATGAACGCGCTTCGGCGATTGTCGCCGCCGCGCGGCGGCTGTTTGAGGCGCTCGGCGTCTGGCAGGACGTAGCGGAACAGGCACAGCCGATTCTCGACATGGTCGTCACCGACAGCCGGCTCGGGGATGCCGTGCGGCCGACATTTCTCACCTTCGGTGGCGAGCTCGAGCCGGGCGAGCCGTTCGCCCATATGATCGAGAACCGTTTTCTGATCGACGCGCTGGAAGCGAAGGCCAAAGCCGCCGGCGTGATGCTGCGCGCAAGCGCTGTCGATCGGACTAGTCCGGACGGCGAACGCGTCAATGCCGGCCTGCGTGACGGCGGAACGCTCGATGCGCGGCTGGTCGTTGCCGCCGACGGCGCTCGCTCTTCGTTGCGTGAGAACGCCGGCATTGCCGTACACGGCTGGGATTACCCCCAATCGGCGATTGTCATCAATGTCGGCCACGAACGCGACCATGGCGGCCGCGCCGAGGAGCATTTCCTGCCGAGCGGCCCGTTCGCGATTCTGCCGCTCAAGGGACGCCGCTCATCGATCGTCTGGACCGAGACGACGGCTGAGGCGGCGCGCATCGTTGCATTGGCCGAGGATGCGTTTCATGCCGAGCTGGAGCAGCGCTTTAAGCTGCATCTTGGCGAAATCACCATAGTCGGCGCGCGGCGCATCCATCCGCTCGGATTTTTCGTCGCGCGCGCGTTCATCGCCGAACGTCTCGCGCTGGTTGGCGACGCCGCGCATCTTATTCATCCGATCGCTGGACAGGGTCTCAATATGGGTCTCAAGGACGTCGCCGCGCTCGCCGAAGTGATCGTTGACGCCGCGCGCCTTGGCCTCGATTTTGGCGGCCTCACCGTGCTTGAGCGCTATCAGCGCTGGCGGCGGTTCGACACTATGACCATGGGGCTTGCCACCGACGGGCTCAACCGCCTGTTCTCGAACCGCTCGGCGGCGCTGCGGCTTGCGCGCGATGTCGGGCTTGGTCTGGTCGACCGCTTGCCCGGACTCAAACGGTTGTTTATCCGCGAAGCGGCGGGCCTCGTCGGCGAGGTTCCGAAGTTGCTGCGCGGCGAGGCGCTTTGACCTGGCGCGATCCAAGGTTTTCAATACAAGACTGTCAACAATAGCTTTCAACACATGACTTTCGACACATGGCTTTCAACCAGATCGCAGTAATCGGCGGCGGCGCCTGGGGCAGCGCACTCGCTTTGACCTGCGCGCGCGCCGGCCGGCAGGTCACGTTATGGGAGCCGGACGCAGGCAACGCCGCGCGGCTGATGAAGACGCGCGAAAGCGCGTTCCTGCCGGGGCTGAAGATCGATGACAGTATTGCGCTGACCGGCAACGTCGCTGACGCGGCGCGCGCATCGGCCGTACTTCTGGTCGTGCCTGCGCAGGCAGTGCGCGCGGTACTGACGATAGTCGCGCCCCACCTGAGCCGCGGCACGCCGCTGATCGTTTGCGCCAAGGGGATCGAAGGCGCCAGCAAGAAATTCATGAGCGAAGTGGTCGCGGAATGCGCTCCGAACGCCGTGCCGGCGATCTTGTCAGGGCCGAGCTTTGCCGCAGACGTCGCCCGTGGACTGCCAACGGCGGTCACCTTGGCGGCAAGCGACGGCAAACTTGCCGGCGAGCTTGCGCATGCGATCGGCTCAATCAGCTTTAGGCCCTACCATTCGACCGATGTGCGCGGTGTCGAACTCGGCGGAGCGGCAAAGAACGTGCTTGCCATAGCCGCCGGCGCGGTCGCCGGCCGTGGGCTCGGCGCCAGCGCCGCCGCGGCCCTGATTACCCGCAGCTTCGCCGAATTGATTCGTTTCGGCAAAGCCTACGGCGCAAGGACTGAGACGATGACCGGCCTGTCCGGGCTCGGCGATCTGTTGCTCACCTGTTCGAGCCCGCAGTCGCGCAACTTCAGCTTTGGCGTCAATCTCGGCCGCGGCCAAAAGCCGAACGAGATCCAAGGCGGTTTGGCCGAGGGCGTCTTCACCGCGCCGGTCCTGCTGGAGATGGCGCACGAGCGTTCAATCGATATGCCGATCGCGTCCGCGGTCGCCGCGCTGCTCGACGGCAAGCTAAGCGTGGACGCCGCGATCGAGTCTTTGCTGTCGCGTCCGTTCAAAGCGGAGGAATGAACATGGCGTACTGGCTGCTCAAGACCGAGCCGGAGGAATTCTCTTGGGACGATCAAGTCAAGCGTGGCGCCAAGGGTGAAACCTGGAGCGGCGTGCGCAATTTCGCCGCGCGCAAGAACCTGAAGGAAATGAAAAAGGCCGACAAATTTTTCTTCTATCACACCGGCGACCAAAAGCAGGTCGTCGGCATCGGCGAAGTAATCCGCGAACACTATGCCGACCCGACCGCGGCAAAGGGCGAGCCCTGGGTCGCCGTGACAACGGCTGCCGTCGAACCTTTGCCGAAGCCGGTGACGCTGGCGGCCATCAAGGCGGAGCCGAAGCTCAAAGACATGGCGCTGGTGAAATACGGCCGCCTGTCGGTGCAACCGGTGACAGCGGAGCAGTGGAAGCTCGTCTGTAAGATGAGCGGCCTGACGGCAAAATAATCCGAGCCTGCCTCCGCTGAACGGCCGCGCCCGCTAGTGGAGCGGATTTAACATTCGCTACCCACCTAGCGGCAGCCTCGTGAAGCGAATGTCAAATCCAAAGCTCCACTCAGACTCATATTTGCTAGTGGTCCTTTTGATTCTAACATTCGCATGAGAGGGTGCCGAACACGGATGCGAATGTTAGAATCGGACCATTAGCATGGACAGCGATCGATGAGCGGTCATGGGGGCGTTTCATGTTGACGATTTTCCATCATGCGGCGCGCGTCGCCGCGATTGTATCGCTTGTGGCTGCGCTCGCGGCCTGCGGCGGCGAGGAACCGGCGCAGCGTAAGGCGTTCATGGCGTTCCTTCAGGACATCAACGGCCGGACCGGCACCCACATCCTTAAGCCCACCGCGAAAGACGAAAAGGACTTCGGTCCGTATCTCCAGCAGTATAAAATCATTGTCGATTACGCCGAAGGTATGCGCGTCGCGACCGAAGCCTACGGCCAGGACATCGGCAAACTCGGCTTCGGCCCTCATTCCACGCCGCGCACCATCGAGCAGATGGCCGCGGCGCCGCAGGACCTCGTCGCGGCCAAGCAAATAACCGAAGGCTTCGAGCACGCTACGGAAGCGCGGCTGGCCGATGCCCAAGCAAAGCATGATGCACTTAAGCAGCCCGACGACCTCAAAACCGTTTACGACAAGACCTTCAGCAAGCTGGTGACGACGCCGACGCTGGCGTTCGAGAATTCGTCCAAGGCGCTGCTGGACGGGCTCGATGCGTCTATCAAACTAACCGGCTACATCAACAGCCACCGCACCAAGCTGTCGGTCTCCGGCATGCAGGTCCAGGCAAAAGACCAGCACACGCTCGACGAGGTCGGCGCGCTCATCAGGGCGCATGCAGCCGCCGGCGAAAAGTTCGTCGCCGCGCAGCGGGACGGTTTGCGCCTGGTGAACGACAACTGACAACGCCGTCGACAGCACCGAATTTCCCGAACCGGACGACGCCGCGGCGATGCGCCCGCTTGTCCGCCGAAAGGAGGATGTCAATAATAGACGTAAAGAGAGACAATAACGCCGATTGCGTTCCGTGGAGGTTTGCTAATGAGCGACAAGATTTACGAGGTTCCCGCCGATTGGGCCAAGCGCGCTTTCGTGACCGATGCGGAATACAAGACGCTTTATGAGCGCTCGCTTGCCGATCCGAACGGATTTTGGGGGGAACACGGCAAACGCATTCATTGGATGAAGCCGTTCAGCAAGGTAAAGAACACCTCGTTCGCCAAGAACAATATCTCGATCAAATGGTACGAGGACGGCGCGACCAACGTCGCCTACAATTGCATCGATCGCCACCTGGCCAAGCGCGGCAACCAGACCGCCATCATCTGGGAAGGCGACGATCCCAAAGATTCGAAAAAGATCACCTACCGGGAGCTGCACGACCACGTCTGCCGCCTCGCCAACGTGCTGCGCAACCGCAACGTCACGAAAGGCGACCGCGTCACCATCTACATGCCGATGATTCCCGAGGCGGCCTATGCCATCCTCGCCTGCGCCCGCATTGGCGCGATCCATTCCGTGGTGTTCGGCGGCTTTTCACCGGATGCTCTCGCCGGTCGCATTGATGACTGCAAATCGAACGTCGTCATCACCGCCGATGAAGGTCTACGCGCCGGCCGCAAAATCCCGCTCAAGGCCAACACCGACGCGGCAATCAACAAGGTCGGTGGCGTCGATCACGTCATCGTGGTGCGCCGCACCGGCGGGCCGGTCGATATGACGCCCGGACGCGACGTCTGGTACCACGACGCGGCGGACCAGGTGACGGCGGAATGTCCGTGCGAGGAAATGAACGCGGAGGACCCGCTGTTCATCCTTTACACCTCGGGATCGACCGGACAGCCAAAGGGCGTGCTGCACACCACCGCCGGCTATCTGGTCTACGTCGCGATGACGCATCAGTATGTCTTCGACTATCACGACGGCGATATTTATTGGTGCACCGCCGACATCGGCTGGGTCACCGGTCATAGTTACATCGTCTATGGACCGCTGGCGAACGGCGCCACGACGCTGATGTTCGAAGGCTTGCCGACCTATCCAAATGTATCGCGCTTTTGGGACGTAATCGACAAGCACAAAGTCAACATCTTCTACACCGCGCCGACCGCGATCCGCGCGCTAATGCAATCAGGCGACGAGCCGGTGAAGAAGACCTCGCGCGCATCGCTGCGGCTTCTCGGCAGCGTCGGCGAGCCGATCAACCCCGAAGCCTGGGAGTGGTATCACCGCGTGGTCGGCGACGGCCGCTGCCCGATCGTCGATACCTGGTGGCAGACAGAAACCGGCGGCATCCTCATCACGCCGCTGCCCGGTGCGACGGCGCTCAAGCCTGGTTCGGCGACGCGACCGTTCTTCGGCATCGTGCCGCAAATTGTCGATGCCGACGGCAAGGTGCTGGACGGCGCGGCCGCCGGCAATCTGTGCATCGCCGATTCCTGGCCCGGCCAGATGCGTACGGTCTACGGCGACCACCAACGCTTTATCGAAACCTATTTCACCGCCTATCCGGGCAAATATTTCACCGGCGACGGCTGCCGACGCGACGAGGACGGCTATTACTGGATCACCGGCCGCGTCGACGACGTCATCAACGTGTCCGGCCATCGCATGGGCACGGCCGAAGTGGAATCGGCGCTGGTGGCGCACCCTAAGGTGTCGGAAGCCGCTGTGGTGGGCTATCCGCATGATATCAAGGGTCAGGGCATCTACGCTTATGTCACGCTGATGACAGGCGAAAAGCCGAGCGACGATCTGCGCAAGGAACTTAGCGGTTGGGTGCGCAAGGAGATCGGGCCGATCGCCTCGCCCGACCTCATCCAATTCGCGCCCAATCTGCCGAAAACCCGCTCCGGCAAGATCATGCGACGGATCCTGCGCAAGATCGCCGAGGATGAATTCCGCAATCTCGGTGATGTTTCGACGTTGGCCGACCCGGCGGTGGTCGATGACCTCGTCAATAACCGACAGAATCGCAGGAGCGCCTAGTGGAGCGGATTTAACATTCGCATCCGTGTTCGGCACCCTCTTATGCGAATGTTAGAATCAAAAGGACCACTAGCAAATATGAGCCTTAGTGGAGCTTTGGATTTGACATTCGCTCCACGAGTCTGCCGCCAGATGGGTAGCGAATGTTAAATCCGCTCCACTAGCTGAAGACCGGTTCGTTGAACGGCGCCGGCACGCCTTCGGGCACCGGCATGCGAAAGACGTCGAGGATCATCGAGATCATCGCATAATAACCGAGTATGCCGGTCAGCTCGACAATCCCGGCGTCGCCAAGCAATTTATGCACGCGCGTGTAAGTCGCATTGCTCACCCGCCGCCGCGCGTAGAGTTCTTTTACGAAGGTGTAGATCGCCATCTCGTCGCGAGGGGAGGATTTCGGCGTACGGCCGGCATAGATGTCGCGGATGGTCGCTTCGCTGACACCCTGCTTCAATGCAATGCGTGCGTGCGCGTACCATTCAAACTGCGCCTTCCAGTATCGGCCGGTGCACAGGATCGCCAGTTCCGACAGCCGCGGCGGAACGCTCGTCTTGTACCGCACGTGGCCGCCAAGCTGTTGTGCCAGCATGCCGAAGGTGGGCGCGTGCAGGAAAATGGCGAACGGTCCCTCGTTGCTGAACCGGCCGCGCGGGCCGGTATTGATCGCCTCCACGATCGCCTGCTGCTGCGGCGTAAGACTGTTCATCGGAATCGCGGGCAACCGCTGGGCCGGCTGCTTGGCGGGCCGTTTGACGGAACCGCGCGAGGATTTCCTAGCCATGCAATCCTTCCAATTACTTTTTGCCAACAAAGTCGATCAGTGCCGACATGCCGACGTGGGCGGTGCCTTCGCTGATGACGTTGTCGCGCTCGCGAATGTCGAGCTCGGAGAAATCGCTGAACGCCTTTTGCAGGAGTTCGCGCGTATACATCAGATCGACTTTGGGCGGCCCGCCGGTCCGGTAGTCAAGCTGCGCCGGGCGATAGCTTTCCATCAGCAAAAGTCCGCCCGGCTTGAGCGCGGCTTTAAGGTTGGCGAAAAACGTATCGCGCTCGGCGCCACCGAAATGAATAAAAATCGCCGCGATCACGTCAAACGCCGCTTTCGGCCAGCGCCACGACGTGAGATCGGCAACTTCGGTCGCGATACGCACGCCGCGGTCGCGTGCCAGCGCTTGGGCTTTGGTGAGTGCGGTTTCGGAAAAATCGACGGTGAGAACGTCCAGCCCCTGTTCGGCGAGCCAGACGCCGTTGCGGCCTTCGCCGTCGGCGACCGACAATGCTGTCTGTCCGGGGCGCAGGCGAAGCGCCTGACTTTTGAGGAAGGCGTTCGGCTCTTTGCCGAATAGATAATCGGGCGGACGATAGCGAGTTTCCCAGCGCTGCAATTCCGACATGACCTTCTCCTGGCTGCGCTTTTGGCATCTTGCGCCGAATTGCGCTAGGGCTTGGGCCATGACGCTCGTCGTGAAGGCGCTGTTGTTCGACGTTTTCGGCACGCTGGTCGACTGGCGAGGCTCGATCGCGCGCGAGGCGAGAGCGGTGCTGCAACCGCGCGGCTATGCGATCGACTGGCTTGCTTTCGCCGACGCTTGGCGCGGCGAATATCAGGGCGCGATGGAGGAGGTGCGGGCAGGCCGGATTCCGTTTAGCAAACTCGATGCGTTGCATCGGCGCAATCTCGATCGCATCCTGCCTCGCTTCGATGCCGATGGCGTCGGCGAAGAAGATCGGCGCAATCTCAACTCGGCTTGGCACCGGCTCGACGCATGGCCGGACGTGTCGCCCGGTCTGGCGCGGCTCAAGCGCAAATACCTGTTGGCGCCGGTTTCGAACGGCAACGTCTCGTTGATGGTCGATCTTGCGCGGCGCAACGGCTTTGCCTGGGACGCGATCCTCGGCGCCGAGTTCAGCGGTGACTATAAACCGAAGCCCGCCGTATATCTCGACGCCGCCGAGGCGTTCGACCTCACGCCCGAATGCTGCCTGATGGTTGCCGCGCACAGCGACGATTTGGCGGCCGCGGCTGCAGCCGGCTTGCGTACGGCGCACATCGCCAGACCCGATGAGAAAGGAAACGGCCGCGGCGAAGCGGCGCCGAGTATCGGCGTCGATTTCGCCACCAGGGACCTTGCGGACTTGGCGGATAAACTCGCGGCCTGAAGCAGCAAGCCTTCAGTGCGGAAAGATTTGCGCTCGCGCCTCTATCTTGCGTGCCGCGCGTTGCATCTGCGCCTCAAAAAATCGGTCGGTCAGTCGGCTTAAGAATTCCAGAGCGATGGTCATGGGAGGCTCCCTCGTTTCGTAGACGGCCTCGCTTGCATCCCTCAAGGTTAGCGTGCCCCTCCGGTTCCGAAGTGACCTGGATCACAACAATTCATTATCCGGTCCAGACGCCGATATCCCTGCATCATTACAAAAATCCGGGGGAGTTACGGGAGGATAACTCCCGGCATCACCCGCCAATGGCTGGGTAGTCGATATAGCCCTTCTCGCCCCCGGCATAGAAAGTCGGCCGGTCGGGAGCGTTGAGCGCCGCGCCGCGGCGGAAGCGCTCAGGCAAATCGGGATTGGCAAGGAAGAGCGCTGCGAAGGAGACCAGATCGACTGTGCCCGCGTGCAGAGCCGCATTAGCGCGGGCGAGGTCGTAACCTTTGTTACCCATCAGGGCCCCGCGCCAGATGCGGCGGAAAAATTCAATGTCGGGCTTTTCGCCGGCGGCGATGGGATCGGTCGGCAACGGTTCGACAATATGCAAATAGCCGAGCCCGAACCGGCTCAGTTCGTTGACCGCGACGGTGAAGGTTGCCGCCGGATTACTGTCGGTAATGTCATTGAATGGATTGGTCGGTGCGAGCCGGACGCCGACGCGCTCGCCACCCCATTCGCCGACAATCGCCTCGGTCACTTCAATGAGGAAGCGGGCGCGGTTGAGTGCGCCCCCGCCGTAGCGGTCGGTGCGCTGATTGGCCTTGTCCCTGAGAAACTGATCGATCAGGTAGCCGTTGGCGCCATGCAATTCGACGCCGTCAAAGCCGGCGCGTTTGGCATTGGCGGCACCGCGCCGGAATTCTTCGACCACACCCGCAACTTCCGCCGTCGTGAGCGCGCGCGGGGTTACGAAGTCCTGCATGCCCTGCGCGGTCATGACTTGGCCGCCCGGCTTGAGCGCCGATGGCGCCACCGGAATTCCGCCGCCTGGCTGCACCGACGGATGCGAGATGCGCCCGACATGCCAGAGCTGGAGGAAGATGCGGCCGCCGGCCGAGTGGACGGCATCGGTGATTGTCTTCCAGCCGGCGACCTGCGCGTCACTGTAAATTCCCGGCGTCCGCGCGTAGCCCTGGCCTTGGGCGGAAACTTGCGTGCCTTCGGTGACGATCAGGCCGGCACTGGCGCGCTGCACATAATAGGTGGCGCTGATCTGGCCCGGCACGTCGCCCGGTCCGGCACGATTGCGCGTCATCGGCGCCATCACCAGCCGATTAGGCAAATGGAGAGGGCCCAGCTCAAAGGAGGAAAACACGTCGATGGCTTGATCGTTTTGGGTCATGGGATGAATGGGTCTTGGCGATGAATGGAAGCCGGTTTGCGGGAGCAGTTTTCCCGATTTGGTGAGCATAAGGTCCAAATCAAGTGGCGTCGAAGACATATCGCCGGACCCGTCGGCAAAACGGCCTTTGGGCAAGGACAAAAGGTCGACGATACAAACCAGGTACCGAGCCTTTTACCGGTACGAGATTTGTACGCAAGTTTGCGCAAATGAAAAATGATTTGTCGTGGCGTTTTCACGCTTTGGGTCACGCAGCCCTGCTGAACTGCCCGCGAGCAGCACTGGTCCTCATTCTTTTCGTATCACGGGAGTCCGATGTGCCGATGCGAAACGAGCTTACTTTCCCGGTCCGAACCGCGGACACAGCGCCGGATCGCGATGCCTGGGCGATCGTCGGCTTTTGCCTGACCGGACTGATCGCGTTGCTCTATATCGCGGCGACTTCGCTACCGCTGGACGACCTCTCTGTGTTGATCGTTCAATATAATCTCGGTTGACGCGGAGCGTCGCTCCGCCACAAAAGCCTGTCGGGCGTTCATGCCTTGGGTGGCTCGACGCTGAAACCTTCGCCTCCGACGGCGATCCGCCCATCGGCGACGGCGCGCGTCCAGCGGCTGGTTGCCGAAATTCCGCCGAACGAAAAGAAATGCAGCGCCACGCCGGCCGGTGCCGCGTCGGCGAGCATGCGGATCAAGTTGTCCGGGGTTGCCATGACAAACATCTGACGCATCAACCCGGCGCGCTGGGCGAGTGCGCCCGCTGAGGCGCGCACGCCGCAGCGGCTTGCGTAGCGCAACAGTGACGTCAGGCTGGTCGGCCCGGCAAGTCCTACGCGGATCCGATGATCGAAGCCGTAGGTGCGCAGTTGCGCAATGAAATCGAGAATGCTCCGGCCGTCGAACGAAAACTGGGTGACGATTTCAACGGTGAGTCCGGTCGCTTCCGCCGTCGCGATCTTGTCGGCGAGCGCGCGTTGTAATCCTTCGTTGCCGATCCGCGGGTGGCCTTCCGGGTAACCGGCGATACCCACGGCGCGGATACCGCGCCGGCGCAACAAGCCGGAATCGATGACGTCGAGCGCGGAGCGGAATGGTCCGCTTTCGCTGCGGTCGCCGGCAATGACTAACACGGTGTCGACCGCCGCCTCGCCGTTTAGTCGTGCCAGAAACTCGTCGAGGGCCGCCGCTCTGGCGAAGCTACGCACCGCGACATGCGGCACCGGCTCAAGGCCGGCGGCACGCACGCGGATGGCGTTGTCGACGGATTCATTCGCCGGCCGGTTCGGCACCGCGCTGAGGTAGACGCGCGTGCCGCGCTTGAGCGCCGAGAGGCCGGCGATGTCGGCGGCAGAAGGCCGCGTCGCTTCGACCGAAAATTCGGCCATGAGCGCGGTAATGCGCCCAACCGTATCGAGCGGCCGCCGGCTGGGAGCGAGCGCGGTCATGCCTAGTCCTTTCGCACGCCGCGGCGGCTGGCGCTCACGCGCGTCGGCGCGAGATCACGAACGACTCGTCGAAAAACCAGAGGCCGCCGCGCTCCTGCAATACGTCGCGGGTCGCTTCGGCGTAGCGACCGTCGGCGACGGCCTCGCTGAGGCGGTCGTCCTCAACCTGCGCCACGTAGATCGCCGCGTTCCATGCCGCGAACAGCGTCGAGGTGCCGATCGATTCGGAGATTTCCGACGGCAGCGTGTGCATGACATAGCGGAACAGCGAACGATTGTCGGCATAGGCATTGAAGTTGAGATCACGCGCCGCCGGCCCAAGCTCGTGCTTGACCGCTTTAAGGATCGCATGGCGGTCGTGGATGAACGGTTGGTCGTCCGGCCAAACCTTCTGAATGATCTCCATGCCGGGGTCATGGCCGTGCGAATGGATGCCGATCAGCCGGCCGCCGGGTCCGAGCGCACGCGCCAGCGGCGCGATCACCCGCTGCGCCTTGAAATCGAGCGAAGCTCGCGCGCGATAGGGCTGCGAGGCAATCACTAGGTCGTAGTTGGCGGTGGTGCCGCCGGCCCGGGGAATGATCGGATCGAGCAGGAAACGGTGGTCTTCGCGATAGACCACAAGCACGACCGGCCGTTCATAGATCGGATTGCCGGTGCGGGCACTGACCCCAGCGCGCCAGTTTTGCGCCAGGAACGGCTCGAGATCGGTGATTTGCTGCTCAAACCGGTGCGCGGAATTTCCGATCAGCGGCAGCTCGTGCCAGACCATACTCGATGCCGCATTGAGCGACTTGACGTGCAACCACGGCGCATCGGCGTAAGCGAGATTGGTGAGCACCAAAACCGTTGCCGGATGCTCGAAAAAGCGATCCGACATCTTTTGCAGCGTGAGGCGGATGTCTTCGAGGCTGATCTCTTTGCCAACCACGTAGAACGGCGTGTGCGCGAAGCGATCGTGCATCGCGCGCATGACGCGCGTCAGCACCGAGCCGTCGCCGACGCCGGCATCGAATACGCGCAGCGCCGGCGGCCGCGGATGCAGGTGCGCGAGCTCTTCGGAGACGCGGTGCGCTACCTCCCATTTCTCGCTGCACGTGTTCACGAACAGCAAGTATTTTTGCCGATTGTCGAAGAAGCGGAAATTCCTTTGCGGACTTGCCGGCTTCGTCAGGCCGTTGCCCGGTTGCAACGGCGGCGCGGCGGTTGCGCGAGTCTCGCGCGAACGTTCGATAACGATCGGACGCGGCCCTTGCGGAGGGTGCGATGTGATGAAGCCGTGGATGCGGTCGAGCGTGTCGGTGGTGATGCGGCCGCCATTGCGCAATCGCGCCGTGAGCTTGCCGTCATTGACTGCGCGACGACCGAAGGTCGATTCCGCCAGCCCGGCTTGCCGGCAATAATCGGAGATCTCCTGCAGCAATTGTTGCGCGTTCATGACACGCGATGTCCTCAGGTTTCCTCGATCCGTACGCCTGCTTTCCGTGTTCTTTTGCGCGCACGGTTTCCCATGCTTGAGCGAACCAAATCGGGGGTTGAAGGGTCAACCACAAAATGTCCCACCCCAGAAGTGGGCAAAATAATGGGCGAAATCCCACGATAATTTTGGGTGTTTCAAGCAGGAATGGCCTCGAATGCCTCTAAAAGCCGCGCAATATGTGAAATAGGAGAGACTTCGACAGGCTTCGATTGGGCGAGCCTTCCCAATTGATGAGATGAGACAGATGGGCAGCCGGCTGCGCGATAACGCGGCATGATGTATGGTTACAAAGGGATGTTGAATGATTTGGGGTCGAAAAAATAAGCCGGCGGCGCCTGCCGCCGGAGAGCCAGCGCCAACGCCGCTGAAAGCGGCGATTCACCAGGCGCGGCTGGAGGCTGCCGAGCGCACCAGCGTTGTGGTCGATCTCCGCGACGCGGAAGTGGCCCGCCTTGAGCTCCTCAACGAGGCGCTCGATCCGCTATTTGCCGACGTGCCGGCCGAGATCGACCTGTTTGATCGCGGTCTCAGCCATGGTGACACGCCGCGGCTTTGGATAGACCCGGTGGCGCATGTCGCCATGGGGCGCGACAAGCGCAGCTACCGTTTTCTGCTCGACAACCGTTTTGGCCGCCGCGTCCTCGCTGAGTCGCACGAAATTCCGGAGATCGTCAAAGCCGTCACGGATTATGCGGCGCGGCGGGTGGTCGAACGCGAGCGCGCCCTTGAGGAAGATTCGAATCTGATGCCGCGTGCCGGACGAAGTGACGCGGCAGCTCCACACCGGCGCCGGCGCAATCTTGGCGCGCTTTTGCTCGGCTTTGCGCTGGGTGCCGTCACGCTTGCCGTCGCTGCGTTTGTTTTCGCAAACTTATTCTAGTGGTCCGATTCTAACATTCGCATCCGTGTTCCGGTACCTCTCATGCGAATGTTAGAATCAAAAGGCCCACTAGCAAATATGAGTCTTAGTGGAGCTTTGGATTTGACATTCGCTTCACCAGTCTGCCGCGAGGTGGGTAGCGGATGTTAAATCCGCTCCACTACGACAGCACGCGCCGTTCGACTTCGCCGACGCTTTCGTCGGCTTTGAGTTGACGCGTGATCATTTCGCAATGCCAGCCTCCCGGCGCGCCGTCGATGTGGAAGATGTTGTAGCCCGAAGCGTCTTCGTGGCCGTGCGGCGCTTGTGCCGACGCTGAAGGTACGCCGACCGCCGCGATCGCACCGTCCGGACCGTCGAGCCATACCAGCGAACGGCAGTGATCGTGACCGTGCAAGACAAGATTGGCGCCGTGCCTGGCGAGCACGGCACGGAACTGGGCGGCGTCGATCAGCCGCCGCAGGTAGCGGTTGGGCGGACTAACCGGCGGATGATGGATGAGCACGACGCGGAACGATCCGCGCGTTTGCTCCAACGCTTGGCCGAAGCGGGCGAGCTGGTCTTCGCCGAGTTGCCCGGTGGCCAGAAACGGTCCGGTCGCCAGTGCCGTGGACAGCGCAATAAGTGTGACCGCTCCGCGCCGGCGTATGAACGGAAACGTTCCGCTCTCGGCATTGTCGTCGGCTTGCATGAACTCACCCCAATACTCGGCTGGACCGCGCTGCGCTTCCGGCACGTAGAGATCGTGATTGCCGGGAATGACCGTGACGCGTTCCGGCGTGCCGACCGATTCCAGCCATTGGCGCGCCCAGGCATATTCGGACGGCAGCGACAGATTGACGAGATCGCCGGTGACGGCGATGTGGTCGACGCCACTCGCCTGCAAATCGCGGGTGATCGCGTTCAGCGCCTCGATGCGGTGGATGTATTTGCGCCGGCGATGCCAATTGATGAAGCCAAGCCCGCGTTTGCTGGCAAATTCAGCGAGCCGGCCCGGCCGCATCGCGAGGTGCAGGTCGGAAATATGGGCGAGCGCGAACATTTGGCGATGATGTTATGCGAATAAAGCATGAAACAATGGTTTCCGAACCTGGCACGGCAGCAAATCATGAACTGCCGATCAGGATGCCCGCGGCGAATACCAGTGCACCGCCGAGGACGACCTGAGAGGCCGCCTGCAAGAACGGCGTGTCCATGTAGCGGGTGCGGATCCAGGCGATCACCACCAGTTCGATCGCCACCACAGCGAAAGCGAGCGCGGTCGCCGTGTAAAAATGTGGAATGAGATAGGGCAGGGTATGGCCAAGCCCGCCGATTGCGGTCATCGCGCCGCAAACCGCACCGCGCATCAGCGGTGCGCCGCGACCGGTCAGCGACCCGTCGTCGGAAAGGGCTTCGGCAAAGCCCATGGAGATGCCGGCGCCGACCGCAGCCGCCAACCCAACCAGAAATGTCGCCCAGGTGCTGTGCGTCGCAAAGGCTGCCGCAAACAGCGGCGCGAGCGTCGAGACAGAACCATCCATCAGTCCGGCCAGCCCAGGCTGGACATATTGCAGGAGGAACACGCGCCGGGCGGTTTCCTGCTCGGCGGCGCGCGCGTTGGCAGGGATGTTGCGGCCGAGTTCCTGGGCGATTTTTTCGTGCTTGTCTTCGGCGGCGGCGAGCCTGGTCAGGAGATTGCGCGTCGCCGGATCGCGCGCAGTCTCGGCCGCGCGCCGGTAAAAGCGCGCCGTCTCGATTTCCATGGCCTCGGCGAATTTACGCGTTGCGTCGATTGCGAGCGGCCGGTTGAGCCAGATCGGCTTGCGCGCAACGAAGCCTTTGACGTCCTGGCGGCGAATGAGCGGTAGGAAGTCGCCGAATTTCGCACGATAGAGATCGAGCAGCATGTCGTGATGGCCGCTCTCCTCCTCCGCCATCCGGTCGTACATCCCGGCGGTATCCGGATAGGAGGAGCGCAGCCCGTCCGCGAACGAGCGATAGATCTGGTTGTCTTCGTTCTCGTTGGAAATTGCGAGCGCCAGAATTTCGCGCTCGCTCAAATCGGAAAAGCGTTTCACGGGCTCAACCTCAATCCTAATGCAGCTATATTATAATGGTTCTAAAGTATAATACGAGCGGTGATGATCGGCAACGTCAGCGCGGATTTCGCGCATGCGCGGCCACTTGAGGCGAGCGGGGGGAGAGGGTCCAATGCATCCGGCCTCATCCGTAAGGACTTAAATTCAGGCGCAGCGCTTATGTGTTCCGAATGAACTTCGATTCGATCCGCCAGCCGTTCGAGCCGCTGCTCCATAACCTTCTGCACCTGTACTGGCGTTTCTCGCGTGGTTTGACGGTCGGCGTTCGCGGCCTCGTCGTCGACGGGACCGGGCGTGTGTTCCTGGTCAAGCACAGCTACGTCGCCGGCTGGCATTTGCCGGGTGGTGGCGTCGAAACCGGCGAAACGCTGAGCACGGCCCTGGCGCGGGAGTTGCGCGAGGAGGGGAACATCGAACTTGGCGAGGCGCCGCAATTTTTTGCCGTTTACTTCAACAAGCGAACGTCGCGCCGCGATCACGTCGCGCTTTATGTCGTGCGTTCGTTCCATCAGCGCGGCTCGCCGCAACCGAACCGCGAAATCGTGGCGCATGGATTTTTCGCGCCGGATGCGCTGCCGCCGGATACGGCGCGCGCAACACGCGAGCGTATCGCCGAGGTGCTCGGCGGCCGCAGCGTTACGGAACTCTGGTGAAGCGCGACATTGCCGCCATTTAATTTAATCCGCGTCATTTGGTCATAAGTTTGCGGCGTGCCGGCAACCATCGCGCCGGTGCGGCGTTGGCTTGCATGAACGGATTTGGGCGGCAAAAGGAGAAAACGATGCGGAAGACAACACTTGCGGTGGCCGCGGCCTTGGCTCTCGGTGCGGCGACGATATCAACTGGCGTCATGACAACTCCCGCCATGGCGCGCGGCATGGGGCCTGGCGGCCACGCCGGCGGTGCTCACTTCGCCGGAGGCCACGTCGGCGGTGGTCACTTCGCCGGAGGCCACATGGGCGGCGGTGGCGGCTGGCATGGCGGCGGTGGCGGCTGGCAAGGCGGCGGTGGCGGCTGGCATGGCGGCGGCGGTTACGGCCGCGGCGGCTGGGGCGGCGGTTGGGGTCCGGGCATAGCGCTTGGGCTCGGCTTGGGCGGTCTTTACGCCTTTGGCGGTTCTCCGTACGCCTATTGCGGCGGTTATCCCTACTCGTATGGCTATTACGACAACTGCGGTTACGGCGGCTATTACGGTGGCTGGTAACGCTACCGGCCCTAGCTCGGAGTGAACGACAAGCGCCGCGCCTTTTTCCAGAGGGCGCGGCGTTTTGATTTTCGAGCATGATCCGGAAAAGTGGATGCCGGTTTTCCGAAAAAGATCATGCTCCAACCAAGAATCTTCCGCGGTCATGCGGCGCCGTGAAATCGAGATCCGGTCCGATCGGCACGATGCCGGTCGGATTCACGTTGCGGTGACTGCCGTAATAATGCCGCTTGATGTGATCGAGACTGACCGTCTCGGCAACGCCTGGCACCTGGTAAAGATCGCGCACATAGTTCCACAAATTGGCGTAATCGATGATCCGCCGCACGTTGCATTTGAAGTGACTGTAATAAACGGCGTCGAAGCGCACCAATGTGGTGAATAATCGCCAGTCCGCTTCGGTGATTTGCGTGCCGACGAGATAACGCTGACGAGCCAATAGCGCTTCGAGCTGATCGAGCGTGGCGAACACAGCCTTCGCTGCTTCTTCGTAAGCGGCCTGCCTGGTGGCGAAGCCGGCGCGGTACACGCCATTGTTGACAGTGTTGTAAACAACGTCGTTGATCCGATCGATTTCAGAACGCAGCGCCGGCGGATAATAATCCGTGCGCACATCGGTGAAGGCGTCGAACGCCGAATTGAGCATCCGGATGATTTCCGACGATTCATTGTTGACGATGGTCCGCTGCTTTTTGTCCCACAGCACGGGCACACTGGCGCGGCCGTTGTAATGCGGATCGGCGAGCGTGTAGATGTCGGCGACCGTGGATTTGCCGTTGACGGCGTCAAGCGTCGCGCCGGGCTCGGTGCCGAATTCCCAGCCCTTGTTGCCGAGATGCGCAATCGTCACCGAAACCGAAATCACCGCATCGAGCTTTTTCAGCTTGCGGAAAATCAAGGTCCGGTGCGCCCACGGACAGGCGAGCGACACGTAGAGATGATAGCGGCCGGCTTCGGCCGGAAATCCATCCTTGCCGGTCGGGCCGGCGCGGCCGTCGGCGGTGATGTAATTGTGAAATACCGTAGGTTTACGAACGAAATGGCCATCCTGCACGCGCATATCGACGTCCCGCCAGGCGCCATCGACGAGTAGCCCCATCTGCAAGTCTCCTTTGCAAGTCTCCATCGGCCGACCACGCGTAATCCCCCCGTCTATGTATTCATTGTTGGCATTGTTGCAGTCCCGTATCTGGACCGGAACTTGACTAGGTGCTACGCGCCCACGGCATGACCGACGTGTCACTGACCATCCTGCCGGAGACCGCCGACGACGGCCCGGCAATCGACCGTTTGCACGAGCGCACGTTCGGACCCGGCCGCTATGCCAAGTCCGCGTACCGCCTGCGCGAGCAGGTGGCGCATAGCCTCGATCTTTCGTTCACCGCGCGCGTCGGCACGCTGTTGGTCGGCTCGGTGCGGCTCTCCCCGATCCGCGTCGGCGAAACCAAGGCGCTGCTGCTTGGGCCGCTGACCGTCGAGCCGCCGTTTCGCGATCGCGGCGTCGGCCAGGCGCTGATCACGCGTTCGCTCGAGGCGGCGCGCGGGGCCGGCCATAAGCTCGTGATCCTGGTCGGCGACGAGTCGTATTACGGCAAGTCCGGTTTCAAACGGGTTTCGCCCGGTCGGGCGAGCATGCCCGGGCCAGTCGATCCGGCGCGGATCTTGGTCGCCGAATTGGCCGCCGGCGCCTTCGACGGCGTGGCGGGACCGATCCGGGCCGAGTGGGAACCGTAAGCGCATTCTCATTCTCCGGCGCGCTCCCGCTCCCTGCGTGCGGGGAGAGGTGAGCGCAAAAATCCGTTCTCGCGAGGCATTCGCTCCTCCGCCCGTCATTCCGGCCGAGCGCCAGCGAGAGCCGGAATCCATAACCACAGACGATGCAGAAAGATTGCCGACACGCCGGGATTATGGATTCCGGGTTCGCGCTTCGCGCGCCCCGGAATGACGACGCGTTCTCGCGACGCGACCTACGCCTCCTCTTATTCCCTCCCCCCTTGTGGGGGAGGGTAGGGAGGGGGTTAGCCGACGACATAAAAATCCGTTCTCGCGATGCATCATCTGCACCCGAGTTTTGCTCACCACACGCACGATCCCGAAAAGTGGTGTTCCGGTTTTCGGAAAAGATCGTGCGAAAAGATCAACGAAGATTCTTTGCTTCCCCCTGCATGATCCCGAAGATCATGTGCAAAAACGAGGGAAGCGGAGCGCCGAGAGGCGCATTGTTCAAGCAATGTCCGCGCACCGCAGACAAGTTTACGCAGTCTGCGCAACCCATCTGCTAGCGCGGCGCGTTGCTCCCACTGTGGGAGAAACGCCGCCTTTCGGCGCTCACGCTTGCGGCACTCACCACCGGCTATCACCCCGATGGCTCAGCTCCAGAACCGGGTTTCCCGCGGCGGCGGCTAACGGGAGTTTTGCCCGCTTCGCTCAACGATGCCGCGGTTAAGCACGCTCCGTGCAGACCGGTCCTAATGCCGGTCGACCGGGGACCCGAAAGCCGCCCGAG
>DATKRE010000071.1:0-14834 GCA_035532335.1 Xanthobacteraceae bacterium | reverse complement strand
TAGAATCGATTCCCGATGCAAATGACGGCGTTGTTACGGTCACTGACTGCTGACGTGGCACTTGAGGACAGTCGGCACGGCCCTGATCAAAAAGGTAGCGTGGACGTCCTTTTCGGCCATCACTTGCAGGATTGTCGGCATTGGAAGCACGCATTTGCGACACAGCATAAAGATCATCGTTACTACGAAATAGTGGCCGACACCCTTCATCCGGAATTCAGATATCTGTATTTCGCACTGAGGGACGCACAAGGACAAATTTGCGCTATCCAGCCCTTCTTCATTTTGGACCAAGACATCTTGGCAGGAGCGGGCCCGTACATCGGCCATTTTTTGACTCTCGTACGGCGACAATGGCCTCGATTTTTTCTCATGAGAACCATGATGGTGGGATGCGTAGCAGGCGATGCACAGCTAGACGATGGAAGTGAGGCCACCCAGTTAATCTATGCCCAACTTCTGGCTGGCGCTATCACCAAGCATGCACGGGCGTTTGGTACCGGACTGATCGTTCTCAAAGAATTTCCCGATAACTATCGAGATGTTCTGTCGTGTTTCTTGCAAAGCGGCTTCGCCAGAGTACCAAGCATGCCGCTGACCATCCTCAACATTCGATATTCGAGCTTCGACGAATACATGCGGAAGGCACTCAACAGCGCCACGCGATCTAAGCTACGTAGAAAATTCAAAGCGACAATCGGTGTGCCGATTGAACTAACGGTATGCAGCGACGTTACGCTCATTGTTGATGAAATATATCCCCTTTATTTGCAGGTGTATCACAGGTCCAAGTTACACTTCGAAAAGCTAACCAAGGAGTATTTCTGCCGGCTTGGAAAATTGATGCCAGACCGGGTGCGTTTCTTCGTCTGGCGTCACAATGGCAAAGCCGTCGCGTTTGGAGAATGCATAGTGCACGGCGAGACGATGTTTGCTGAGTACCTCGGTCTCGATTATAGCGTGGCCCTTCGACTTCACCTCTATCATTATGTTTTCCGTGATTTGGTGACCTGGGGCATAGCTAATGGTTACAAATCGTTTCAGAGTAGTGGGTTGAACTACGACCCCAAGCTGCATCTTCGCCACCGATTAAAGCCGGTTGATCTTTATGTAAGGCACACATCATCCGTCATCAACTTGGGCTTGCGGATGGCGCTGCCGTGGCTCGAGCCAACGCGGTACGACAAAACGCTTAAGAAATTTCCTAACTATCGAGATCTTTGGGAGACTGTCACGGTCTAGTAGAAGTCACTGTCGAAGTATGGACAGCAAATGAGACAAAGAATGTCGATGCTCCCGCGCCCGGGTTTCGTCGAATTGTGGTTTAGCACCGCTAGTCTTAATGAATAAGGGGGTCTTAATGGTCTGCAATGTCATTGATTTGTTCGACGCGCGAGAACGTGATCGCTTTGCCTTGCACAGCCATCACCTTAACGAACAGATGGTGCGAGTTCTGAAGGCAATCGGGTATGATGTTGGCTTTTGTCGCGGCGAGGGGCAATATCTCTACGATAGACAGGGCATTCGCTATCTCGATTTGTTGAGCGGGTTTGGCGTGTTCGCTGTTGGGCGAAATCATCCAGACCTGCGGGAAGCACTGAAGAGCATCCTTGATAGCCGACTCCCAAATCTCGTTCAGATGGACGTTTCCACACTCGCCGCCGTACTCGCCGAGCGGCTGCTGGCCAGGGTGCCCTACCTCGACAAAGCACTCTTCTTGAATTCCGGATCGGAGGCTGTCGAAGCAGCGATCAAGTTCGCGCGTGCAGCTACGGGTCGTCCGGACATTATCTACTGCGAGCACGCCTTTCACGGGCTGTCCTACGGCGCGTTGTCTATTAATGGCGACGATATTTATCGCAACGGTTTTGCGCCTTTTCTTCCTGGCTGCGTTCGCGTTCCTTTTAACGATTTGACTAGCCTCGAGCGAGCGCTTCATTCGCGGACGGCGGCCGCCTTCATAGTCGAGCCAATACAAGGCAAAGGCGTACATATGCCTGGCAATGACTATCTCAAAACTGCTGCCGATCTTTGCCGCCGACACGGAACATTATTCGTCGCCGATGAGGTGCAAACCGGCATCGGACGCACCGGCCGCTTCCTGGCCGTCGAGCACTGGAACGTTGAACCGGATATAGTTCTTCTTGCCAAAACATTGTCCGGCGGACACGTGCCTATTGGGGTGGTTCTGACGCGCAAGAAGATATTCGATAAAGTCTTCGATCGCATGGATCGCGCCGTCGCGCACGGGTCGACGTTTGGCGGAAATGACTTGGCGATGGCGGCTGGAATAGCGACTCTCGACGTGCTCGACTCAGAACATCTGGTTGAGAATGCCGCGCGGATGGGGGAGCAGTTGTTGCAAGCGTTTAGGGCAATGGTTCCGCGTTATGAATTTCTGAGCCAGGTACGTGGCAAAGGACTTATGATTGGTATCGAATTCGGACCGCCGAGATCTTTGAAACTAAGGGCGTCGTGGCACGCCCTAGAGACCTCAAGAGAAGGTTTGTTCTGCCAACTCATCACCATGCCGCTTTTAAAAGAACACAAAATTCTTAGCCAAGTCTCCAGCCACACGAGTCACACCGTAAAACTTCTGCCGGCTCTTGTTATTTCCGATGCGGACTGCAGGCACATTGTAGACGCTTTCGACACGGTTATCGCTGAGAGTGAGCGTGTACCCGGCGCCATTTGGTCACTAGGCAAAGCCTTGGTTGGCCATGCTTTGCGGGCCGGTGCATAAACGGAACTTGTGTCGACGGCAGACCTCATCCCGGCTGCGACCGAAGAACTCTTCCTTCACTCTCGAGCCGTGTAGACGTGGCAGCTCTAACTGTGAGGCAAATTGATCACAACGGTGACAACGATGATGGGGGGAAAGACTATTGTCATCACTGGCGGTACATCTGGAATTGGTGCAGTCGCGGCGCAAACACTCGCCAAAATGGGTGGCCGCATTGTTTTGATCGCGCGGGATAAGTTGCGCGGCGCCGCGATGCTGGCTCGCCTTCGCAACCAAGCGCCCAATCTCGCCCACACAATATATATTGCTGATCTGACGCGCTTGAGCGAGATGAAACGTATAGCTAGGCAAGTAGCCGCGAAGGAACCGCCCATCGACGTTTTAATCAACAACGCAGGTGCGCTGTTCGCTACACGTCGGCTTACGGAGGACGGGCTCGAGAGCACATTCGCGCTCAATCATATGGCCTATTTTGTTTTGACAGCGAACTTGCGTGAGAGACTATTAGCAGCAGGAGCCACGCGGGTTATTAATACGGCGTCCGCTTCGCATCATGGCGCTACTCTGGATTTCGACGATCTACAAGCCGCCAAACGCTTCGGAGCCCTAAAAGCTTACGGTCGCTCGAAGCTTTGTAACATTCTTTTTACGCGCGAACTTGCTCGGCGTCTACGTAACACAGGCGTGACGGCGAATTGCCTGCACCCTGGTTTCGTCGCCACTCGCTTTGCTGACCAAAGTGGTGGCTTAATCTCGCACTTCACTCGGTTCGCTAAGTTCTTCGCTATATCACCTGCTAAAGGCGCTGAAACGATCATCTATCTTGCATCCTCGCCCGACGTCGCCAAGGTGACTGGACAATACTTCTACAACTGCCTCCCGATCGAGCCGTCGTCAGCAGCGCAGGACGACCGATCGGCGTTGCTGCTGTGGCAACACAGCACGGCATTGGCTGAAGCAAGAATGGCCGAGGACTGAAGCCAACCGCCGCGGCGTCGGTGCGCCGCGGCTATCGCATCCCAGTTTGCACCGGGCCGCCGTCGGCTGTCATTTCGTAACGTCGACGGTTCCGATCATGTTGGGATGAAACTTGCAGTAATACTCCACCGTTCCGGCAGCTTTCACAACAACACTCTTGGTCCTGTTTACCGGGATGATGAGGTCCCAGGCGCCGTTGCGTGCCGTCGCCGTATGGGCGAAGAAATCGGCATTGACCCATGCGATTGTGTCGCCGACATGCGCCGAGACACGTTGCGGCGTAAAGGCAAGATTTTGAATCTTGATCTGGATGGTTTCGGCGCGCCCGGACGCGGCAAAAAGCAGCGTACCGAACGCGCCAAGGAGCGCCGCAGCGATGGCATTACGCATCGCCGCGGCTTTCATTTGAACTCGGCCGCAACATGCTCGGCGTGCTCCTCATGGCCCTGGAAAATCTTCAGGCCGGTGGTGAGCAGATCCTTCAATTCCTGATTGCTCGCTGAAGGAATGAGCGTGTTCTGCAGCGCATTATCGACGGTCTTATGGTAGGCGACTTCGTTGTCAATGTAGGCCTTGTCAAATGCCGCGCCGTTAAGCTTGGCCAGTTCGGCACGCTTGTCGGCCGCCGCTTTGACCAAAGACCTGCTGGTGTCGTTTTCCTCGGGCGTGACGTGAAGCTTTTTAACCAGCGCCAGTGCCTTGTCGTTGACCGCTTTGTGATCGCGCTCCATGTCCTTCGCGAAGGCGGTCACGTCCTTGTTCTTGCTTTTTTTCAGCGCCTGCTCCGCGGCCTCAATATCGATCTGCCCCGCGGTGTATGCGATGTGCGCGATCTGGGGATCGGTCGGCTTGGCATCCTGCGCCGAAGCGATGCTGGGCGCCATAAATAGCACTGCCAGCACGCCAGCAAACTTCAGCAATTTCATGGTGTTCTCCCGTGTTTTCCCTGCTGCCGGCCACCAATGGCCCGCGTTTTGCAGCGATTAGATGCAGCAGTAGAGCAAAGGTTCCAGAAATTCTTAGGCCCGTAGCCACAGGCGCCCGATCACCGCATCGGCCAAGCGTTCGCACCGGCGTCCGGCGAACGGGAAAGCTTCGGTATCAGGGGCCCAATCTGCCGCTCGAGATCGTCGCGCAGCATGTGGCGGGCGCAATGCAGCCGTGTCTTCACCGTTTCGCGCCGCAATCCGAGCAGATCGGCTGTCTCGTCGATGCTCATTTCCTCGACCAGCCGCGCCACCAGGACGACGCGAAACGGTTCGGGCAGCGCGTCGATGGCCTGCTGGAGAAGTCGACCGATTTCGTTATTGGCCAGCGTGCGTTCGGGGTCGGATTGCGAGGAGGGGAAGGAAAAGCAATGATGGATTCGGCCGCTTCAACGCTGTTCCACTCGATTGTTCGCCGCCGGCGGCGCAGCCGTCCGTAAGCTCTTCGTTGAGGGCGATACGCGTCAGCTAGGTGGCGAGGCTCGATTCGCCGCGAAAATCGGTGAGCCGGGTGAAGGCGCGAACACAGGTTTCCTGAACCATACCCTCGGCCTCGTGATCGTCACGCACGATGCTCCGCGCTAGGCGAAGGGCCGGCGGTTGTTCTGCTGGATGATGGCGCGGACGGCGGCATCGTCGTTGCGCCGGGCGCGTCCGACCGGGTCATTCTCGGCAGCCATTACGACCTTAGGCATAGTCTGCTCGATGCTGTGGCCGGCTATAGATGCCCAAGCGGAAAAAGGCTCCCGGACGTTTTCGCCGGGTTATTCAAGGGAGAAGTCTATAGGTCGGCAATGGTAAGCCGCCCACACTCACGGCCTGCTTCAGGCTAAGTCGCGTTCAAAGGAAACCTCCATTCGATCTTTAGCCCCTGCCCGTCGGAGAGCAACTTGATCGGCGCGTTATGAAGTCGGGCGACAGCGGCAACGAGGCTCAGACCAAGACCGTTGCCCGGAGTGCATCGGCTTCGCTCTAGGCGGTAAAAACGCTTGAAGACATTTTCGTGCTCGTGATCGGGAATACCTGGTCCGTCGTCGCAAATGCACAATATCGCATGATCATCGTGCCGTGCGACCTCAACGACCACCTGACCTCCCTCTCGACCGTGCTTAATCGCATTGTCCATGAGATTCGCCAATGCGTCGAACAGCAAGTCCCGATCGCCTGTGATAAGCAAAGACTGCTCGCCCATTACGGCAAGACGCACGCGCTTGAGCTCGGCAACCGCATCGAATAGTTCGACGACGCCCGCAGAAATTTCGACCAGATCGACGCTGCGAAAAGCAGCGGTTCGACCTGTCGTCTCCACCTGAGAGATACGCGTCAGCGAAGCAAATATACGCAGAACATCATCAAGGTCGCCTATACTTGCATGAATTAGGGCCTGATCGGTTCCCGAATCGCGTGGACCGAGGGAGGCCTTCTCTAGCCGACCCCGGACACGAGCAAGTGGAGTTCGCAGATCATGGGCGACGTTGTCCGTCGCCTGTTTCACCTCCGCCATCAAGGCTTCGATGCGATCGAGCATTTTGTTGAGATTGCCGGCAAGGTTATCCCACTCGTCCTTTGTGCCGCGCAGCGGAACGCGCTTGTCCAGCCCGCTTTGCATGATGGCATCGGTTGTGGCGTTGATGGATTCGATACGACCGACAGTACGTCTCGTTACTGCCACGCTTGCGACTGTCGCAACGGCAAATATCAGCAAAATTGCCATCCCCAGTGCAACATGAATGCTCGTCATGAATTTATTGAGGTCACCGACGTTGCGGCCGACGAGCAAATGAAATCCGTCCGGCAGCGTTTCGAAGCTGGCGCGCACCTCCGGTCGATCCAAAAGGCCTGCCTCGCGGTTGGTCGCGGCGAAGGTGGAACGACCCGACGAGCTTTGCAGGGGACGAGGCCACGTCGAGAGATTGCCCGCGACGCGGCGAAAGGATGTGTCCGCTAACAGATAGAGCGCGTCGGCGCGGGCTTGTTCGGCCTGCAATCTCGCGATGGTCTCAATAAGCCCGTGTCGCCCGCGATCATGATAAGCTTTGATCAAATCCGCCTGATCCGCATCGATTGCTTGGTCGGATCGACTTAGCACGTAGGCATCAGTCGCCAGGTACCCATAGCTGAACAGGACGAGAACCACCGTCCCGAAAATCAGGATGCAGAGCAGAGCCACCCTGAAGGTGGACGAGTGCAGGCTTTTAGACAGCAGCACGGACACAAAATCCAACTCCTCGTACCGTGTGTATCAATGGATAGTCTTGCTGGCTGTCGACTTTGCGGCGAACCCGGCTGACATACACATCGATGACATTGGTAGTCGTTGTGTCGAAATGAAGTTTCCACACGTGCTGCAAGAGCGTGGCGCGTGGGACGACCTGCCCCTCATTGCGCACGAGATATTCGAGGACCTGGAATTCCCGCGGCAAGAGCTTGATCTCTCGCCCGGCGCGGTTCGCGGTCCGCGACACGAGGTCGAGTTGCAGATCGCCCACGCGAAGCACCATGTCTTTCCCCGCCACGGCGCTGCGACGCGCTAGGGCCTCCACACGCGCCAGGAGCTCGGCGAACGCGAATGGTTTGACAAGATAGTCGTCGCCGCCAGCACGCAGCCCACGTACCCGATCATCGACCTCGCCGAGCGCACTGATAATCAATGCCGGCGTCGCGATCCCGCCGTCCCGCAGGCAACGAATGATGCTGAGCCCATCCATGCCAGGCAGCATGCGATCGATGGCCATGACGGCGTATTCGGCCGTGCGACCCAACCGAAGACCATCGTCTCCGTTGACCGCAAGATCGACCTGATAGCCGCGCGGCGCAAGAAAATCCACTAGCTGCCGGCCGGTTTCGCGGTCATCTTCGATGACAAGAATGCGCCGCCGCGCTCCAACCATCGTCTCGATCTCCGCTTCCACGAAGCGCGGAACGCAAACGTAACACAAATCAAGGGCGCAGAAACTGACATATCTGACAGAAACTGACTCAATCGTAATTTGAGAATTACACCGGCGCTACGTAGGCTCTTTGTCTGATGTCTGCCCATGTGGCTTCGCATCGACGCGACGCATGGTCATTCGGTCGGATGTTGGCAGCGGATGGAGGAGGATCATGGCGCGTTCTTTTAGCTATCGCATTGGCCGCCGCCGCAGCTATTGCGGCCGGTTCAGCGTCTGGTTCGGCCGCGCTTGCACATGGCATGGGTGCCGGAATGGGCCATGCCGCATTTGGCCACGCGGCTGGCTTCGGGCACTTCAGCGGTCGCCCGTTTCCATTTCACAATCGATTTGCCTTCCGACATAGGTTCTTCGGGCCCGGTTTCGCCTTTGTCGGGTCCCTTGCGGTTACTACGACGCATGTCTCGGGCGTGTCTGGACCAAATGGGGCTGGCGTTGGGTGAACCAATGCTATTGATGAACGCGATTGTAAGGTCGACTCCTGTAGGAGCACAGTAAAATAAGCATCGGCAAAGGTTCGCTGCATGCATGATCGTCGGGGGGACGATGGACCGGACGGGCGCGGCTGCGTCAGGCGCCGGCACGTCATTTACGTCGCGGGTTACGATCCTCGCGGCGCAGAAGGCTATTTTGAGCTTTTTGCCCGAGCATGCGATCGGTTCGAGCGCTCGTGGCCTTCCGCGCTCACGGTGCAGCCCCTCGAGATCGATTCTTCCGATTTTGCGCACTGGCTGGTCGAATTGCGCGGCCCGTATTGGCGGACGGCGACGCGCTACGAGTTCCTGCGGCTCGAACGCTTCATCCGCGCCGACATGACCCAGCCCGCAGTCGGGCACCTGTTCCGCGGCCTAGGCTGGAGCGCCGCCGATGCTGCGAGCGGCGTGCAATTGCGGATCTTTCGCGCCTCCTGGCGGTTCGGCCTGCACCTCTTGTATTTCCAACTGCTGCTTATCGCGTGGCTGGCGCTGCCGCTCGGGACCGGCCTCGTGCTTGGCGCGCTTGCCGAAACCTTCGGCTGGTCCGCACCCGCCGCCGCCGGCATCGCCCTCCTCGCAGCGTTCGCCGCCGCGGCGGCGCTATCTCCGGTCGCCAGAAAACGGGGCATCGTCCAAATCGTGTGTTGCTGGACGCTGATGCGCAAATTCGGGCGAAGCCGGCCGACATGGCTCGATCATGCGATCGATGTCGGGGCGCGGCGCGTGATCGAGGCGGCGGAATCCAACGCTGCGGACGAACTCGTCATCGTCGGTCACAGCACCGGCGGCATGATTTCGTCGGCGATCGTCGCGCGCGCTCTCGAGATCGCGCCCGATCTCGGCCGCAAGGGACCAAGACTTGTTCTGCTCACGCTCGGTTCGGTGATGCCGGCCGTCGCATTGCACCCGGCCGCGCAGCGCATACGCACCATCATCGGCCGTTTAGCCAGCGCGTCGAACCTCGCCTGGATCGATTGCCAGTCCCGCAAGGATGTCATGTGCTTTTCGAACTTCGATCCCGTCACCGGCACCGGCGTCGAAGTCGGCAGCAGCCGCTGCAACCCACGCGTCTGGCCGATCAGATTCAAGGACATGATGTCGCCGGAAGCTTATACGAGTTTTCGGCGGAATTTTTTCCGCGTGCACTATCAGTACATCATGGCCGGCAATCGCCCGGCACCCTACGATTATATCTGTTTGGTAGCCAGCCCGATGGCCGTCGCTGAGTGGCCCGCACGCCACCGCGAATACATGGCTGCGCTACTACGTGATGAAAGGCCCGTCCGCGCCGACGGCACATGTGACTCCATCGTCAGCGTGTCGCCATGAGCCTTCCGCGTCGTATGGAGCCCGAGTGGCTCGACCAATTGCCGGCGGATGATCCGCGCGCAATGCGCTCGCGACGCGATCTCATGCGCGTCAACGCCCTGATGCGCAACGCGCACAGCATGGCTAATGCGTTGCGAAAATACGGGACCGACCTCAGGCCGCAAACCCTCGCGGACCTTGGCTGCGGCGACGGCCGGTTCATGCTCGGCGTCGCCAGACACCTCGCGCCGTATTGGCCTAACGTTACCGTATTCCTTCTTGACCGGCAGAACGTCGTAAGCAGTGCGACGCGGGACGCCTTTGCCGCGCTGCGGTGGCGCGTGGAAACGATTTGTGAGGACGTTTTTTCCTTCTTCTCCGATGTGCATTCCGAGCGTGTCGATGTCGTAACCTGCAATCTGTTCCTGCATCACTTGACCGAGTTGCAGCTTCGCCGCCTGCTCGCAGTGGCCGCCGAACGCGCGTCGCTGTTTGTCGCCTGCGAACCACGGCGCGCCAAGTTCGTGGTGCGCATCAGTCGTCTCCTCTGGGCCGTCGGATGCAACGATGTGAGCGTCCACGACGCCGTGGCGAGCGCGCGCGCCGGGTTTACCGACCAGGAACTGTCCGCTTTGTGGCCGGGCGGCGACCAATGGCAATCGCACGAATACGCCGCCGCGATGTTCACGCATTGCTTCGCCGCAAGACGGCCCGTTCCCCAACGCGAGGGCTGAGCGTATGGCATACGCTGGCGTCAGTTTGGTCAGGCTCAGAGGTCCGACAGCACTACGCTGGGCAATGCAGTTCGCGCGCGATCCGCTCCTTGCCACGCGCCGCGTTTTTGATGCCTTCGGCCCCTTTGTGTCGCTCTCCGTCGGGTTGCCGCTCGTCCGGCGCTCGCGCACGGTCCTGCTCGGCGTACCGCTGATGTTGACGGCCGGTGCAGCGTTTCAACGCGAGCTTTTTTCCGACCAGGAAACCTGGCGCGGGGTCAGTGTCTTGCCGGGCGGACCTAAAGGCTCCGCCGCAAGACGTATCAGCGCGGGCCTCACGCGCCTTACCGGGGCGCGCCACGCCCACTACCGCAAGCTCGTGCAGACGGCGATGCGGCGCACGAATGTCGAGGCCGCAGCCGCGCGCATGGCGCAGATCATGCAAGCGGAGATCGCACGCTGGCCGCTCGACGCGGCGATTGATCTGTCGGAGCATATTCGTCAACTCATGCGGGGCATCATCGTTGAATTTTTGTTCGGCGGCGACAGCGCCGAAACGCGCGCAATCGCCGAGCTGACGAGCCATATCACCGAGCACAAGTGGGCACGGTCTGCGTTCGCGCTTCCAGTCAATCTTCCGATCACGACGTTCGGGCGCATCTTGCGCGAGTCCGAGCTTCTGGAACGGCGCATCCTCGAATGGGCGGCTAGCAAACGTGGAACGATCGATGAAGCCGATCTCGGCTCGATCATTGTGAACAGCCCCGACGCCGACGGCAATCCACCTGGCGACGACACCATCGTCTCGCAGCTTGCGTCCCTGTTCGCCCTTTCGTCCGAAGGCAGCGAGAGCGTGCTGATCTGGACCCTTCTGCTCGTCCAGCAGCATCCGGCCGTCACTGCGGCGCTGCGCGACGAACTTCACGCCCGTCTCGGGCGAAAATCGCCATCGCTCGATCAGACCGGCGACCTTCCCTACCTCGACGCAGTGGTTAAGGAGTCCATGCGTATCCTGCCGCCGGTTCCCCTACTGATACGCGTTGCGCAACGCGACACCACAATAGCCGGGCACGCCGTGCCGCAGGGCACACGGGCGATCCTCAATACGTTCCTCACCAACCGGATGCCGGACGTGTACCCGGAGGGCCACCTCTTCCGGCCGGAACGGTGGTTTACGGTCACGCCGAGTGCCTTTGAGTTTCCGGTGTTCGGCGCCGGCGCGCGCGCCTGTCCGGGCCATTGGTTCGGCTCAAGCGCGGTGAAAATCGCGCTCGCCGGGATCCTGACGCACGGCCAGCTCGATCTGCCGTCGGACACACGTATCGACTACCGAGTACAGCCGACCATGCGTCCGCGTCAGAGCATCCGCGCGATCTTTCATCGGAATGACGGAATCAAACCAACGGCCGCTCCGGTCAGCGGAACGATACGTGCGCTTGTCGATTTTCCGCACTAATCGCCTTATCTTGAAATTCCGGTTGATTAAAAATTCAAGTTCGAGAAGGAAAAACTTTTTCAAGAGAAACCCTCTGGCTTTCAGGGTTGTCGACTGCCTTGCGATTACGTCGCCACCTTCCTGGAAGCGATCCGCCGGGACCATGCCGACCGCGGGTTCGGCGAACTTGTCAAAACACCCGCACGCGTCGCGTACCTGATGTTTGAGAGTAAGGGGCATTGCAGGGCGAAAGGCCCAACAGAGGAGGATATGATGGGTTTTGCTACCGGGCTCCTGATCGGAGCCACGATCATGTCGTCGATTGCCGGAGCGTGCGCGCAAGAGCTCGATTGGCAGAAAGTCGACAACGCTCTCGGCAGGAAGGCAGCGGTCGTAGCCGGCGACGTCCATCGCTATGGCTTTCCGCGCACCGATCTCATCGTAACGCTCGACGGCGTCACGATTAAGCCGGCGCTGGCGCTCGGCAGCTGGGTCGCATTCAAGGCCATGCATGGCGAAGCCATGGTGATGGGCGACTTAGTCCTGCTCGAAACCGAGATCAATCCGGTCATGACGAAGCTGATCGAGAACGGCGTGCAGATCACGGCCGTGCATAATCATCTGCTACGCGCCAATCCGGCGACATTCTACATGCACGTCGGCGGCCACGGCGACCCAGTGAAAGTGGCGACCGCCATTCACGCGGCGCTGGCGGAAAGCAAGACGCCGCTCTCGGCGCCGGGTGCACCAGCGTCGCCGCCGCCGGCCATCGATCTCGATACCGCGCAGCTCGATCAGATCATCGGCGCAAAGGGTCAGGCCAACGGCGGCGTCTACCAATTCGGCGTGCCGCGGCGCGATGCGATCACCGCTGGCGGCTTGGCGATCACGCCGGCCGGTCCGCTTGGTGGTGCCACCGGCATCGGCTTTCAGCCGACCGGCAACGGCCGCGCCGCTATTACCGGCGACTTCGTCATGGTGGCGAGCGAGGTCAATCCAGTCATCAAGGCGCTGCGCACTGGCGGGATCGAAGTGACCGCGCTGCATAGCCACATGCTGGACGAGGAGCCGCGGCTTTTCTTCATGCACTTTTGGGCTAATGACGACGCCATCAAGCTCGCCAAGACGCTTCGTGAGGCTTTGGATGACATGGCGAACGTGAAGAATTCACTTTGAGGCATCGCGTTGAGGCATGGTCCCGCGAAGCCGGCGAGCCTTGTTGTTGATTACGAAGATCAATGATCTTCACCGGGGCATCGGAGCACCTCAACAGTAACATGCGACAAGCCGTTAAGATATGGTTCGGCTCCGAATAATGACCCTTTTCGGCGTGCAACAGTGACCCCAATCAGGGCAACATTTTCTACGACGACTCAACTGTTTAAGCGTTCCAAGGAGGGGCGAACCTTGGACACCGATTGGGGGTCAAACAGCGCGCCGATTCACAGAGGGTTCTGCGGCTTGGGGCGCGGGCGAGCGACAGATACCGCCCCCAAGGTGGACCTCAACTTGCGACAACGCGAGAAAACCTTACTATTCGTTTCAAGCTGAAAGTCTCTGAGGAATCCCTGTTTAAGCGAGGACGATGTGTATAGCCGTATCTTCGCTTTGTTGGCCGCAATTGCCGTGGCAATGTGCGCCAGCCGCGCAAGTGCGTTTTTCAGACCCAAGCTAACGCCGGCGGAACAACAACACTATCGGGAAATGTTGAAAGCCAATCCGGGCACGGCACACGCGTATTTGGATACCCGTAATTATGTCAGCATTTGTTTGCAAGCACTTGAACAGCCATCGCGAGTTCTAGAAATAGGCGTCGAGCCTAAGGACTATAACGAAAAGTACGCCACACCTGATGAAGTGAAGATAGTCAAACAGGCAATCTTCCTTTGGATGAAGGCGACCATCGCGAAATAGATGCAACGTCAGTACCGCAAACCTCCGCTTTCAACCGGGATAATTAAGCAAGTGGCCTGCACCGGTTTGGTTGACACCAGCCTAAGCTCTGGTGTCCGTTGTCAACGCGCAAGCCGTGCCGCAGCGTTCGCTCCATCCAGCGTTACCATTTCCATCGCCCACAGGTGGAGGCGGAGCCTGAAGGGGACGTCGGTGACCAAGGGCGTCCTCTACGTCACCCACGGCTCGGGAGGTGTTCGACGCTCATGGAGCGGGGGTGAATTCTTCCCGCGCACGATCCTCGCGCGCGATTGGGCTTCGTCTACGAAATGCAACAAATGTCGGCGAGCCAAACGCCTGCTGAAGCACACTAACCCCGTCGGACAGAAAGCAGCGCCCGTGGCTGAGGATGAGACAGCATTTTTCGTGGCGAGCTAGATCGCAGCGACTTGTCGAGAGATGTCCTCGGTGGCGCGTGAGGTTTGCCCGTCGAAGTGCACAATCTTTCCGTTGAGGCCTGCGGTAAGGCAGCCGTACCATACGCCTCGTTCATTCTGGTAACCCCCCGGTAAATTTCGATCGCGTTTCTCGAACTCAAACCTTGGACGCCGATTGGGGGTCAAACGGCGCGCCCATTCACAAATGACGGGTAAATGCCATTGGCAAGCCGCGCGCATGGTCTGTTGCACCGCAATAATCGAGCTTCGACACTGTGGACGGCCTCTGATAGCGTTCACCGATTGCGCACGGGGGCGTTCTGCGTGGCGTAACGCAGTTCTTGCCGAGTATTTTCGCGGTTTACGTTGTTTGCGCTCAGGGATAGATGGTCATGGATCAAGCCGAAAAAACGCTGAGGTTTCGCTGTCCGACAGAACTCGACAAGGTTCTGCCGCGGCCAATTCCTGCGGTGCTCGGCCTGCCCGACTGGTTTAAGGCCCTGCCTCAGAAGGCCTTCAATCCAACGGTGGGTGCCGGCGGACAGACAGTAAAGAAATGCCCGGCCTTCGTCGATGCCATGACCTGCGGATTTCTGATCCCGTTGCCGGTCGACCTTGAAGTGCGGGACGGTGAATTTAATTGGAACTTCGAAGTCCCCCAGGGCTACGTCAGCGCGTATTCGCATTCGCCGATCGGCTTTCACGATTCCAGTCAGATTGCCGGCACCCCGTTCTTCGATGAAGACCGCTTCGTCATCAAGTTCAATAGTTTTTGGACTATCGAAGCGCCGCCAGGCTACTCCGTGTTGTTCACTCACCCGGTCAATCGCGCCGACCTGCCGTTCACGACGCTTACCGGCCTCGTCGATTGCGATACATTCCATGACAGTACGATCAATTTTCCGGCGCGTTGG
>DATKRE010000070.1:0-22200 GCA_035532335.1 Xanthobacteraceae bacterium | reverse complement strand
ATGTTTGCAGACCGTTCACGCCAGATCGAGATCAATCTCTCCTGGCCAGCGCCTGACCGACGATGACCTTCGAACCCTTCAGGATCGCATGCCCGCCGCGATGACGCGCGAAAAAATAGCCGTTGTCTTTTCGACGTGATTAAGGGCGCGATCAAGTGTTGTTGACCCGACGGAGACATCAGAAATGAACAAATCTTTCTGGTCAGATCGAGCATGGACGTTGCCTCACAAATACCGAGGCATTCATGCAAAACTTCGCGCACGTTAAAGAACTAGACCTGCTCGCTGACCGAGCCCAGGGATGATATACTCATAGAATGGATAACCGCGCCGACCTTCAGATTGAGAACAACGGGCTCCGCATACTCCTTGAGCAAGCTGGTATCGACGCGGCGGCGCTCCTCAAAAAGGCCGGGCTTGACGCTTCCGCAAATGAAGCCGCGAAAGCCCTGCAACGGCTTCTGCTGGAAGAACTGCACCACCGAATAAAAAATACCCTCGCTACGGTCGTTGCAATTACGTCTCAGAGTCTGCAAACGGCGACCAGTCTCGACGAAGGCCGAAAGGCCGTCGAAAGTAGACTCTTTGCCTTAGGCAAGGCGCATGACCTCGTGCTTCAGGCTCACACGGCGAGCGCAAAACTGGCCGACGTGATTCAGGCGGCAATCGAACCGTTCGAGAAGAACCACTTCATCATAACCGCGTCTGAGCTGGACGTCGGCCCTGGCTCTATCCTGCCTATCACTATGTCGCTTAACGAGCTCTGCACCAACGCCGTGAAATATGGAGCGTTATCCCTGCCAGACGGAGTGGTAGAGATATCAACCGAGTTTCAAGGCGACGACATCAAAATGATTTGGAAGGAAAGCGGCGGGCCCGCGGTTAAACCGCTCGCACACAAGAGCTTCGGTACGAAACTCATTTACCGCATGGCCGAACAACTGCGCGGTGAGGTTACGTTGAACTACGAACACTCAGGGCTCGTATACACGCTAATAGTACCTCGCGATCGTCTTGAGGCTCTCGGTTAACTCAGTATCTGCAGACGGCTACGGCAGACGATTGGGCGACCGCGCATGGCACAAAGCCGACATTAGGCCGGCCGATGTCAGCAGTGCCCCCGGAGGCGGACATCGGCAAAAAACGGTGGAACGGCAATTGCCAACAAAGCGAACCTGGTCTGGCAGAGAATGGGAAATGTTTGCAGGCCGGTCACGATAGATCGAGATCGAACAGAAAATACCACTGATCGAGATGCTCTCTGATGATCGGTTCGATCACCGCGTTGATCCTGCCGACATTGGTCGATAGATCGTGCTCCTTGTCCGCCGTGCACTGGATTTCGACCGGCGGTCGGATCATCACTTTGAACTGCGCGCGATCTCCCTGCCGGACGCAGAATGCCGGAATAATCGCGGCACCGGTCATTCGCGCCAACCGGGCGGCATAGGCGATATTGCCGGCGGGCGGCAGCGAGCGCCCGAAGGCTGGCGCGAACACATGATCGCCGACGCATTCATCGACGAAGATGATAAAGGGGGCTCGCTTTTCCTTTAATGCGCGCAACGCCGCGCGCATCGCATCCGACCCGGCATACAGCTCGGCGCCAAACCTTTCGCGGGCCTTTGCCGCAATCCGATGGTCAAACCGGTTTTCCGGCGGTTCGTAAATCCCGGAACCATGATAGCCAAGCGCAATACCGGTGACCGGGACAACCTCCCAGTTACCGAGGTGAAGAATGGCAACCAAAATCGGCTTGCCGGCGTCGCGCACGGCAGTCAGATGTTCGAGCCCTTCGACGGCAATTCGTCCGGCCGGCCACAACCGGTGCAGCACGGAGAATTCCGCCATTGTACGACTGACGGATCGCCACAGATTTCGCATCGCGGCGTCGACCGACGCCTGGTCTGCTTGATCGGGACGAATAATGCGCCAGTTCCGGCGCGCCCGTGCGTCACTCTGCGCGTAGCGAAATGGACTGGTAACAGCCATCGCCGCCCCGAACGCCGAGCACGCATCAATCGGCAGCGCCTTGAGCCCGTGATGGACGGCGGCATTCAACCAGCCCTGCGCCGTGTCGCGCAGCCAATACCTGAGCGCCAGTTGCCGGCGATCGCCGTTGGTAAACAGCCAGGCGAATGGCGGTGGTGTTGGCAATTGTTTAGCCATGACGTCCAATCGGCGCGACATGCGACGAAATCGCGTGCATTTGCAGCAGCGCTGCAGAAGAAACCGGTATGGTCAATCGACCGAAAGGATCGCGTGCAGCCGGTATGGCGGCATGCAGTTCGTTAACCTCATCCCTTAAAGTACCGATTGGATTTGCCAAAGTAAAATTGATGCTGTGATACCCAAGGGTTTCGGGAAAACAGCACATGCATCTTGAGACCCGTATCCTGATAACCGGAGGAGCCGGATTCCTCGGCTCGCATCTTTGCGAGCGCCTGCTCGGTCAGGGCGCAGATGTCATCTGCGTGGACAACTTTTTTACCGGCACCCGGCGCAACATCAATCATCTGCTCGATAACCGGGCGTTTGAGCTCATTCGCCACGACGTGACGTTACCGCTCCTCGTCGAGGTCGATCAGATTTATAATTTGGCTTGCCCGGCTTCGCCGATCCATTACCAGCATGATCCGGTGCAAACCACCAAGACCAGCGTGCACGGCGCCATCAATATGCTCGGCCTCGCCAAGCGCCTGCACGCCAAGATACTTCAAGCGTCGACCTCGGAAGTGTACGGCGATCCGAGCGTTCACCCGCAAACCGAGGATTATTGGGGAAACGTAAATCCGATCGGGCCGCGCTCTTGTTACGACGAAGGCAAGCGTTGCGCCGAGACATTGTTCTTCGACTACTGGCGCCAGCACGCGCTGCGTATCAAAGTCGCACGTATATTCAATACTTACGGTCCGCGCATGCATCCGAATGACGGTCGGGTGGTGTCAAATTTTATTGTCCAGGCGCTGCTCGGCCGCGACATCACTGTCTTCGGTGACGGCCAGCAGACACGCGCATTCTGTTACGTCGACGACCTGATCGACGGCATTATTCGGCTGATGGCCACAGCCGACGAGGTGACCGGCCCGATCAATCTCGGCAACCCGGAAGAATTCACCATTTATGAGCTTGCGAGCAAGATCATCGCGCTCACCGGATCGCGCTCGCGCATCGTGCATCGGCCGCGGCCGCAGGACGACCCGCGGCAACGTCGGCCGGATATTTCCAAAGCCGGCGATACGCTGGCTTGGGCGCCGCACACCGGGCTGGAAGACGGCCTGACCCGAACAATACAATACTTCGACGAATTACTGTCGGAAGACGACGTTCGGCCGTCGCTTGTCCCCGAAGCCCAAGATCTAAGCATGAAGCCCACGAGCCTAAAGCCGGTCCGCGTAAAGCCCACACACGCCTAAGACGCACCGACGCTTGACGCCGGGCCGATCGCTGATGCTCGCATCATCCAAGACTGTGATAATCACCGGCGGCATCGATGCTGATTCGGCCGCAAGCGTTTGCTTGGCGGTCGCTCCATGAAGAGCTTCGCCTGCCGGTGAGGTAGAAGGGCGAACCGGGGAAAACCGTATGCGCATCGCGATGATCGGCACGGGTTACGTGGGGTTGGTTTCCGGCGCCTGCTTGGCGGATTTCGGCCATCACGTCGCCTGCGTCGACAAAGACAACACCAAGATCGAGACGCTGCAGCATGGCGAGATCCCGATCTACGAGCCCGGGCTGCAGGATCTGGTACGCAGCAACGTCAAGCAAGGCCGGCTGACATTCACCGTCGATCTCGTCGGCACGGTCGCCGCCGCCGAAGCCGTCTTCATCGCGGTCGGCACGCCGTCGCGCCGCGGCGACGGACATGCGGACTTGTCCTATGTGTACGAGGCCGCACGGGAAGTCGCCGCCGCGCTCGACGGCTTCACCGTCGTGATCGTCAAATCGACCGTGCCGGTCGGCACCGGCGATGAAGTCGAGCGCATCCTCAAGGAGGCCGCACCGGGCAAAGACGCAGCCGTTGCATCGAACCCGGAATTCCTCCGCGAAGGCGCCGCCGTGCATGATTTCAAGCACCCCGACCGAATCGTGGTCGGCGCCAATGACGATCGCGCGCGCGAGGTCGTGGCCGAGATTTATCGCCCGCTGAGCCTAAACCGCGCACCCATCCTCAACACCAGCCGGCGCAACGCCGAGCTGATCAAATACGCCGCCAACGCATTTCTGGCGACCAAGATCACCTTTATCAATGAGATCGCCGATCTGTGCGAAAAGGTCGGCGGCGACGTGCAGGAAATCGCCCGTGGCATCGGGCTCGATAACCGCATCGGCGACAAATTCCTGCACGCTGGCCCGGGCTTCGGCGGCTCGTGTTTTCCGAAGGATATTCGCGCCTTGATCAAGACCGCGCAGGACCACGACGTGCCGCTGCGCATTCTGGAAGCGGTTACCGCGGTCAACGACACCAGAAAGCGCGCCATGGCGCGCAAGGTCGCGGCGATGTTCACCGACGGGCTGCGTGGCAAAACCATCGCGGTGCTCGGGCTTTCATTTAAGCCCAATACCGATGACATGCGCGAGGCGCCTTCGATACCGTTGATCACGGCACTGCAAGACATGGGCGCGCAGGTCCGGGTTTTCGATCCCGCCGCCATGGAGCAGGCAAAGGCGGCGCTTGAGAACGTGACGTACGGCGAGAGCGCTTACGCTTGTGCCGAGGGCGCCGACGCGCTGGTGATCACCACCGAATGGGAACAATTTCGCGCCCTCGACCTGAAACAACTGCAAAAAATCTTGAAACGGCCGATCATCGTCGACCTGCGGAACATCTACCCGTTCGATGAAATCAGCCGAGCCGGCTTCGACTATGCCTGTATCGGGCGGCCGCCCGGCCCGCGCGCGCGCACCGGCGCGGATCGCCGGCGAAAATAGCCGAAACGATAGCCGGCTTATTCCGCCGCCCTACGCGCGTCGAAGAACCGGTTGCCCGGCCGCGGCAGACCAAGATTCTCGCGCAGCGTCGCACCTTCGTATTCGCGCCGGAATAGACCGCGTCGCTGCAATTCCGGCACGACGTTGTCGACGAAATCGTCGAGCCCGCCGGGCAAATACGGGAACATGATGGTGAAGCCGTCGCTCGCCTCGCTCGCCAGCCATTCTTCCATCTCGTCGGCGATGGTTTTCGGCGTGCCGACCATAGCCAAGCCGGAATAGCCGCCGAGCCGCTGCGCCAGCTGCCGGACGGTGAGGTTTTCGCGGGCTGCCATTTTGACGACGCGTTCTTGCGCGCTCTTACTGGCATTGCTTTCCGGAAGTTCCGGCAGCGGTTTGTCCGGGTCGAAGCGTGAAGCATCGTGCCCAAGCGCAATCGACAACGACGCAATCGCGCTGTCGTAGTAAACTAGACTATCGAGCTTGGCGCGTTTGGCGCGCGCTTCCTCCACGGTTTCCCCGACCACGACGAAACAGGCCGGCATGATCTTCATGTGGTCGCGGTCGCGGCCGGCCTTCGCCATGCGGCCCTTCACGTCGGCGTAGAATTCGCGCCCGGCGGCGATGTTGGGCGGCGGCGTGAAAACCGCTTCGGCGGTCTCGGCGGCAAGCTGGCGGCCGGAATCGGACGCGCCGGCTTGCACGACAACCGGCCAACCCTGGACCGGGCGAGCGATATTGAGCGGCCCGCGCACCGACAGATACTGGCCCTTGTGATTGAGCACGTGCAGCTTGTCCGGGTCGAAGAACAAACCCTGCTCGACATCGCGGACGAACGCGTCATCCGCCCAGGAATCCCACAGTCCGGTGACGACGTCGTAGAACTCGCGCGCGCGGCGGTAACGTTCGGCGTGCTCCATGTGATCGGTCATGCCGAAATTAAGCGCCGCGTCGGGATTCGAGGTGGTGACGATATTCCAGCCGGCACGACCATTGCTCAGGTGGTCGAGAGACGCGAAACGCCGCGCCACATGATAGGGCGCGTCGAATGTCGTCGAGCCGGTCGCGACCAGGCCGATGCGTTCGGTGACGACGGCCAGCGCCGACAACAGCGTGAACGGCTCGAACGAAGTGACCGTGTGGCTGTGTTTGAGCGCGTCAATCGGCATGTTGAGCACGGCCAGGTGATCGGCCATGAAGAAGGCGTCGAACTTCGCGCGCTCCAGCGTCTGTGCGAAACGCTTGATGTGAGCAAAGTTGAAATTGGCGTCGGGGAACGCACCGGGAAAGCGCCAAGCACCGGTATGAATGGTAACCGGCCGCATGAAGGCGCAGAAATGCAATTGCTTCTTACCGCTCAAAGCCACGTCCGCCGCTCCACCGCAAAACAGCCATCGCTATTGTTTTACACGTTTATAAAACCAAGTTTTTCGAGGAATTGGCGGCAAATTGCAATGTCGTCGCTAAAGCATGATTAGAAATTCGGGCCGATGCTTCACCGCAAGGGTGAGCAATTCGATGGCCATTTTTGCCTACACAATCATGGTTGCGCTGGTTCTGCTCAGCACGGCCGCGTTTTTTAGCCGGCGGGACATTCGCGACGAGGTCGATTGAACGCGGCCCGTTCGTGACGTTGGTGCGCGCTACTGCACCGCTTTGCCGGTGCTCGCGCTCTCCTCCAGCAACCGCATATTCGCCTCGATGTAAGGATTAGCCGGATCCTTGGCGTGCGCCTCGCGGAAGGTTTTTCGCGCTCGCGCGTAATCGCCGCGCAGCAGGTAGGAGAAGCCGATGTCGTTGAGGACCTCCGGGGTCCGACCGACAATCCGCACTACCTCCTGGTAGGCGCGATCGGCGAGATCGAAGCGCCGCAACCGGTCGTACGAAGCCGCGAGCCCGACCCAAGCTTCCGCATCGCGTGGATATTTCTCGACCGCCGTGCGGAAGCTCTTCTCAGCCAAACCGAAATTATTGCTGCGAAAGTATCTTTTGCCGAGTTGGACGTCGTCGTGCGGATCGTCGCCGGCGAGTCCGGGCTGCGCCAGCGGCGCGACCGGCTCGCCGCTTGGGCCCGGTTCGGCTGGCGGTGTGACAATTGAGCCGGTGGTATCGGCGCCGGCCGCGTTAGATGCGGCGGAATCTTCCGAGCTTTTGGACGCCCACCCGTCGCCGAACTTGGGCGCCGACGCGCATCCGCCCAGCAATGTCAGGCAGGCCGCAAAAACCATCAGGGCCGGGGCTGATCGGATGCTCATCAACGCGCTCCGGACCGAACGCGCCGGCCTCATTTCCCCAAGTCTTGATTCCAAGTCTTGAGGATTGTGTCGCTAATGCCGGCGGCCGGCACAGGTCCGGCGGCGGCAGGCTAGGTGATGTCGGTTAAGGAATTGCTTGACCTCGTCCGGATTGTGAAAAAACGTCGGCGGCCAGCAGGTTAGGGCATGGCCCCACCAGCACGAGACCGCAGCTTCAGCCGTATCAATGTGAGTCGGACAGCGCCCCCAGTCGTTCGCCACGAGCGCGTCTTATCGCGTCGCTTCCCGCCGACTCGATTTGATTTTATTGAAGATTCGTTCGACCCAGCTTGCGGGCTCATCGCGCGCGCCGCTTGGCGTGTGACTAAATTACTACAGGTTGCAGGAAAGACGATGAAGTCACAAAAAACGTCTGATTTCGCCGTCTGCGGCGAACGCATTCCGCATCCCCGACGCCACCCAAAAAATCAGAAAAGCGTGTAGCACCTGCCACTTACTCACCGTCATCGCCGTCTGCAGGTGGCGACTGCCAGAAATTGCACAACGTTGATATGTTATCGGGCTGTTATAAGATTGCTACGGGAACGCTATTGCGATGTTAGGCGACTCCGTCTGGGGGCTCTGATGAAAAGATTATCTTTCGGCGTCCTTGCTGTTTGCCTGTTGGCGGGCACGACATCGGCCTTTGCCGCCGATTTGCCGATACCGATGAAGGCGCCGCCGGTGCCTTTCGATCCCTGGACTGGATGGTACGTCGGCGCCAACGTTGGCGGCAGCTTTGGCCAAGCGAACGACACCACCACTGTCGGCGGTGTGGCGTTTAGTTCGACGACTGCGAATCTCGACGGCGTCATCGGTGGCGCACAGTTCGGCTATAATTATCATGTGAATCCTTCCTGGCTGTTGGGCTTTGAGACCGACTTTCAGGGAAGTAGCGAGCAGAGTTCGGCGAGCAGCGCCCTAGGAGTCGCTGTTCCTGTCGGTATCCGCGCTGGTCGTCTGGCTCCACCGAACGCCCTCAGTGACACGGAAAAACTGCCGTGGTTTGGAACCGTGCGCGGTCGGATCGGCTGGACCCCGAATGTGGGGGCGCTGATCTACGTGACCGGCGGTCTTGCCTACGGCGGAATCACGAGCAATGAGACATTCACGTCGGGTGGCTTGCCGGCTGCAGTCAACGCCAATTTCAACACCACGCGGGTTGGCTGGACTATTGGCGGTGGCACCGAATTTTTCGTGGCAAAGAACTGGACGGTGAAGGGCGAGGTTCTCTATATGGACTTCGGCTCGGCCACGAACACATTTGCTGCAGGGCCGTTCCCGGTTGCCGTGAGCACGCATATAACCGACTTCATCGCGCGCGTCGGCTTCAACTACCATTTCTGGTAGCTCAAACTCGGTCGATCAGCGGACCTGAAGGTGGCTGAGCGGCAAAGCGCGCGTTGGTCTTGAATGACCCTTTGCGACGTGGCGCGACAAGCAATTGACGGCTGCGTCACCACAAATCTGAAAAGTCGATAGCGTGGCACGCCCTGGACGCGCGGCTGTTACCAATGGCCGGTGGCCAGCCGGACGATGACCGGGGTCAGGATGACGATGAACAGGACCGGAAAGATGCAGACCATCATCGGCACCGCGAGCTTGGCCGGCAGGCTGTAGGCCTTTTCCTCGGCGCGCGATAAACGCTTGTGGCGCATGTCGTCGCTGTAGACGCGAAGCGCGTTGCTGATGCTGGAGCCAAGTTCATCCGACTGCTGGATCAGATTGGCAAAAGAGCGCGCCTCTTCCAGGCCGAGCCGGTCGGCTAAATGCTCAAGCGCATCCGTGATGGTACGGCCGGCGCGAATTTCCAGAGTGGCAATATGAATATTGGCGGCGAGCGAACGGTGCGTGTCGCCGAGTTCGCGTGCCACCCGCTCCAGCGCCGCTTCCATCGCAAGACCGGCCTCCGCACAGACGACCAGCAAATCCATAAAGTCGGGAAATCCGATCTGGTGTTCGCGCCGGCGCTTCTTGATCCGCCGATCGAGATAGAGGCCGGGCGCCAGATAGCCGAACAACCCTGCGGCCATAACCAAAAGCCAAAACGACCCTTTGGCATGCGGCATGCACAGCGACACCACGAACAGCGACGCTACTCCCAGGCTGACCGCCAAGCCGGTGCGGACAAGAAAAAAGTAAGCCGCCGCGTGGGTATTATAGATGCCTGCCTGTACCAACCGATGACGCAGCACTTTCATGTCGCTGCTATCGGCCGCACTATAGTAATGGGTGGCGCGGTCGACGATCTTGCGCACCGCCTCGAGCCCGGACTCATGCAGCCCATGCGACTCGGCGGCAAAGTCCCGGTCCACGGCGACGCGGGCGGCACGGCGGCGCACCGCATTGCGGGCCCGCATGCCGATCATAATGGCGAAGGCGAGCGTGCCGGTGGCAAGAAAAACCAGGGCACTCAACGTTGCCACCGCGCTGTCGCCAAAGGGGCTCATTGCGTCCATCGGTCAGATCTTGAAGTTGACCATTTTGAACATCGTCAAGTTGCCGATCAGCATCCAGGCGGCACCGCCGAACAGGAGAAGCTTGGTCAGATGCTCGTGCCAGACCGAGGCATAGAAATCGGGCGACGTTATCTGCACCACGATGAATAATCCGATCGGCAACGCCGAGAGAATCATCGCTGAAGCGCGGCCTTCCGCCGCCAGCGCCCGAACTTTCCGGCGCATCTTGAAACGCTGACGAATAACATCGGACAGGTTGTCGAGAATTTCACCGAGATTGCCGCCGGTAGTAGCCTGGATGGCGACGGCGGTAACGAACAAGGGCAAATCGTCCGAGCCGATGCGTAGGTGAAGGTTGCGGAGCGCCGTTTCCAGATCCGCCCCGTAGGTTATTTCATCCGACAGGATGCCAAATTCACTGCCGATAGGATCGGGCATCTCGCGGCCCACCAACGCGAGCGCAACCGACACCGGGTGCCCGGCGCGCAAGCTGCGCACGATGGTATCGAGCGCGTCGGGAAGTTGCGCGGCGAACTTCTTTTGCCGCCGCCGGCGCAGCATGAGCAGCGCTAAAATCGGCAGCGCGGTCGCGCACAGGACGGCGGCACCGGCCGCCTCCATCAAGCTGCCGCGTAACAGCGCGATTGCCGCAAAAGAAACAACGCTGCCGATGGCGATGATGAGCCCCAGGCGTCCGAGCCCGAACGTGATGCCCGATTGCAGGATCAGGCGATTGAGCGCGAAGAACACCAGCCGGTAATTACCGGCCTCGGTGAGACCGCGCTCACGCCGCAGCGCGATCAGGACGCTTTCGCGGTCGCCGTCCTTGGCGAGCATCAGCCGCCGGTTGATCTGGCTGCGATAGGAGGCGGTGGAAAAGCACAACAAATAGACGGCCTCGGCGGTCAACGCCGCCGAAAGCGCGACCGAAAGCCAGATTAGATAGAGTGGATCGATGTCGAGCAGCATGCCATCACAACGGTTGCGAAGGATCGAAATACGCACCCGGGATCTTGATCCCATGCGCGGCCAGATCGGCAAGAAAGCGGGGGCGTACGCCGGTCGCCTGGAAATGGCCGATGACGCCGCCGTCCGGCCCGGTGCCGGTGCGCACGAATTTGTAGATTTCCTGCATCTGGATGATGTCGCCTTCCAGCCCGGTGATCTCGGCGATGCTCATGACCCGGCGATTGCCGTCGGAAAGTCGCGATAGCTGCACGATGACCCGGATGGCGGCGGCAATCTGACCGCGAACACTGGCGACCGTCATCGGCATGCCGGCCATACCGACCATCTGCTCCAATCGCGAGATGGCGTCGCGCGGGGTGTTGGCATGGATGGTCGCCATCGAGCCTTCATGGCCGGTGTTCATCGCCTGCAGCATGTCGAAGGCTTCTTCGCCGCGGCACTCGCCGAGGATCACGCGATCCGGACGCATGCGCAGCGCGTTCTTCACCAGATCGCGCTGACGGACTTCGCCTTTGCCTTCGATGTTCGGCGGCCGCGTCTCCAGGCGGCCGACATGCGGCTGTTGCAGTTGCAGCTCGGCCGCATCCTCGATGGTGAGCAGCCGCTCCCGTTCGGAGATATACGCCGACAACGCGTTCAGCATGGTCGTCTTGCCCGAACCGGTGCCACCGGAAATAATCATTGTGACGCGCGCCGTCACCGCCTTGGCCAAGAGCTCCGCCATCTGCGGCCGCAGCGCGCCGATCTCAACCAACTTATTGAGATTAAAAGGTTTCTTTGAAAACTTGCGGATCGACACCAACGGGCCGTCGATGGCGACCGGCCGTACCGCCACGTTGACGCGCGAGCCATCAAGCAAGCGCGCGTCGCACATCGGCTGCGATTCATCGACCCGGCGACCGACCGCCGAGACGATTTTGTTGATGATGCGAAGAAGGTGCGCCTCGTCCTTAAACCGTACGCCGGTGGGCTCGAGTATGCCGCGGCGTTCGACATAAACGCATTCATGGCCGTTGATCAGAATATCGTTGATGGCGTGATCTTTGAGCAATGGCTCAAGCGGGCCGAGGCCGCGCATCTCGTCGAGAATTTCCGATACGAAATCGTTCAATTCCTGGGTATTGAGCGCCAGCCGCTCGGCCAGCACATATTGCGAAACCATTTCCTGGACGTGGCGGCGGATCTCCTCGGCCGGCAGTTTCTCCAACGCCGACAGATTGATTTCCTCGATCAAACGCCGATGCAGCCGCACCTTGGCGTCGAGAAGTTTTTCGCTCAGTAGCGGATTGGCTGGTTCAGGGGGAGGCGCCGCGACCGCAGGTGGCGCAACGTCCCCGGCGGTAACGGCGCCCTCGACCGGAGCAAGGTCCGGTGCAGCGACGCGGCGGATGGAAAAACGACCGACCAAAACAGGCCTCCTACGGCGCGATCATGCTTCTCACCCCACCCCCTACAGCGACGCCCCGGTCGCGCGATCCCCGATCTTTTTCGGCCGCAGAACCTTTCCCCAACTTGCTGTCGGTCTGCGTCATCAGAAATTTCTTCAGCTGTGCGGTCACTTTGTTGCCGGGCTTGATTTCGTCGAGCGGCACGCCGCGGTCGATCGCCTCGCGGACGAGGCCGTAGTGGTTCGGCACATAACCGGCGACGGCGCCACCGATTGCGCGCTCGATATCGGCGCGGCGCAATCCAGTCGAAAACAGCTTTTGCTCGAATCGGTTGACGATGACTTGCGGCGTGACTTCGTCGCCGAGTCGTTCGCGGATCGCACCCAGCAATTGCCTGGCTTGGCGCAGGCTCGGCACCGTTGTCTCGCTGACGATGAAGACCTTGTTGGAGCCAAGCAGGACGCTGTCGGTCCAGGAGAACCACGTGCGCGGCATGTCGAACACGACAAAATCGAAATGCGACGACACCAGGTCGAGCAGCCGGGTCACGACATCGGGATCAAACGAGCGCATTTCCGCCGGCCGGTTCGGCGCCGCCACCACGGCCAAGCCGGATGCGTGGTACGAGAGCATGACTTCAAGCAATTGCCGATCCAGCCGCTCCGGACGCGGCTCGATCTCGCCGAGGTCGAGGCGCGGCTCAATGTCGAGATAATCGGCACAGGCGCCGTGCTGAAAGTCGAGATCGACCAGGCAAGTCGCGGTCTTGTTGCGGGTGCCGGAGTTGAGCAGCAGCATGGCGGACTGCACCGCCAGCGTGGTGACGCCGGCGCCGCCGACCGCGGGCAGAAAAGTGAAGGTCTGGGCTTCAGTTGTCGTCGCCTTGGCGGCAGTGTTGGCGATCCGCGCGCAACTGCGCACCAGGTCGATGGCTGCCACCGGTTTGATGAGGCAATCGGCTACCCGCATTTGCATCAGGCGCCGTGCAACCGCTCCATCGAAACCCTGCGTGACCGCGATCACCCGCGGATCGTTGCCGAGCCGCTGCATTGCTTGTTCGAGCGCAAGCAACTCCGTTTCAGCGGCATCGCCGAGATCGGCAATGACCACTGTGGCATTGGCAAAGTCGTCCGGGTGGTTTTGCGACAGCCGGCCGCCGACGACGTGCAGTTCAATTCGGGCGTCGGCGGCAAAGGTGGCGCGGACGCCGTCCTCGAATTCCTGGTCGGCGGTAAGGACCACGATCCGGGGCGGGCCCGTCGGACTTGTTGAACGACTGCTTTGCATGTGTTCGGGTTCGCGCTGCGGATAGGGGATTATTGGGCGGACGTCGTCGTGCTCGTTGAGGTCGTCGAATTGCTGCTGGTTCCCGCCGGGTTGCTGCTGCTCGACGTGTTGCTCTGCGAATTGGTCTGCGCGGTCGGCGGCGTCGGATTAGCGACCTGCATCATCATCGGGTCGACCGGTGGAGTGACCAGATTGGTGCGGTAGCGTTCGACCGCGGATTGCATCCGCTGGCCGCTGAAAGCGAGATTGGTGTTACCGCTATAAGGCGGCCACGGATCTACCACCTGCGCGACCTTGTTGGCTTCGCTGGCGTCGCCGGCGCTCAGTGCAATGGTATCGCGCCGGTCAAGATACAGCCCGGGATCGGAGCAACCAGCAAGCATGGCGCCGGCAATAGCGGCTGCGGCGATCGCGCTCGCATTCAGCTTAGTCCTTGGCCACAACATAGGCGCCTCCCTTCTTCGGCAGATCGAGGATGTGCCCGACATACGGCCGGTTGGGCGCGCCGAAAGCGAGCCGTGCCATTGCCGGGCTGATCTCGGCCTTGCCATTGAGGAAAAAGTCGACGTCGTTGGCCGGCAGAGAGTTGTCGAGCGGCGAGTGCGCGACATTGGTCGGCCGCATCGGATTGACGATATGCGGCGTCACCACGATCACGAGATCGGTTTCGTTCTTCTGATATTGGGCCGAACGAAAAAGCGCGCCCAACACCGGCACGTCGCCGACCCACGGCAATTGATCCTGCGCACTGGTGGTCTGGTTCTGCAACAAACCGCCCAGCATGAAGCTTTGACCATCGCGCAGCTCAAGCGTCGTCGAAGCCTTGCGCGTGATGAGTCCCGGCACCGAGGTGCCGGCGACCGTCACTGTGTGCGTCGGGTCGATTTCGCTGACTTCCGGCTTGATGATGAGATTGATCAGGCCGTCCCTCAGCACAGTCGGAGTGAAGGACAGACCGACGCCGTAAGGCTGATAGGCGAACGCTATGGTACCCAGGCCGTTTGCCTGCGGGACGGGAAACTGTCCGCCGGCGAGAAAGCTTGCGGTGTCGCCCGACAGTGCCACCAAATTGGGCTCCGCCAAGCTGCGCGCCAGACCTTTTTGCTCGAGCGCGTTGAGCGACATCTGCACCGAGCCGCCAAGCTGGCTGACAAGGAAGCCGAAGGGCGCCGCACCGGAAAGAACGCCGGCGGCGGTCACCGGCGACAACGGAACGCCGGTGATGCCACTCGGGATGACGCTCATGCCGCCGATGCCGCTACCGGCAGCGGCCGGCTGCTGGAAGGCACCACCCGGCGCGGTAATCGGCAATTGCGCTGCCCCCACCCGATTGCCGATATTCGCCAGCGCACCGGCACCGAAGATATTCCATTGCACGCCCAACTCGCGGCTCGCCGAGCGCGAGACTTCGATAAAACGAACCTCCAGCATGATTTGCTGCGGGCGGAGCACCTGGACGGTGTTGATCGGATCGGGCACGAATTGCCGCGCGATCGTCACCGCCTTGTCGACAGTGACCGCGTCGGCGGCAGTCCCGGTGAGAAGGATGCGGCCATTGACCGATGAAACCCGGATGGTGCCGCCGGACAGCGCCGATATCTCGGTACTGGCCCGTGAGATATCGTAGGCGACCTCGATGTCAAAGATGCCGACGAGCTTCTTGTCCTCGCCGTAGACTGTCACCCGCGTGGTGCCGATCTTCTTGCCGAGGATCGACAGCGCATGATCGGTCAGCGGATTAACGTCGGCGATGCCCGGATCGCCCACCGAGATATCGACGATGGCCTGTTCGGTATGAACGTCTTGCGACTTGCCGAGCAACACGTTGACGATCGTCGTGTGGGCCATCCTGGTCAGCGCGACCCGCTCCTGTGCCCGCAATTCGCAAGGTGCGATGGCGAATACGATCATCAGCACAATTGCCGCTGCGGCCCGGCAACGAGACAGCAGAGCCGGCAGCTTTCCTTCCCGTTCGTTCCGTCGCCGGAATGCTCCGGCGCTATCGACCGTCGCTTCGTACTGGCTTGACATGTTGGCCTCCCGCCACTCTTTGTCCCAAACTCTGTTCACGTCCCCAAACTCGCTGATCATTTTTTCTTCAGTCTTGTGCCGCTCGACGCCCGATGAGCGCTGCGGCGTGCGCCGGCATTGATTCGACCGGCACGCTATAATCGGATTTCTTCGACATGCGCATCACGCCGATGGTGACGAAGCGCGTGTCACGCGGCGATGCGGCGGCATGCCCGAGATCGGCGATCGTTACCCGCCGTGTCACCGCCTCATTGACTTCACCGGCCTTGCGCAACATCAGCGACAGTGAGCCGACGCGTGACGCAAGTGCTACTTTTTCGCCGCCGACGGCGTCCACTTCGAGTGTGACGGCCTTGACCACGGAAGGTTTGTCGGTGCGCTCATCCGCCAGTTGATCGATGGCAAGCACGCGGACGTTTTGCAGCACGACATCGCTCATCGAGATGCTCGGATCGCCGGTCCGCGACACCACAACGTCAACGTGATCGCCCGGCAGCACAAAGCCGGCGACACCTTCAACGTCGTTGACCCGAATGGTAACGGCCTTCATATCGTCGGACAGAACCGCCGAAAGTGTCGCCCGCTGGCCTGGACCGGTGATTTTTGCAGCGAGGATCGCCTCGTTGGGATCGATCGGCATCAGCGCGACGCGTTTGTCCGAGGTGAGTGCGCTGATTTTACCGAAGGCGCCGGCCGGCAAGGCGTCGCTGGGCCACGGCATTTCGCGCAACGATCCGGCGCTTAGCTCGTCGCCGAAACGCAGCGGCCGGCTGGCAACGACGATGGTGTGCGCCGGGGGCGCCGATTTACGCTGCGCCTCCAGGCTGCGCATCCGCATTTCGGTTTGGTTTTTGAGCCAAGTTTGCGCCAAAAACACCGCGAGCAGGCCGAACAGGCCGGCAAATCCGATCATCACAATGGTGCTTTTGCGCACGGCCGATCCCTGTTCACGCCGCGGAGTTGTTTTGCTCTCGCCGGCTGACACTGGTGCGCCGGTAGTATTGAATTGGTGAAAGTACGTAGGGTTTTGGGCCCGTACCGCGGGGTTCTGGGCCTATGCTGAAGATTGCTTGAAGCGCTATTGTTTACGACACGTGTATCGAACTGTTCGAAGCAAACCGATAACCTTTACGAAGCCGAGACGTTCAGAACCGGGTAACCCTGCGAGGAGATGAAGATGAGCGCGCGTTATCTCAATCCGAAAGCCGTTTTTCCGCCGCCCGGCTATAGCCACGTCGTCGAAGTCACCGGGCCGGGACGCACGATTTTTATCGCCGGCCAGGTCGGCGCCGACCGCGACCGGAAAATTCCTCCCGACGGCCGCGCGCAAATGGTTCTGGCGTTCGAAAATCTGAAATCGGCGCTGGCCGAGGTCGGCGCCACCTTCAAGGACGTCGTCAAGATCAACAATTATCTGGTCGCAGGCGCCCAGATGCAGGACTTCCGCGAGGTACGCGACAGCTATCTCAATACCGCGGCGCCGCCGGCCTCGACGACGATCTTCGTCTCCAGGCTGGCAATCGACGGCTTAGTGTTCGAGATCGAAGCGGTGGCGGTGCTGCCGCCGAAGTGACGCAGCAACGACTGTCAGGCGGAAATCGCCCGCACATTTGATGCGCTGACCTGGCGGTGAAACCCCTTGAGCGTCAGCGCCTCCAGCGGCTCCAGATCGGCAATCGTTTCCACCGCCGCGTGGACCTTGCCGTCGATCAGGATCTGGCCGTCCTTTGCCTCGGCACACAGGCGCGCGGCGAGATTGGTGACCGAACCGATGGCGGCGTAGTCGAAGCGGCCTTCGAAACCGATGCGGCCGAGCGTGGCGTAGCCGTGCGCGATACCCATGCCGAAACCAAGCTCGAAACCAAGCTTCCGCCATTTGCCGGTTAAGACGCCGACCGCCGCGCGCATTTCCGCCGCCATGCGTACCGCCTGGCCGCACGGGTCGTCGATCGGTACCGGATCGTTGAGCATCACCATCAGGCCGTCGCCGGCAAAGCGCTCGATGGTGCCCTGGAAGTTGTGAATGATGGTGCCGACGCTGCTGTGATATTCGCGCAGGATGCCCATCACCTCTTCCGGCTCGGCGGTTTCGGCAAAGGCGGTGAACCCGCGCAGATCGCAGAACACCACTGTGACTTGGCGGCGATGACTTTCGAGGGCGCGGTCGTCGCCGGCAGACAGCAGCAGTTCGGCCACCTGCGGCGACAAGAACCGCTTCAAACGGTCCATTCGCCCGATTTGCGCAAGCTGCTGTTCCACGCGCTCCTCCAGCGTCCGATTCCAGCTGGCCAGATCGGCCGCCTGCGCGGTCACCTTGTCGGTTAGTTCCTTCATCCGCAGCATCGATTTGACCCGGGCGACCAGCGCGGCCTGATCGAGCGGCTTGGTCAGATATTCGTCGGCACCTGCTTCCAGGCCGGCAACCACATCCTTGGTATCGGCCTTCGCCGTCACCAGGATGATGGCGGTAAAAGGCAAATCGCCGTCCGCTCTCAGCTGCCGGCACACCTCGATACCGTCGATCTTCGGCATCATCACATCGAGCAGGATGAGATCGGGATGGTGTTCGCGCGTAGCGGCTAGGGCTTCCTCGCCGTCGGCCGCTTCCAGCAGCTCATAACCATGCGGTCCCAATCGCGAGCGCAGAATGTCGCGGTTGGTCTCATTGTCATCGACGATGAGAATGCGCGGAGGAGTGTGCATCGGAAATCAGCGCTGGCCTAAGTGAGCGTTGACCTTCGCCAGGAGCTGGCGCGGGCTATAAGGCTTGGTGATGTAATCGTCGCAGCCGGCGGCGCGGGCCTTTTCCTCGTCGCCTGAGAGCGCGTACGACGTGACGACGATAATCGGGATCGCCTTCAGCTCCGGGTTGGCCTTGATCCGCCGCGTCGCCTCGTAGCCGTCGAGCACCGGCATCTGGATGTCCATCAGGATCAAATCCGGGCGGTTGGCTTCGGCCGCCGCCACGCCCTGCGCACCATCCTCGGCCTCCAGCAATTGATAGCCGACGCTGGTGAGTAAATCGCGCAGGATCTGCCGATTGTCCGGCTGGTCTTCCACTACCAAAATTCGCTTGCTCATGTGCTTTGCCTTTCAGCGTCAGCCTTGACCGGCAGCGTGATCGTGAAGGTCGAGCCCTTGCCAAGCTCCGAATCGACCGAAATGCGGCCGCCGTGCAACTCGACGATCCGCCTGGAGATCGACAGCCCCAAGCCGGTGCCACCCTTCTGTCGCGTCGAGGTGTCGTCGACCTGCTGGAATTCCTCGAAGATTTTCGCCCGATCGGCGGCGGCAATGCCAGGCCCGGAGTCGCGGACCGCGACGTTGAACGCGCCATTGGACTGAGACGCCTCGATCGCCACCTCGCCCTTGTCGGTGAACTTGATGGCATTGCCGACCAGGTTGAGCAGCACCTGGGCAAGCCGGCGCTCGTCGCCGTGGCCCATCGGCAGACCCTTTTCGACTTTGGTCGTAAGCGCAAGACTCTTCTGCGACGCCAGCGGTTCGACTGCGACATAGACGCCCTGCACGAGCTCGGCGACCGAATAGTCGGAGAGCGAAAGCGTCAGTTGCCCCGCCTCGATCTTCGACAGATCGAGCACGTCGTTGATCAGCCCGAGCAGATGCTTGCCGTTAGTCTGCACGCGCACCAGCACCGCGCGCATCTTCTCCGGCGCCTCGCCGTAGATATTGTCGAGCATGAGTTCGGTATAGCCGAGGATGGCGTTGAGCGGCGTACGCAGCTCGTGGCTCATATTGGCGAGGAATTGCGACTTGTGCTTGCTTGCAACTTCCAGCTCCCGGCCCTTCTCCTCGATCTCATGGAACAGCCTGGCGTTCTGAATGGCCAAGGCCGACTGCGCCGCGAACGTCTTCATCAAATCGACGGCATTTGGCGAGAAAGCGCCGGGCGTCCGCCGGCGGACCACCAGGAGACCCACGATATCGTCGCCGCTGAATAGCGGCGCCGCCAACCGGGCGCGGTAGCCGGCGCCGACCACGATTTCATCGACCGGCGATCGCGCCACGTCCTTCAAGTCGGCGATCTGCACCGGCTCGCGGTTGGCAAGGAGCAACGCGATATTCTGTTCGTCGATACCGATGTGGGCATTGCCCAGCGCGTCGATGAGCCGCTGATCCATCCCGTAGGTGGCGCGCAGGCGAAATTCGCGCTGGCCTTCGTCGAACACATAAATCGCGCCCGCATCGGTGCCGGAAAGCTGCACAGCCTTGGTTACGATCGTGTTCAGCACCATCTCCAGGTCGAGCGTCGAGTTGACCGCCTGCGATGTCTCGCCAAGCGCCCGCAATTCTTCGACCGAACGGCCGAGTTCGTCGGTACGCGAACGCAGCTCGGTGAGCAGCCGCGCGTTCTCGATGGCGATGACCGCTTGGGCGGCGAAGCTCGAAACCAGCTCCATCTGCTTGTCGGTAAAGGGACGAACCTCCTGACGGAACAAGGTAAAGGACCCGATCACCTCGCTTTCCTTCAGCATCGGAACAAGCATGCACGTCCGCGCGCCGCCCAGTTCGACGGCACCGACGGCTCCGGGGTCACTTCGGTCGAGGTAGCCTGGCGTTGCGGCCGCGTCGGGCACCTGAACCGCCGTTTTTTCCGCCAACATGCGAGCAATCAGGGGGTTTGTCTCGACGCCCCGCGGTGCGTGCTTGCGTGCCTCAATGAGTGCAGGCGGCGTATTGTGCGCTGCCAGCATGTGCAAGGCCTCGCCGTCCCAGCGGGAGATGATGCCGAACTTGGCCTCGCAGATACGGACGGCGTTTTCCAGCATGGCGTCAAACACCGGCCGTAGATCGCCCGGCGACTTACTGATGACCTGCAGCACTTCCGACGTCGCCGTCTGCTGCTCCAGCGATTCACGCAGCTCGCTGAGCAGCCGCGCGTTCTCGATGGCGATGACCGCTTGGGCGGCGAAATTCTTGACCAGCTCGATCTGCTTGTCGGTGAAGGGGCGGACTTCCTGGCGATAGATGCTTAAGGCGCCGATCAGTTCGCGCTCCTTTAGCATCGGCACGACCAAGATGCTGCGCACCGCGCCTTCTTCGACCAGCGCCACGATTGGAGGATCGCGCTCCTTGTAAGCGGCGTCTTGCGTGAGGTCGGGAATCTGCACGGCGTCCTTGGCCGCCGTAGCCCGCGACAACGGCGTCCGAGGACCTGGCTGGAACGCGTACCCGACCTGGTAACGGTCGGTGAAGTTTGCCGGCATGTTCTCTAGAGCGGCGATCTGAAATCCGTCGCCGTCGGCAAGCGTAAGCACGCCGAAAGTAGCCGCGCATAGCCGGGTCGCGTTTTCCAGCATACTTTGAAAGACCGGCTGCAATTCTCCCGGCGAGCTTGAGATTACTCGCAGCACTTCCGACGTCGCCGTCTGCTGCTCGAGAGATTCGCGCAGCTCGTGCGTGCGTAACTGTTCCGCCTCGAACAAACGCACGTTTTCGATAGCGATAACGGCTTGATCGGCAAACGTCGTCACCAACTCGATTTCACGGTCGTTGAACGGTGCAACTCGACCGCGCGCCAACGCGATGACGCCGATCGGCTCGCCATTTCGCATCAACGGCACGCCGATCATCGAACGCACCCCGCCCACTTTCGCGTCTTTCTTTTTCTCGTACAGCGGATCGTTCCAGGCGTCGTCGATGCGAACAACCTGTCGGGACATCGCGGCGCGGCCCACGGCCGTCCCCGGCCCCGGCGAAATCACCGTATTTCGCTCGATTTCAAGGTAGGCCGGAGTAGCGCTATGACCGGCCGCGAAGCGGTAAACGCCATCCTCCAACCGGAAGATGACGGTTTGCTCGGCACGACACAGGCGCTCCGCCGTATCCACAACGCTTTGCAGGATCGGCTGCAGCTCAAATTTGGATCGGCTGATGACACCGAGAACGTCAGAGGTCGCCGTCTGCCTTTCAAGCGACTCGCGCAGCTCGGTGAGCAGCCTCGCATTCTCGATGGCGATGACGACCTGGGCGGCGAAGTTCTTCACCAGATCGATCTGCTTGTCGGTGAAGGGCCGCACCTCTTGGCGGTAAATGCTGATGGCGCCGACCAACTCGTCTTCCTTGAGCATTGGAATGCAAAGGAGCGTTCGCGCGCCAGCGCGCTCGACCAGAAAGACGGCACCGGGGTCGCGCTGCTTGTAAGGCTGATCATCGGCGTAATTGGCGATCTGCACCGGCAACTTGGATGTGGCCGCCCGCTGAATTGCAGTCAGCGGATGAAAATGGCGCACGCCGATGGGAAGCTCATCAACGGCTGGCACGTTATGGGTTGCCGCACGACGGAACCCGTCGCTTTCCCTGAGATGAAGAAAACCGAATGTGGCCTGGCACAGACGCGTCGCATTTTCCAGCATGGCGGCAAACACCGGCTGCAGATCGCCGGGAGAGCTGGAAATAACACGCAGCACATCGGCGGTCGCCGTCTGCTGCTCAAGGGATTCCGTGAGGTCGTCGGTGCGTTGGCGCAGTTCGCTGAGCAGCCGCGCGTTCTCGATGGCGATCACCGCCTGGGCGGCGAAATTCGTCAGCAGTTCGACCTGCTTGTCGGTGAAGGGGCGGACCTCCTGACGGTAGATCGCCGACATACCGATGACGTCGCCTTCCTTCAAGAGCGGCACTAAGATCAGGGTGCGCGCGCCAGTCGTATTGGCGAAGACCCGGATCAACGGATCATCCTCGATGTATGCAGCGAGATCCGGCACTTGAATCGCTTGTTTAGTGGCGACCGCCTGCGCCGCGACGCGCCCCATCAGGCCAGTCGGCGTCCAGACCGGTTCGCGCCGCCGCAACTCGGCATAGGCCGGCGGCGGATTGTGC
>DATKRE010000069.1:0-25681 GCA_035532335.1 Xanthobacteraceae bacterium | reverse complement strand
TGCCGCGATTTCGGCGAAGCCGAGGTAATGAAGGGCAACCATCAGCCCGCCGATAAAATCGTCGCCGGATGGGGTCAGGCCGGGTCCGAGGCCGATGAGATTTTCAATCGAGCGCGGCAGGGGGGCGCTCTTAGGTCCGCTTTTGCGCGCCAGCGCACCCGAAATCCACGCGGCGACATCGCATATGGGCGTTCGTGCTAAGCGCAGCAACGGACCGTCGGATGAATAGGGCCATTCGGCCGACATGTCCGCAACCGCCAAGGTCGCTCCCAGTCCGCCCGGTGAACGTCGCAGCGCAGATTCGAAAAGCAGTTTCAGTCCGGCGCGAAGAGTATCAAATGAAAATTGCGGCGGCGGTGGCGGCCGCCAGACGTCAGCGCCGGTGAAGTCGAATCGGGCGCGGCCTGCGACGTCGATCGCGGTTTGCGACACCGAAACCGGCTGATGCTGCACCAGGCCAAGCTGCGGCCATTCCGTATCGCCGTGCGTCTGCGTAATGATGTTGATCGGCCCCTTGCCGATACCGGTCGGCCCGAGGCACAGCGCGTACGGACCCAGGCGGATATAGAAGCTGCGGCGAAACACCGCGAGAATATCGCCGGTCGAATGCGCGCCGAATGCGTCGCGTGCGAATTCGCCAAGCGTCAGTATTCGCACCGACCGGTGAAGTTCATGCAGCATCATGGAGTCGAACGCGCGCACTTTTACTTTGGGCGGCAAAATACTATGGTTTTTCCTCGATAGCTAACTGTGCCGCGCGCAAAAACGGAATTCTTAGGCTTTGCGAACGAGTGCGTGCGGTTGGCTGTTGCCCTGGACCCGAAGCCTGGAGGACAGCCTTGGAGAAAATAGAAGCCGCCAACAAGCAAGCACTGTCCAAAATTCTACAGGCGGAGCCCGTTCTCATCGACGTCCAGCCGGCCGGAGATGTCATCAAGGGCCTCGGGAAAAATATCATTCTGCATTCCGGTCCGCCAATCGGATGGGATCGCATGTGCGGTCCGATGCGCGGGGCCGTCTGCGGCATCGCGGTCTTCGAAGGCTGGGCGAAGGACCTCGCCGAGGCGGAGGCAACGGCCGCGCGCGGAGGCTTCACGTTTCACCCAAACCATCACTTCGGAGCAGTCGGGCCGATGACCGGCATGACCACCATGAGTCAGCCGGTGATGATCGTCGAAAACAGGAAATTCGGTAATCGTACCTATTGCACCATCAACGAAGGTCTCGGCACGGTGCTGCGGTTCGGCGGCAACAATGCCGAGGTCCTCGATCGCCTGCGATTGATCGCGGCGGTTATCGGTCCGGCATTGTCGGCCGCACTGCGAGCCGCCGGCGGCATGCCGCTCAAGAGCATCATCGCCCGCGGTCTGGCGATGGGCGACGAGATGCATCAACGAAACGTCGCCTGCACGGCGGTGTTCTTGCGGGAGATTGCGCCGCACCTTGCCGCGACCGCAAGCGACACCGGCAAACTGGTCCGGGTCCTGAATTACATTCGCGACAACGATCAATTTTTTCTCAATATCGCGATGGCGATGGGTAAGGCAATGACTGATCCGGCAAATGGCATTCCGGGTTCGACCATCGTTACGGCCATGAACCGTAACGGAACCGATTTCGGCGTTCGCGTCAGTGGCACCGGCGAGCGCTGGTTCATAGCGCCGGTCGAGATGCCGAAAGGCCTCTACTTTCCAGGATACAGCGAACGAGATGCAAATCCGGACATGGGCGATTCCGCCATCGTTGAAACAATCGGGTTGGGCGGTTTCGCCATGGCAGCCGCCCCGGCCGTCGCCGGCTTCATCGGCGCGGGAACGGCGAGCGACGCTGCTCAATTCACCAGACGAATGTTCGAGATCACGATCGGCCGCAACTCCGATTGGACCATCCCGAACCTCGATTTCGCGGGTGTTCCGACCGGGATCGATATCCGCAAAGTCTTGCGGACAGGAATTGCGCCAGTCATCAATACCGGCATCGCGCACAAGAAACCTGGCGTTGGGCAAGTCGGCGCGGGAATCGTACGCGCGCCCTTGGGGTGTTTCGAGCGCGCCCTTGAAGGCATCGCCGAAACGCTTGCAGATCAAATCTGACGCCGCATCGAGTCCGCGAGTTGCAGCTAGTGGTCCGATTCTAACATTCGCTTCCGTATTCGGCAGCTTCTCATGCGAATGTTAGAATCAAAGGGACCACTAGCAAATATGAGTCTTAGTGGAGCTTTGGATTTGACATTCGCTTCACGAGGCTGCCGCTAGGTGGGTAGCGAATGTTAAATCCGCTCCACCAGGCGCTTAATGCGACTCGTCGCCGTCGAGCTTGCCGATGTGATGTTGGGCGTAAAGTTCGACGCCCAGTTTGGCGACCAGGTCAAGCTGGGTTTCGAGGAAGTCGATGTGATGCTCCTCGTCACGCATCAACTGCTCGAACAGATCGCGCGAAACATAATCCTTGACCGAATGACAATGGGTCGCGGCTTCCTCGTATAGCGCGCGCGCCGACAATTCCGCGCGCAGATCGCAGTCGAGCACTTCCTTTACGGTCTGGCCGATGTGCAGCGGATCGAGCACCTGCATGTTGGGGAAGCCGTCAAGAAAGATGATCCGGTCGACCAGCTTATCGGCATGCCGCATCTCCTCGACCGATTCCTTGCGCCACTGCTTGGCCAGATCGAGGTAGCCCCAGTTATGCAGCAGGCGGAAATGCAACCAGTATTGATTGATGGCCGTCAGTTCGTGGCGGAGCGACTTGTTGAGGTAATCGAGGACTCCGGGATCGCCTCGCATGATGATGCTCCTGCGGTGAGTGTCGGCTTGGCGCGCGACGGCCTGCCCACCATTATAGCTTCCGCGGCGGACGCGCAAAGGCTCGACGGAACCCGCGGTACGCCCGGACCTTAACGGTGGAAAGCTTAGAGGTCGCCGTCGTTCCGGCAGCAAGGGGCGGTTTCGGCGATGCCGAGCGCTTCATCCATGATGCGTCGGATGGTGCGCGCACAACGTCCGCACTGCGCGCTGCAGCCAAGGCAGCCATAGACTTCGCCGGCGGTGCGGGGGGCCGTTGCGTCTCCCGATAGCGTCGATCGCACGTCGTGGTCGGTCAGCACATTGCAGGAACAAACGATCACGGCGCGGGCCCGGAAAGCAGCTATTGGTCGCAGTCGCAACTATCCATCTAAGGCCGGCCAAAATCGATTGCAACTGAAAAGTGTTGTTTGAAGTTATTCTAACTTGGCGGCCTGCCATGCAGTTTTTCCGCACTTCGCCAGTTTAAGGTCCGCCGCTTTCAAAAACGCTTTTGCTGGCCTGGATTTATCGGCAATGGTCAAGAATGGGTAACGATGCGGTGAACCGGCGACGCCCGTTCAGGCCGCCGAGGTTTCCCCAGAATCTTTTCCCCGGCGGCGCCGGGAGCCTGCGCGCGAGCGCATCCGGCACAGCCTGGCGGGGATGGCGCAGAGGTCGTCGAGCAGGCCGGCGAGGCGTTCGCCCCTCGCCAGCGCCCGGTCGAGCGCCGCCATGGTCCGAGCCTGGTCGCCCTCGTCGTCACGGGTCCAGATGTCCAGCACCCCGGTGAACAGCACCGCCAGCCCTTGCGCGCGCAGCACGCCGAGCGGCCCGGCGGCGCCGATGCCGGCGGCGTTCAGCATCCAGCGCTGCGAGCGCAGCGCCAGCGCGTTGAGCGCCAGCGCCAGCGGCGGGTCGCGCCGGGCCGAGCGCAGCAGCGAACGGACGGCGCCGCGATGCGGCGCCAAAATGTCGAGCCGGCGCATCAGCACGTCGGCAAGCCGGTCGCGCGCCGGCTCGTCGCCCATCTCGCCTGCATCCTCCGCCAGCACCGCACGGTCGGTCGCCTTGATGTGGGCGGCGACGATCGCCAGCGTGGAGGGAAATTCACCGCGCAACGACGCCAGCGTAACGCCGGCCGCTTTGGCGATGGCGGCAAGACCGATCTTCTCGAACGGCTTTTCGGCAAGCAGCGACAGAAAAGCGGCAATGATCTTTTCGCGCTCGGTGGTGGCAGCGGCCGGGCCACGGGTGGCGCGTACCGGGCTTTTTCCGGTGGCTTTGCGAGCGGGTCTGCGTGCCGGTCTACGAGCCATGGCGGAACTCCTACCAACGCTTGACTGATATGGAAATGTAGGCCGCTGGCGCGGCCGCGCAAGCGGCCTGCGCGGATTACTCCGCGAGCTTTCGGGAGCGTGCGGTTGCGGCTGCCACCGCCTTTTTCAGCAACTGTGGCAGCCCGTCGGCGCCCATGAGTACGTCGAGCGCGGCGGCGGTGGTACCGCCCGGTGAGGTGACAGCCGCGCGCAGGTCCGCCGCATCCAGCGGCGAGTCATGCAACAGCGCGCCGGCGCCGGCGACGGTTTCGCGAGCAAGCTCGGCGGCGAGCGCGCGCGGCAGTCCGGCCGCGGCCCCGGCGTCCGTCAACGCTTCGGCCAGCAGAAAAACATAAGCCGGACCCGAGCCCGACACTGCTGTCACTGCGTCGAGTAAAGTCTCGTCATCGACCCATGCAACTTTTCCGGTGGCGGACAAAAGCCGATCGGCCAGCGCACGCTGCGCGTCGTCGGTGCGCCAGGGCACGGCAACGGCGATGCCGCGACCGATCGAGGCCGGCAGGTTCGGCATGGCGCGCACGATGGCGCTTGAGCCGGGAAGCGCGGTTGCGAGCGATTGCAGCGTGCGGCCGGCCATGATCGACACCACCATCGTGAATTTGCCGATCATCGGCGCGATGACCGGCAATGCCTCGGCGGCGATCTGCGGCTTCACTGCGATGACAATTGCGGCGGCGCCGGTGAGAGCGCGCGGGTCGGGATTGAGTCGAACGCCGCGGTTGGCGAGCGCAGCGATTTCCGGCGATGGCTTCGGTTCGATGACGGCGATTTGCGCCGGCGCCAAGCCAAGCCGCAGCCAACCTTCGAGCAAAGCGCCGCCCATTTTGCCGGCGCCAACGAGGACAAACTGTCCAGGCAAATCGCGCAAATCCTTGCTTGCTGCGCTCATCGGCGAAATTCCTCACGCCTCATTGCGCGACCGTGATGGCAACGGGCTTGCGTGCGTGGCGCGAGCGGGCGGCCGCTACGCTTGGCCCGCGGTCTCGAACAGCGCCGAGTCCATGGCTTCCCGAGCGCTCTTGCCCGCCCAGACCACGAACTGGAAGGCGGGGAAATAACGCTCGCAGGCATCGAGCGCGCTGCCGAGCACCGCTTCGCATTGGCGGTCGGACGGCGCGGCGCCGCCGGTCAACAGCAGTGCATGCCGGAACATCACCACGCCGTTTTGCGTCCAGACGTCGAAATGTCCGATCCATAATTGCTCGTTGATCAGCGCGATAAGCTGCTGCACTTCGGCAAGCCGCGGATCCGGCACGCGCATGTCGAAGGCGCAGGCGAGATGCAGCGCCTCGATCTCGCTCATCCAGGTGAAGGAGACCTGGTAGTTGGTCCATCGGCCGGTGACGACAATGGCGAGTTCGTCTTCGCCGGCGCGCTCGAACGGCCAGTTGTTGCCCGCGACCATGTGCTCGACGACTTCGAGCGGATTACCGCGGGAATCGTGTGCGATCTCGAGAAAGGACATGCCGTCTCCACAGCGAGGGTTGGAGTGGAAATGCGCACGCCACTGGACATCGCTAGAACCGGGTGCGATTTGCCGCAGGAACAACCGGTTCCTGCACATTGACTCATCCGCGAATCACCCCGCAGCGCCGACTATAGACGGCTCGATTCCGCCGCCAAAGCCTTCGATGCGGTCCTATACAAACCCTATGGCACTGATGAAGTGATTTGCCGCCTTCGCACAATGCGGGAATGACTCTTCGTCCACAGGCTCGGCCTGCGACAAGTTGACTCGGGGGGCGGGGGGCGGGCTTGGCCGACGACTTCAGTCGAAGAACAGGCTCGAAACCGATTCCTCGGAGGCGGTGCGGCTGATGGCTTCACCGATCAGGGTCGCAATCGACAGCACCCGGATATTGGCGGATTGCTTCACCGCTTCGGTCGGCTGAATCGAATCCGTGATCACCAGTTCCTTCAGATTCGATTCGTTGACGCGGGCGACGGCGCCGCCGGACAGCACGCCGTGACTGATATAGCCGTAAACCGCGACGGCGCCCTTTTCCAGCAGCGCGTCGGCGGCGTTGAGTAGCGTGCCGCCGGAGTCGACGATGTCATCGACCAGGATGCAGACGTGGCCGTCGACCTCGCCGATGACGTTCGCCACTTCGGACTGGCCGGGCCGCTCACGCCGCTTGTCGACAATGGCGAGCGGCGCGCTGATGCGCTTGGCGAGGCCGCGCGCGCGCACCACGCCACCGACGTCCGGCGATACCACAATGACCTTGTCGACGTCGAAGCGCTGCTTGATGTCGCGCACCATGACCGGGGAGGCGAACAAATTATCGGTCGGGATGTCGAAGAACCCTTGGATTTGGCCGGCATGCAGATCGAGCGTCAGCACGCGATCGGCGCCCGCCCGGGTGATGAGGTTGGCGACAAGTTTGGCCGAAATCGGCGTGCGCGGGCCGGGTTTGCGATCCTGCCGCGCGTAACCGAAATAGGGTAGCACCGCCGTGACGCGGCGCGCCGACGCGCGGCGCAGCGCGTCGATAATGATCAGCAACTCCATCAGGTGATCGTTGGCCGGGAACGCAGTCGACTGAATGACGAAGACGTCGGCGCCGCGGACGTTCTCCTGGATTTCGACGAAAATCTCCATGTCGGCAAAACGCCGGACCACGGCCTTGGTCAGCGGCGTACCGAGATAGGCGCCGATGCCCTCGGCAAGTTCGGGATTGGAATTACCGGCAACGAGCTTGATCGCTCCGTTGTTGCTCGCCATTCCGATCTCCTGCGCGCCTTCAATCGTGCGGCAAAAAACAACGTCCTGATACAAGCCGCTTACCGGGCTGGCAACATGAATCAGGGCCTTGTCCCCGCAGGATTTTTCAGCCCGGCCGAAGCCGTGCGGCGTGGTCAATAATGGCGTTCAGATCAGCACGATCGCGTTCACATGGCGGCCGTAATCGGCCTCGCCGCGATGGGTGGTGCGGCGGAAACTAAAAAACCTGGCGGTGTCGGCATAGGTGCAAAGGCCGATATCCTCGATCTGCTCGATGCCGGCGCGGGAGAGCCGCGCGCCGATGTAGCCGGCGAGATCGAACAGGGCATGACCCTCGCGCGCGGCCGGTTTGAAGAAGCGAGCGCTGGCGCCGTCCTCGGCGGCAAAGCGGGCGATCAAATCCGGCCCGACCTCATAATTGTTCTGCCGGATCATTGGACCCAGCGCGGCCCGGATCCGGCCGCGGTCGGCACCAAGCTTTTCCATCGCCGCAATCGCTGCCTCGGCGACGCCGCCGAGCGCACCGCGCCAACCGGCATGGGCGGCGCCGATCACGCGCGCGGTGGGCTCGGCGAGCAAGATCGGTCCGCAATCGGCGGTGCTCACGCCGATGGCAAGGCCCGGCGTTCGGGTAACGATGGCGTCTGCGCGCGGCCGGGCATCCGGCGGCCAAGGTGTTTCGGCGACCACGACGTGAGGCGAATGTATCTGGAACGCGGTGAGCAGACGGTCGGGCTCGACGCCGAGCGACGCCGCCATGCGCGCGCGGTTTTCGGTGATGTTGGCGGCCGCGTCGTGCGAGCCGAGCCCGGCATTGAGGCTTGCATAGATGCCCGCCGATACGCCGCCCTGACGGGTGAAGAAGCCGTGCCGGATACCGGACAGCGCCAGCGTCGCCGCCGTAATCATCGCCGTTCCTGCAAGACCGGTTGCAAGCCCGGTTGCAAGACCGGTTGCAAGCCCGGCAGCGGTCCGATTTTCGGGTCGGCGATGGCGAGCACCTTGAACAAATCGCCCATCTCGTTCGGCCCGGTGCCGGTCAGGCGGGCGAGCGCGGCATCGATTTCGGCCGATTTTTCCGGCCGTGCGGTTTTCAGCGCGGCGGCGCGCGCGTCGATGCCGAGCTCTTTGAGAAAATCGCGCTGCGAAACCGGGCCGTGGCTGCGCGCGCCGATGATATCGGCGGAAATCGCCAAATTCGCGAAATCGACGTGCGCGGTAAGATCGGCTTCGCCTGGCGCTTGCAGCGGGTCGGCGAAGGCATGACCGGCGACCGCTTGCAAGGTTTCACCCAGTCCCTGCCGGGCATGGCCGTAATCGACGATCAACGCCACGCCGTCGTTGCGCACGCGCCGGCCGATATCGAAGGCGATCGTGTCGGAGCGCCACTCATAGATCGAGCCGTCCGGGCCATTGCGCAGTTCACGCGGCAGCGTCGCGTCGAAATTGGGCAGCGCGTCCGCCGCGGTGCGAATGACCAGCGCGCCGTCGTCGGCGATGGCGACGACACGCTCGTGCCAGCGGTCGGCCTGCTTGACCGCCTGATGCACCGGCAGCGCGTCGATGAATTCGTTGGCGACAATAATGATCGGGCCGTCGGGAACCTCGGCGAACGTGGCGTGCCACCACATCGGCACGTCGAGGTCGGCGAAACGCTGGCGTTGCAGGGCTTGCAGCTTCGGGCTGATCTCAACCAGATGCAGCACGAGCGCGGCGTAAAATTTCTTGGCGGCTTTTGCCGCCCGCAATAGGTCGAGCATCATGGTGCCGCGGCCGGGTCCGAGTTCGACCAGGCGCACGTTGTCAGGCGCGCCCATCGCCTCCCAGGCGGCCGCCATCCATAATCCGATCAGTTCGCCGAACATCTGGCTGACTTCCGGCGCGGTGACGAAATCGCCGCCGGCGCCGATCGCCTCGCGCGTGTTGTAATAGCCGTATTGCGGATGGTTCAGGCAGAGCCGCATGTAATCGGCTACCGGCATCGGTCCGGCAATGGCGATCAGGCGGCGGATTTCGCGTTCCAGCGGCGAATAATCCTCAGCCATGTTTTACGGTTGGTTGGCGCGAAAACGCGACCACAAGCGCGACGATGCCGGCCAGGATCAGTGGGATGCACAGCAGCATTCCCATGGTCAGGCCGCCCCAGAGAAATCCGAGCTGCACGTCAGGCTCGCGGAAGAATTCGCAGAAGATGCGCGCCATGCCGTAGCCGATGGCGGCGACACCGGTGACGATTCCCGGCCGCTTGAGCGCACCGAGCCGCACCAGCACGCCGAGGACGATCAGAAGGACAACCCCCTCAAGCGCTGCTTCGTAAAGTTGGCTGGGATGGCGCGGGATCGGGCCGCCATGGGGGAAGATCATCGCCCATGGCACATCGGTTGGCCGGCCCCACAATTCACCGTTGATGAAATTGGCGAGCCGGCCGAGGAAAAGTCCGATCGGCGCCACCGCTGTCGTCACGTCGCCGAGCGAGAGCATGGGCAAGCCGCGGTGCAACGCAAACGCGATGGTGGCGACGATGCAGCCGAGCACGCCGCCGTGGAACGACATGCCGCCGGTCCATAACTCGAAGATCTCGGCCGGATGCGCGGCAAAATGCGGAAGATTGTAGAACAGCACGTAGCCGACGCGGCCGCCGAGAATGATGCCGAGTGTGATCCAGATAATAAAGTCGTCGAAGTCGATGAGCGAGATCGGCGCCGGTCCGCCCCATAGTTTCGGCGAGGCGATGATCGCGCGCGCATAAAACCAGCCGACGATGATGCCGACGATATACGCAAGCGCGTACCAGCGCACGGCGAACGGCCCGATCGAAACCAGCACCGGATTGATGTGCGGGTAGGGCAGGACCGTGAGGATCAGCATCGGGGCTCCCAAGGCGACGTCAGCTACCTTGCGGCGGCCCCGCACCATTGCCATTGTGTACATGCATGGCAAGCAGTGGCCGTTAGACGGTGGCTTGCCGACCAGGCCCGGAGGCCAACATGGTGCAAACGACCAATCGATTCTTCGACGAGGTCGCCCGGTTGATGAACGATGCGGCCGGCGCGGCGCAAGGCGTGCGGCGCGAATTCGAGACGCTGTTCCGCAGTCAGGCCGAGCGCATTCTGCGCGATCTTGCCGTGGTCCAGCGCGAGGAGTTCGAGGCGGTCAAAGACATGGCGCAGCTCGCCCGCGAGGAAAACGAAGCGCTGAAGGAGCGGATCGCCGCGCTGGAAGCCAAGCTTGCCGCTGGCCAGCCGTCCGCGGACGGAGCGGACCGGTCCTGGCCGGGCGTTAATCCCGGCTGACTTTGACGATATAGGCCCCACGCCGCCTTCCTTGTTTTTGCCGACCCGCGCCGCTATAAGCGCCGCAACCGCGGCGAAGTTTAGACCTTTGGCACCCCTGGAGGCTGCTGCGGACGCTAACGACGAGGATACATCATGGCGACCGTCAACCTGATCAAGGCGGCCGCGCGTTCACGGGCAGGCAAGGGGGCCGCCCGGGCAGAACGTCGCGCCGGCCGGGTACCTGGAATCATCTATGGCGACGGCAAACCGCCGTTGCCGATCTCGCTTGATTACAGCGATCTGCAGCAGCGCATCTACGCCGGACATTTTCTGACCACCATCCATGACGTCGAGGTTGACGGCGAAAAGCATCGTGTTATTCCGCGCGACTTCCAGCTCGACGCCGTGCGCGACCTGCCGCTGCATGTGGACTTCATGCGGCTCGGCGAGAACGCGACCATCCGCGTCAACATTCCGATTTATGTGAAAAATTCCGAGCAGTCGCCGGGCGTCAAACGCGGCGGTACGGTTTCGATCGTTACGCACACCATCGAAGTGCGCTGCCGCGCCGATGCGATCCCGCCGGGCATCGACGTCGACGTGAGCGAACTCGACATCAACCACTCCAGGCATCTGAGCGACGTCAAGCTGCCGGAGGGCGTGCGCGTGGTCGGGCAAAAGGACGTCACGCTGGTGACCGTCGTGCCGCCGTCGGGTTACGCCGAAGAAATAAAAGCGCAGGCGGAAGCTGCCGCCGCTGCGGCCGCTGCCGCTGCCGCCGCTGCCGCGGCCGGTGTGCCTGCGGAAGGAGCTCCTGGCGCCGCTCCCGGCGCTGCCCCTGGTGGGGCGCCCGGTGCGGGCGCTGCTGCCGGTGCAGCCGCAGGTGCGGCTGCGGCTCCGGCCGGTGGAGCACCGAAGAAGAAGTGAAGTCCCGCACGGGATAAAGACCGATGCTGCTCCTGGTCGGACTTGGGAATCCGGGAGCTCGCTACGCGGGCAACCGCCACAACGCCGGCTTCATGGCGTTGCAGGAAATCGCCAAGCGCCACGGCATCGAGCCGTGGCGCCGCCGTTTCCAGGGCCTAGTGTGCGAAGGGTCGATCGGCGGCGAACGCGTGCTTTTGCTGTTGCCCGGCACCTACATGAACGAGTCAGGCCGCGCGGTCGCCGAGGCGGTGCAGTTTTACAAACTTACCTCCGGCGATGTGACGGTATTCCATGACGAGATCGAGCTGCCGGCGGGCAAAGTGCGGGTCAAAGTTGGCGGCGGCATCGCCGGCCACAACGGCTTGCGCTCGATCAGCGAGCATATCGGCAACGATTACCGGCGCGTGCGTATCGGCGTCGATCATCCCGGCCACAAGGATCTGGTGGAGCATTACGTGCTGAGCGATTTCGCCAAGAGTGAGCAGCCTTGGGTCGAGGCGCTCACCGGCATTCTCGCCGACAGCGTGGATCTTTTGCTGCGCGGAGACGATGCGAGCTTTCAGAACAAGGTTCATCTCGGCATGGTCGCCAAAGGATTCGGCGATTCCAGCTCCGATCAAAAATCCGAACAGGCGTGATGCGCCGAACGACAGGTAGATAATCCTCCATGGGCTTTAAATGCGGCATCGTCGGTTTGCCGAATGTCGGCAAATCGACGCTCTTCAATGCGCTGACGGAAACGGCGGCGGCGCAGGCGGCGAATTATCCGTTCTGCACCATCGAGCCGAATGTCGGTGAAGTGGCGGTGCCGGACAAGCGGCTCGACACGCTGGCTGCGCTCGCCAAATCGGCGGTGATCGTGCCGACGCGGCTGACGTTCGTCGACATCGCCGGCCTCGTTCGCGGCGCCTCGAAAGGCGAGGGGCTCGGCAACCAGTTCCTCGCCAACATCCGCGAAGTCGATGCCATCGCCCACGTCGTGCGCTGCTTTGAAGATACCGATGTGACTCATGTCGAGGGCCGCATCGATCCGGTCGCCGACATCGAAACGGTCGAGACCGAGCTGATGCTGGCCGATCTCGAAAGCCTGGAGCGGCGGGTCGATGCCTTGAGCAAGAAAGCCAAAGGTGGCGACAAGGAAGCCAAAGAATCGCTTGATCTCATCAACCGTGCGCTGGCGCTCCTGCGCGACGGCAACCCGGCACGGCTGGTCGAGTGCAAGCCCGAGGAGGAACGTACGTTCCATATGCTCGGCCTGCTCACCGCTTTGCCGGTGCTCTATGTCTGCAATGTCGAGGAAGCGTCGGCCGCCGCCGGCAACGCATTCTCGAAAAAAGTCGAAGCCCGCGCCAGGCAGGAAGGCGCGGCCGCCGTCGTCATCTCGGCCAAGATCGAGTCCGAGATTGCCGTCCTCTCGCGCGACGAGCGCACCGACTATCTCGCCGCCGTCGGGCTGCATGAAGCCGGGCTCGACCGACTTATCCGCGCCGGCTATGCGCTGCTCGATCTGGTGACGTTTTTCACTGCCGGACCGAAAGAGTCGCGCGCCTGGACGATAACGCGCGGCACCAAGGCGCCGCAGGCCGCCGGTGTCATCCACACCGATTTCGAGCACGGCTTCATCCGTTCCGAAACCATCGCCTATGACGATTACGTTGCCTTTGGCGGCGAGGCCGGCACGCGCGACGCCGGCAAGATGCGGCTGGAGGGCAAGGACTACGTGGTGCAGGACGGCGACGTGGTGCACTTCCGCTTCGCGAATTAGGGCACGTACTCACGAACCGGCGCGGCTTCATGTCCATCCCCTTTCGGGTGACGGACTCTACCCATTCTTAAAGGAAATGCCGGGGTTCAGGTCATGTGCAACAAACGACGTTCGGCGCAGAAGATTTGGTCGCGCCCGATGGGCTATCGTTTTGAACGAGCCTCATTGGCAAGAAAGGCGACCGGCAATCAGCGAATTTTAAAGCTCCGAAAGATCAGCACTTTGAACTGGTCGAGTATGACCAGATAGATTGCAACTGCAGCCAACAGCTCGGCAATCAACAACGGGTTAACCGGCGCCATCAGTATGCCGATCGTCGCCATCGCCGTCACAACGGCGAGATCGGCAATCGAACCGCCGACGAGCCACGTGCTGGGCCGCGATCGCCAGAAGTGACGGCGCTCGCGGATCAGATAGATGTTGCCTTGTCCGGTCGCCACCAGCATGACGAAGACGAGCGTTTGCAGTTGGGGCAACGGCAGGCCGAGAAAATCGCGGCCGACAAAGAACACAGTAAAGGACAGCAGCAGCACCAGGGCCGCAAGCACTCCACCTATCGTTATGAGCGTCTTGACGTTCCAATGGTCTGGAGTCTGGGAGTAGGAGACGCGATCCGTGGCAATCGACATCGTGACAAAGTCATTGGCGAACAGCAGCAACACAACGAGCAGCGGTGTGATCACGAACGTGCCGGTGACGATGACGCCGATGCTCAGGAAGACCGCGATCTCCAGTGTCTTCATGATTTTGTTGATCGTGTAGGTCAGCATGCGTTGGTAGATGCGGCGGCTGACCTGCACTGCCGAGAGCGCATCCACCAAGCCGGGCGTGGTGAGCACCACGCCGGCGGCGGCACGGGCGACGTCGGTCGCGCTGGCGACTGCGATGCCGACGTCGGCTTGCTTTAGTGCCGGCGCGTCGTTGACGCCATCCCCAGTCATGCCGACGACGTGGCCTGCCGCCTGCAGGAGCCGGACGAGTTTGATCTTATGTTCCGGGAAAATGCGGGCGTAGATGTCGTGATCAAGCACTCGGCCAGCCTCAAGATGATCGAGCGCATCGGCGCCGGCGGCGCGGGTTCCGATGCCGACCCGTTGCGCCACTGCGCAAGCTGTCGCCAGATTGTCGCCGGTGATCATCACCACACGGACGCCGAGGTCCTGAAGACCTTTGACGAGCGATGCTGAATCCGCGCGGGGCGGATCCTCCAGGGCTAGAAAGCCGGCGAGACGCAGCGAGTCCCGGTCGTTGCCGGAGGCAACGGCGAGCACGCGATTGCCGCCCGCCGCCAACCGCTCGCTCGCTGCCGTAATGTCGGGCGTATCCGCGACGAGCGCAGCAACTGCGCGCGGCGCGCCCTTGACGACGCACAACGCTCCCGCGGCATTTTCGTACCGTCCGAGCGAATAACGCTGTGCGGGATCGAACGGAACGAATTCAAGCCGCCGCGGCGGTTCGGCAAGCAGGCCCCGCGATTCTGCCGCGGCGAGAATTGCGAGGTCTATGGGGTCTTGTGTCGCCGGATCACTCGCGAGCGCCGCCCAGCGCATTAGCTCGTTCTCGGAGACGGGGGCGAGGGGAGAAGCCGCCGCGAGCGCGAGACGGTTTTCGGTGATCGTGCCGGTCTTGTCGGTGCAAAGCACGTCCATGCCGGCGGCTTCTTCGATGGCGGAGAGCCGCGCAACCAGCACGCCATAGTGCGCCAGTTCGGTTGCTCCAAGCGCGGTTGCCAGGGTGAAGGTCGCCGGCAGCGCCACCGGCACGGAAGCGACCAAGAGGATCAATGCAAAGGGCAGCACATCAGCAAACGGCAGATCGGTCCAAGCGGCATAGAGGAGCAATGCGCCGACCAGCAATGCGTCAATGACAACAAGCGTCTTGACGATGGCGAAGATGGTGGTCTGTAGGTGGCTCGCTGACTTGGCGGTCCGCACCAGTTCCGCGGTCTTCCCGAAATACGTACGCAGCCCAGTCGCGGCGACTTCGCCGGTGGCTTCACCACGTCGGACAACCGCGGCGGCGTAGGCGAGCGTCCCGGTCCCGGCCTCGACGGGAACGGACTCGCCGGTTAGTGTCGATTGATCCAGCAGAACATTGCCGCTGTCGATTCGGATATCGGCGGGGGAAAGATCGCCCATCCTGAGATGGACGCAATCGCCCTGCACCAGGCTAGCAGCGGGAACCGACTGCCAGTGGCCATCCCGAAGCACACGCGCCGTTGTCGTCAGCCGGCCGCGCAGCAGTGCCAGTGCCTTGCTCGCGCTGCCCTCCTCAACAAAGCTGATCGCCGCATTAAAGATGAGGAGAGCGCCGACGACCGCTGCCTCTCCGCTTTTATCGAGCAGAATCTGGATGACGACGGTCGTTTCGAGCATCCACGGAATCGGCCCCCAGAATTTTCGCAACAAGGCGAGCGCGGGATGCGGTCGACGTTCCGGGATTTCGTTCGGCCCATACTGTTCGAGGCGGCGTTGGGCTTCGGCGCTTGTCAAGCCGACAGGCGGTGTCGCTGTCGATGCGGGCTCCTTGGATCGATCCATGCTTCTAGTAGTCCGATTCTAACATTCGCATCCGTGTTCGGCACCCTCTTATGCGAATGTTAGAATCAAAAGGACCACTAGCAAATATGACCTTAGTGGAGCTTTGGATTTGACATTCGCTTCACGAGTCTGCCGCCAGATGGGTAGCGAATGTTAAATCCGCTCCACTAGCCCAATGCCACCTGACGGTGTTCCTTGAGTTGTCGCAACTCGATTTCGTGCCGAGAAAAACCCGGGCCCGCAATCGCGAGCCAAAATAGTGCTGACTGTGGCGCCTCCGGTGGGCCTCCCCTCGAGAGACGGCTTCTACCACCTTGATTGAGAACGGGTTTGTGCATCACAGCAAACTTGGACGGTCCACGTCCGAATCGGGTCACTATCCGAATCGGCCCATTAGTGGACATTGCAGCACGTCCGCATCGCGTCTGCTTTGCCCCTCAATGACGAACATTGGTGACGCATCGAAGTGAGGCATTCGGCGCCGAACCGTTACTTCTGCTATTGTCGGCGCCCAGCGCGACGATCTGCATGCTTACGGTCGCGTGCGCAGCCAACAGCGCTGCCGTCAACACGATCGCCGGAAATATCCGACGGCAGAATCGCGCGGCGCCGCGGTCTCACTGCTTGCCGAGCGCTCCCTGATTGCGGATCGCGCCGAGATGCTCGTTGATCCGGAACACGATCAGCACGAACTCGGCGACGATGCGCGACAGCACCACGCCCATGCAGGCGCCGAGCAGGCTGGCGATTAGGAAAATCATGCCGACAAAGGGGTTGTACGCCATGGTGGTCAGCGAGGAGACCGCGCCGGCCAGCCCGACCAGGATGGAAATGACCACCGCCAGCCAGTAAAAAATTTTGATGATGGTGGGAGTGATGAAGCGCTCCCACTGGAACAAGTCGCTGATTCCGAACATGCCGCTCTCTCCCGCGTCAACGAACTGACCGCGACCCGCGACGAAACGCCGAATCTATACTGCTTGATAGGCCCGCCAGACTGCACCCCGACCTTGCCGTGGTCAATCGAGCGCGGTTTGGCGGCGATTTTGCGGCATTGGAACGCTGGTTCGTCGTGCTGCGGCGCAGGAACGCAAGCACATCGCCGCGCGTTGGGGTTCCACGCGCGGATGATTCCATCCGTACCCTGAATATGGAGTGCTCAATGCGAAACCTTATCGCGTATGGCGCCCTCGCCGTCGCACTTGCCGCAGGCGTTTCCGCCGCGCAGGCGCAAACGGTTGATACCGTCATCGCACCGCAGCCCGCGCCGGTCGTAATCGCGCCGGCTCCCGTCGAGACCGTCAGAACGGTCCACACGGTGCAATCGACCACGACGGTCCCTCGCCATGTCGTGCGCCGCCACAACCGGGTGACGACGACGCGAACCACGACCGTCACCCAGCGCATCCTGCCTGCGCCGGTGGCGCCGGCTATCGTCACCGAGCCGGCGTACAGCCAGGTCATGCAGACGCCGTATCCGCGCCTCTACGACGTCGCGACACCGCCGGGGATAGCGGCTGCGATTGCGGCGCCGGCGCCGACCTATCGCTACGTTTACGAGCCTGATCGCATTCTAGTGATCGACCCCTATACCAACATCGCGGTGCAGGCGATCCCGCGCTGACGCGCGATGAGACCCACGCGGCGTCCATTGTTGCGCCGCGTTGGTCCGCAAACCATCCGCAAGCCAATGGAGGCAGCGATGAAAAACTATCTGGTGCATCGCCTGACGACGGTGGCGCTGATCGGCGCGGCCGCCGCCATCACCGGCGCTTTGTCGGCCGAGGCACAAACCAGCAGCGTTGACGAGACGGTCGCGTCGGGTGGACCGGCGCCAACGCTCGAACTCACGCCGGCGCAGCGAAGTGCGATCTATCAGGAAGTCCATCAAGATAAGAGCAAGCTCGCGCCCAGCCGGTTCCCCACCAACGTCGGTGCCGAGGTGCCGCCGATGATCGAGTTATACATGCTGCCCGACGACATACTCGCCGCCAATCCGGAAACCAAGCTTTACAAATACACCCGGGTGGGAGATCGGATCGTACTGGTCGATCCGACGAATATGCGCGTCATTGCCGTGATCGGGCCGGAACCGGCCCGCTAGTGGAGCGGATTTGACATTCGCTACCCGCCGAGCGGCAAACTCGTGAAGCTGGTGGTCCTTTTAATTCTAACATTCGCATGCGAGTACGCCGAACACGGATGCGAATGTTAGAATTGGACCACGAGTGGAGCATCACCGCTCAGCATCCTTGGCGCCGGCCATCACCGCCTTGGGCAGCACGTCCAGATACGGGCCCATGAAGAACGCTTCGCCAGTGCCTTCACCGTAATAGCGGTCATAGGCGTCGATCATCGCGCGGACCGGCGTCAGACACGACCGCATCGAGGCAACGATCAGGTCGCCGAGCGCGGCGCCGGCTTTCGCGCCGTAGCGGGGATCGGTGACAACGGCGTGCACGATGCATTCGGTCGCCGAGCGTACCAACGGTTCGGTCGCCGCGACCTTTTCCTGGGCCGAGAAATTGACGGCGCGACCCGAATCCAGTGCCGGACCGGTTGCTATGGTGACGAGGAGCGTAGCGCTCAAGATCTGTGCGACGATCATGTGAATTCCCTCACCGTGTGCGCAGCCATAGCGGGGCGAATCACCGGCGGTCAATCGCTTTTCCACCGCCCGGCACACCGGTTCCGCGCCGCGCCAGTGGGTGTTATAATGAGGGCATGGATTGGGAGACGCCCGAATGATTCTGCCCAAGGCGCTCATGCTCGGCGCGCAATTGATGATGCCGGTCGCCGCGACTGTTTCCGACACCGTACCGCAGCTCAATGTCGAACAGGTCTGCGAGGGTATCGCCAAACAGGGCGGCGTTACCTTCCGCGATCCGGCAATCGCGCAGGAGAAAAAGAATTGCCTGCAAAGCGAGCAGTCGATCCGCGACGAATTGGTCAAGCAATGGTCGAGCTTTTCGCCCGCTGACCGGACGTCATGCGTCAACGAAGCGCGGATGGGCGGGGAGTCGAGCTACACCGAGTTGATCACCTGCCTGGAAATGGCGCGCGACGTGCGGGTCCTGCGCGAACAGCAGCAAGAGGGTGCACCGCCTCCCGACAAACCGGCGAGCGGCGCTCGGCCGCGCCACTAGGGATACGACTCGCAAATTTCACTCATGCCCTCTTCGGCACGATGTTGGAAGTGGCCGAGACTCGGCAACTTTTCCGATTTATGAGTTTTGAGCCTAGCGCGCTTAAGGCCGTCGCGAGCGACGAAAAGCTCAGGAGCGCCGCTGGCGATCAATAGGCGAGCAGAATTTCGCTGACCGTCGGGTTGGCGGCTCGCAGCGCGGAATCGCCGGACGAGAATGCGCGATCGGCGGGCGCGGCGGCTAATGCCGATGCCGACGTTTTGGGATCGGCACGCAGACTGAGACCGAGCTTGCAGCCGCCCGGAAGAACGGCAAGTTGACCGCCGTTCCAATCGCTCAAGGTCGCGACATGGTCCTTGTTGAAGCCCAAAAGCTTGAATGACTTGCCGTTGAGCTGTTCAAGTTGGGCGAGCGTGAGTCCGAGCCGAATCTCGCCGGGCGCGATCCAGTCCGACTCGCCGTTGATCACGATCAGATGGGTGTCGGTCCGGGTGGCCGGTTTCGACCACCATACCTCCAGACGCCGCTTCGGCTCCTTGGCGAAAAGGACACTGGCCATGACCTTGGCGCCGGAGGCGGCGTCGACCTGAGTAAAGGCGACGTTGCGCGAACGATAAATCATGGCGAGCTTCGCATGGCTGGAATCGCGTCCGAACACGCCGTTGCAGCCCACGACGTCGGGTTTCGCAACGCGCGCCGCCCGTCGCGTCGCGGGTTCTTCCGGTATCGCTTCGGTTCCGTGCGACGCCGACCGCACGCGCTTTTCGCCGCCGGTCGGCATGGCGACGGCGGGCGGGATCGGCTGGCGCATCTGCGAAGGTGCGAGTTCATCTTCGGCGTCGAGATCGGGATTGTCCGCGGCCGGTCCCGCCATCTTGGCGCGCTTGCGTGACGGATGTGCTGGCTGCGGCGGCGGAACCGCGGGTGCCGCGTCCTCTTCGTCGTCCATGATCGACGGTTGGCCGGCGGGCGGGGGTTGCTTCTGCTGTGCCGCAATCGGGCCGGCGGTGGCGACGGCGAGCCCGCACAGCAATAACACCTCGATCAACCGTCGATGCATACGAAAACGCCTCCCGCGTCGCGCCGCTCCACGGTAACATAGGATGGCGCTCGTCCACAGCGCGAGCGCGAATGCACAACCGGGAGCATGCGTCGTGCAACTTCAGCAGAACACCGACCGTATCCAGACGACTCATATCGGCAGCCTGCCGCGGCCGCATGTTCTGCTCGACGCCATGAAGGCGAAATATTCCGGGCAGAATTACGACGAACGGGCTTACCAGGCGGCGCTGCGCGATGCCGTCACCGCCGTCGTGCGCGAGCAGGTCGATTGCGGCATCGACATCGCCACCGACGGCGAATTTTCCAAGCCCGGCTTTTTCACCTACGTCCGCGAACGCCTCGAAGGCTTCGAATCGCGTCCCGGCATGAAAGTACAGTTGTTTCAGCAGGAGGTCGCCGCCTTCCCGGAATACTACGAGCAGTATTTCAAGCGGGCGATGCTGGGCGGCGCCGTTGTCACGCTGGCGCCAGTCGTTTGCGTCGGACCGGTCAAATATCGCGGCGAAAAGCTCACGGCGACCGACATCGAGAATGTGAAGGCTGCCGCCGCGGCGGCCGGCGTTGCCAACGAGCATGTGTTTTTGCCGGCGACCGCGCCGTCCGGCGTCGGCAAGAACGAGTATTACAAATCGGACGAGGAGTATTTCCACGCGCTGGCTGTGGAAATGGGCAAGGAATACCGGGCGATCGTGGACGCCGGCATCCTGCTGCAGATCGACGATCCGTTTCTGCCGGATATTTTTTATGAGCCCGGCCTCGACGACGCGCAGAAAAAACGCCGCGCCGAGATTTATGTGGAGGCGGTCAATGTCGGCCTGCGTGGTATTCCGGCTGAACGGGTGCGCTTCCACACTTGCTACGGCATCAACCAGGGGCCGCGCATCCATGAAGCCGCGTTGCAGGACATCATCGGCTATGTGCTCAAGATCGACGCCGGCTCATACAGCTTCGAGGCGGCCAATCCCCGCCACGAGCACGAATATCATGTGTTCGAGCGGGTGAAGGTTCCCGACGGGAAAGTGTTGGTGCCGGGCGTCATCACCCACGCCAGCAACATCGTCGAGCATCCCGAATTGCTCGCCGAGCGCATCATCCGTTATGCGCGTCTGGTCGGGCGCGAGAACGTCATCGCCGGCGCCGATTGCGGCTTCTCATCGCAGGCGATGTACGAGACCGAGGTGCACCGCACGGTAGTGTGGGCAAAATTCAAGGCGATGCGGGTCGGCGCCGACCTTGCCACCCAGCAGCTTTGGGGCGATTAGGGGTCCGATTCTAACATTCGCATCCGGATTCGGCAGCTTCGCATGCGAATGTAAGAATCAAAGGATCCCTAGCAAATTTGAGTCTTAGTGGAGCTTTGGATTTGACATTCGCTGCACGAGGCTGCCGCTGAGTGGGTAGCGAATGTTAAATCCGCTCCACGAGGTGGGTAGCGAATGTTAAATCCGCTCCACGAGCGTGGCCTCAGCGATATGGCTGGCTTAACGGATTTTGACCTGGTGGAGCCAGGCGGAGTCGAACCGCCGACCTCTTGAATGCCATTCAAGCGCTCTCCCAACTGAGCTATGGCCCCTCCGGGGAATAGGAATAAGCCGTCAGCAATCAGAAAGCGAAGACAGCCAGCCGGTCAGCGGGATTGGCCGGTTACGCGGTCGATCCAATCACTGATTACTGATTGCCAATTCCTGATCAGCGTTCTTCCTCGTTTTCGATGTCGCCGCCGATGATATCGGTGACATCGGCGTCCTCTTCCTCCTGCTCCTCAATCAAGGAGGCGTCGTCGAGAGTCTCGTCTATCTCGACTTCTTCCTCAACGTCCGGCTCGGTGGTCTCGACCGGGCCCTTCGTGCCTGCCGCCTCGGCATCGGCTTCTTCCAGCGAAACCGTTTCGGTTTCCTGCGGTTCGGGTGTGACAATTTCTTCAACCGGGGGCGGCGGCGGGGGTGCGGCCGGCCGAGCGACTGGTGCCGTCGGCGGCGCGGGTTCGGGTCGCGAGCGCGAAACCAGCGTCTCGATCGGCACGACTTTGCCGGAATACGGCGAGATGACCGGGGTTTTGTTGAGATCGTAGAATTTGCGTCCAGTTTCGGGACAGACGCGCTTAGTGCCAAGTTCCGCTTTCGCCACGGCCGCAATCCCTTCAATTTGGGTGCTTCACTTGGCTAGTCAGGGTGCGCCTGTCAATAGCCCATGGTAGGTGACGCGTCTTGAATGCGCCCCGGATGCGCTAAGGACCCGTTCTTGATGCCCGCCGCCCCAGCCCCACTGACCGCTCGCCGGCTCGGCCCGCTCAACGGCCGGACCCGGGTGCCGGGCGACAAATCGATCTCGCATCGGGCGCTGATCCTCGGGGCGCTTGCCGTGGGCGAGACCCGGATCGCGGGCTTGCTTGAAGGCGAGGACGTGCTCAATACCGCCGGCGCCGCGCGCGCGCTGGGGGCGCGGGTCGAACGGCACGGCACCGGCGAATGGAGCGTCCGTGGTGTCGGCGTTGGCGGTTTCGCCGAGCCTGCCGGCAGTCTCGATTTTGGTAATTCCGGCACCGGCTGCCGGCTTATGCTCGGTGCGGTCGCCGGCTGCCCGATCACCGCGATCTTCGACGGCGATGCCTCCTTGCGCAAACGCCCGATGCGGCGGGTGCTCGATCCGCTTGAGCGGATCGGCGCCCATACGCTCGTCTCGAGCGACGGCCGCCTGCCGCTGACGCTCGTTGGTGCGCGCGATCCAATCCCGATCGTGTTCGAGCCGCAGGTCGCCTCGGCGCAATTGAAATCCGCGGTGCTGCTCGCCGCACTCGCCGCGCCGGGTGAAACCGTGGTCATCGAAGCGGAGGCGACGCGCGACCACACCGAAAAGATGCTGAGCCATTTCGGCGCGAAACTGCGGGTTGAAACCATCGGCGCTCATGGCCGGCGCATCACGCTTGTCGGCCAACCGGAATTAATACCGCAACCGATTCAAGTACCGGCAGATCCATCCTCCGCCGCGTTTCCACTGGTTGCCGCGCTGATCACGCCAGGCTCCGATGTCATCCTCGAAGGTGTCATGCTCAATCCTTTGCGCACCGGCATCCTGACTACGCTTGCCGAAATGGGAGCCGCGATCGAACGGCTCGCGAGCCGCGATGAGGGCGGCGAGGAGGTCGCTGATCTGAGGGTACGTGCCGGCCCGTTGCGCGGCGTCGAGGTTCCCGCCGCGCGCGCACCGTCGATGATCGACGAATACCCGGTGCTTGCCGTCGCCGCCGCCTTCGCCGAAGGCACGACGGTGATGCGCGGACTGAAAGAATTGCGGGTCAAAGAATCGGACCGGCTTGCCGGCACCGCCGAATTGTTGCGCGGCAACGGCGTCGTTGCCGAGATCGATGGCGACGATCTGATCGTGCAGGGCAGGGGGCGTGCTTCGGGCGGCGGCCTCGTCGCCACCCACATGGATCATCGCATCGCCATGGCCGCGCTGGTGATGGGGATGGCGAGCGAAAAACCGGTTACGGTGGACGATGCGGCGTTCATCGCCACGAGCTTTCCGGGATTTACCGAATTGATGCGCTCGCTCGGCGGTGATTTGAGCTGACGAAAATCTACGCGCGGCCGAGCGCGAGCACCGCGTTCAAGCCACCGAACGCGAATGAGCTCGACATCGCCTTGCCGATCGGCGCGTTGCGGGCCGTGTTCGGCACATAATCGAGATCGCAGTCCGGATCGGGCTCTTGGTAATTCGCTGTCGGCGGAATGATCTGGTGACGCAGCGCCAGCGCCGTCGCCGCGAGCTCGAGCGCGCCGGCGGCACCCAGGCTGTGGCCGAGCACCGCTTTGGTCGACGAAACCGCCAGCCGATCGGCGCTGTCGCCGAATGCAATGTGCAACGCAGCCGTCTCGCCTCTGTCGTTGAGCACCGTGCCGGTGCCGTGCGCGTTGACGTAATCAACCTCGTCGGCATTGATTTTGCCGTCAGTCAGCGCGCCGCGAATCGCGCGGGCGGCGCCATCGGGGTCGATGGCGGTGAGGTCGCGGGCGTCCGCGCTCATGCCGAAGCCCAATAGCTCGGCATAGAACGGCGCGCCGCGAGCCATGGCGTGATCGCGCCGTTCCAGGACGAACATGGCCGCACCCTCGCCGAGGACCAGGCCGGTGCGGTTTTTTGAGAACGGGCGGCAGGTGTCGGTGCTGAGCACCCGTAAAGCCTCCCAGCCCTTGAACGTACCCAAAACCAGACAGGCTTCGCTGCCGCCGGTCAGCGCGATCGGCGCCTGGCCGGAACGCACCATGTGAAAAGCCTGCCCGATGGCATGCGTGCCCGAGGCGCAGGCAGACACGGTGGTAAAGGTCGGCCCCTTGAGACCGAGGTCCATGGAAATCTGGCTGCATGCCGCGTTCGCCATGTAGCGCGGGATTGCCAGCGGATGCGCGCGCGTCGCGCCTTGCCCATAAAGCTTGAGGTAAGATTCGTCGAGCGTGGTCAGTCCGCCGGCGCCGTTGCCGACGATCGTCGCCGCCGCCAGCGCGAGTTCTTCGGTCAGTTCCAGTCGCGCGTCCTTGACCGCAGAACGCGCGGCGACCACCGCGAATTGCGAGAAACGATCGAGCAGGCCCACGCGTTTCGGATCGAAATGCTGGAGCGGATCGAAGTCGCGAACCTCGGCGGCGATCGGCGTGTTGAGGCGACCGGTCGCGATGTTGGTGATCGGCCCGATGCCGGAGCGGCCCTCGACGATCGCCGACCAGAATGCTGCGTTCGTGCTACCGATCGGCGACACGACGCCGATCCCGGTAATGACCACCCGATGCATCAGGGGGCCTTTGTCTTCGCCGCGACCAGCTTCTGCACGATGTTGGCGACGTCGGCGACGGTGGCGAATTCGATCTCCTCCGGGCCATTCTTGCCCGGCACAGTGACGCGGGTGCCCTGGTCCGCCTTGAACGGCACGGAGATGTCGAATTTTTCTTCCAGGGCGAAGACGATCTCGATGACGTCCAGCGATTCCGCGCCCAATTCGTCAAGACGCGTTTCGGGCTTTAGCCGCTCGACCGGGATCTTGAGCGACTCCGCGATAATGGTCTGCACGTCGTCGATGATCGCCACGCCGCTCCCCACACCGTTGTTATTCGCTTCGGTGAACTGCAATTTCCAGTTCGTCCATTATTCGATACCCGGCGAGCAATCTCAAGCCGCCGATTTAACGCGCCATACGCGGCTATTTTTGCCCGTCGGCAATGACGTGTGCGCGCTCGGTCGCGGCATTAAGGGCGTTTTCCAGCGTTACGCGCGCGGTTGCCAGCGTTTGGTCGTCCGCTGCCGCCGGCACCCGTACCGGTTCCCCGATTACCACGGCACCGTGACTCAACGGCAGATTGATTTCGGAGCGATCCCAGTTGTTGAGCACGATCCGCCGGCTTGTGGTCAGGGCGACGGGAAAAATCGGCCGGCCCGACTCCGCGGCAAGCTTGATGATGCCAAGACCGGCCACGCGTGAGACTTTCGGAACATCGGCGGTCAATGCCATGTTGCACCCGTCGGCCAGCGAGTCGAGCATGTGGCGGAACGCGCCGACGCCGCCCTTGATCTGGAAACGGCGGGCGTGATCGCCCGAGCCGCGGATGGTGCCGACGCCGAGCCGCTCGGCGGCGACGGCGTTGATTTCACCGTCGGCGTGTCTGGAGATCAGCACCTTGATGCGGTAGTGGCGACGGAAGAACGGCAACAGAAAATGCTGGCCGTGCCACATGGCGATAATGACCGGCTCATACTTTTCGTAGATGCCGAACGGGTCCGGCGGCTCCATGGTGAAACGGCTGGTCTTCCACACCAGCCGAAGATATTCGGCCGCGGCGATTCCGATCGCCCGCTGGACCCTGGGCGTGTTCGTGATCCGTTTCGTAAATTTCACGGGGAAATAATGCTCTTGGATGAGATCGGGACGACTTAAATCCAGGCCAAGCCGGTTTTCGTGCTTGCGGATTTCCTCGTCCGGCCGTTTGATCTAGTACCTCTGCACAGGGATTATGACTCGTTGAGTGGGGTTGGGTAAGCGCGGGCCATTTTGGCGCGAGCTTTTTCCGGCGTGAACATCCATTTTATACGCGCACCACTTTTATTTCTTTGGCGCTGCCACGCGGCGATC
>DATKRE010000068.1:0-21203 GCA_035532335.1 Xanthobacteraceae bacterium | reverse complement strand
CCTCGGGTTGCGCGTAGCATATGGCCGCCGGGTGCCTTCCGGCTCGAACGTCGTCTTTGTCGGCGTGGGAGTGGCGCGCCGGATTACGCTGGGAGTTTGCGATCATGAAAAAAATGCTGCCGCTGGTCGCACTGCTCGGCGCCGTCGGCGTGGGCGGAAACGCCGTCGCCGATCCTGAAGTGACGCATCTCACCTTGTCGAACGGACTCGAAGTGGTGGTTATTCCCGACCACCGCGCGCCGGTCGTGACCCACATGATCTGGTACAAGGTCGGCGCTGCCGATGAGACGCCGGGAAAATCCGGCTTGGCGCATTTTCTCGAACACTTGATGTTCAAAGGCACGACGCGCAATCCCGCGGACCGCTTTTCGCTCGCAGTGGCCGCGATCGGCGGCCAGGAAAACGCCTTCACCACCAGCGATTACACCGGCTTCTTTCAGCGGGTACCACGTGATCACCTCAAAGAGATGATGGCGTTTGAAGCCGATCGCATCACCGGCCTCGTGCTGACCGACGCAGTGGTGCGTCCCGAACTCAATGTCGTGCTGGAAGAGCAAAATATGCGGGTCGCCAATAATCCGAACAGCCGATTGGCCGAGCAAATGGACGCTGCGCTTTATCTCAATCATCCATACGGCCGTCCGGTGATCGGCTGGCGACCGGAAATCGAAAAGCTCGATCGGGATGATGCATTGGCGTTTTACCGACGCTTTTACACGCCGAATAACGCCATTGTCGTTGTTGCCGGCGATGTGACGCCTGAGGAAGTCAAAGCAGATGCCGAGGACACGTACGGTAAAGTTGCCCCGCGCGCCGATATCGCGCCGCGCCAACGGCCGCGTGAGCCGCAACAGGAAGCGCCGCGCACCGTGACGCTGGCGGATGCCCGGGTAGAGCAACCGAGCATGAGTCGTTACTATCTCACGCCATCACGCACCACCGCGAAGCCCGGTGAAAGTGAAGCTCTGGAAGTGCTCGCACACATCCTCGGCTCGGGAGCCAATAGTCGGCTGTATCGGACGTTGGTCGTCGAGCGAAAGGTCGCGCTCAATGCCGGCGCCTATTATTCCGACACCGCCCTCGATTACGGCAAATTCGGCGTTTACGCCTCGCCACAGCCTGGCAAGACCCTGCAAGACGTGGAAGCGGCGGTCGATGCCGTGCTGACTGACGTCTGCGAAAATGGCGTGACCAAGGATGAACTCGCCCTCGCCAAGATCCGTCTGATCGCGGATGCAGTCTACGCACAGGACAATCAGGTGACGCTGGCACACTGGTACGGCGCAGCATTGGCAACCGGAGAGACCGTTGAGATGGTTCAACGCTGGCCCGACCACATCCGCGCGGCGACCGCGGCCGCGGTGAGTGCCGCGGCCCGGCAATGGCTCGACCGCCGCTCCTCGGTGACCGGCTATCTGGTGAATAGCTTTCAGGCGGCGGAGAAACATTCATGAGTGCGACGCCAGTGTTATCTACTTGGCTCGTCCGCCGCGTCGCTCTGGCGTTGCTTGCCCTTCCGCTTGCCGCTGCGCCGGGAATGGCGACGACGATCGAGCGCGTGGTGAGCCCGGGCGGTATCGTAGCGTGGCTGGTGCGCGAGCCGGCGGTGCCGATGATCGCCGTCGATTTCGCTTTCGCCGGCGGCTCCGCTCAGGACCCGGCCGAGAAAGCCGGAACAGCTAGCCTTGTTGCCGCCCTTCTCGATGAAGGTGCCGGCGATTTCGATTCAAAAGCCTTTCACACGCGCCTTGAACGCAAGGCGATTGAATTGGGCTTTCAGGCGGACCGCGATGCTTTGCGGGGCGCCTTGCGCACGCTGACGGGAAATAGTGAAGAGGCATTTGATGATCTGCGGCTGGCGCTCACCGCGCCCCGCTTCGATCCGACCGATGTCGAGATCATCCGTTCGCAGATCATTTCAAGTTTGCGCCGTGCGACAACCAGTCCAAGTGAAATGGCCAGTATCCGGTGGTGGCAAACGGCGTTCGCCGATCACCCCTACGGCCATCCTGTGAACGGCACGCTCGAATCGGTGCCGACGGTCGGCATCGACGACCTTAAGGCATATACCCGTCGCGTCCTGGCGCGCGACAATCTCAAGGTTGCCGTGGTCGGCGACATCGACGCCGAAGCGGTGAAGGCGATGCTCGACCGCGTGTTCGGTGGGCTGCCGGCTCACGCGGAGCTTGCCGCCGTCGCCGATGTTTCGCCGCGGGGGCTTGGCCGACGCATCGTCACCGGCCTCGACGTGCCGCAGACGGTGATCATGTTCGGCGGGCTCGGCATTGCGCGACAGGATCCGGACTTCATGGCCGCCTACATCGTCAATCATATTCTTGGCGGCGGCTCATTCTCTTCGCGGCTTTATCAGGAGGTGCGCGAAAAACGCGGCTTGGCGTATTCGGTCCATGACTCGCTCACCTGGCTCAGCCACGCTCCGTTATTCATTGGCGGTACCGCGACGCGGTCGGAACGGACTACCGAGACCCTCGATATCGTGCAAAAGGAAATCAGCCGCCTGGCCGACGACGGTCCGACGGCCGACGAACTTGCCAAGGCGAAATCCTTCTTGATTGGTTCGTTCCCGCTCAACCTCGACACGTCGAGCAAGATCGCGGCCTTACTGGTGCAGCTACAGATCGACAATCTGGGCATCGATTACTTCACGCAGCGTCCGCAAATGATCGGTGCGGTAACGCTCGACGATGCCCGCCGCGTTTCCAAACAGCTACTGGGCGGTGGTCTTTTGGTCACCGTGGTCGGACGGCCCGACGGCCTGATGTCGACCAGCGCCGAATAGGCTGCGCGTATCGCATTTCGTCCGTCGCCGATCCGCGCTACGCTGCGGCATGATCCGGATTAACGCCTCTATCGGCATCGACGAACGCGAGATCGACGAAAGCTTCGTCCGTGCTTCGGGGCCGGGGGGCCAGAACGTCAACAAACTGTCGACGGCAGTTCAGCTCCGCTTTGACGTGCGAAATTCGCCGTCTTTGCCGCCGGACGTGCGCCAGCGACTGGAACGTCTGGCCGGCAGTCGGCTCACGCGCGATGGCGTCCTGATCATCATCGCCCAGCGCCATCGAACCCAAGCACGCAACCGCCAGGACGCGCTCGATCGACTGATCGATCTTGTTCGCGATGCGGCAGTCGCCCCACGGCCAAGGAGGGCTACCAAGCCGCCCCGGGCCTCGCGCGAGCGCCGGGTCGAAACGAAGAAACTGCGTTCCGGCATTAAACGGCTGCGCCGCGTCAAGCCGGTGTTCGACTGAACCAGCGGCCGGCCGTGCGCTGCTTCGGCAGCATCTGTTTTCGCCCCGCGCGGCGTTAGCGGCCCTGGGATGATTCGCCGCAAAGTTAAGCGTCACGCCGCCTTGGCCTTTTATCTGGGCAAAATTCAAATCAAGCGCGCTTAACGTTCGTTTTCGGGCAAGGCATCGGGGCGACATTGCGGCGCTGAATCAGTTTTATGAACGTTTAAGATCAAATTTGCCGCCGCAGCGATCAATTATCTTTTCCTTGACAGCGCTTGCGCGCCTCGTGCGGCGCACCTAGCTAGAATCCGGGAAACGCCTCGATAAGAATTTTCGAAAAAGCCGGCGTTGGCGTTCTGGTTGCAATCAGAAAAAATTTGGAGAGTGACGGTGACAGCCCGGACGGTTTCCGGCCGCCAAGGACTTTCGGACAGTCGGGAGAATTCAGTGAATCAGGTTCACTCACCGGAAATCATGGCGAACGGCGCGGCGCGCGTCCTTCCATTCGAGCGCGTGGCGCTGGTTTTGCAGGGCGGCGGCGCGTTGGGCGCATACCAAGCCGGTGTGTACCAGGCGATCCACGAAGCGAAGATCGAGGTTCATTGGATCTGCGGCACCTCGATCGGCGGTATTAACGGCGCGTTGATCGCCGGAAACCTGCCGGAACGCCGCATCGAGCGTTTACGCGACTTTTGGGAAACCGTCACCAAGCCGCCCGTACGGTTGCCGAATTTTTCGTGGTTTGCCGACGCGCCATGGAACGAAAACGGCGATGCTCGATTGTGGACCAACAAAATTAGCGCTTTCAGCACTATGATCAACGGTGCGCCCGGCTTTTTCTCGCCGCGGCCCTTTCCCCCGATCAATTCGCCGGCGGATAGCCCCGAGCTTGCCAGCTATTACGACATTACGCCGCTGCAGGAGACGCTGGATCGTTTGGTTGACTTCGATCTCATCAATGTCAACGCGATGCGTTTCACCGCGCTGGCCACCAATGTTCGAACCGGCGCGCCGGCCTCGTTTGACAACCGCGAGCAGAAAATAACCGGTGCCCATATTTTGGCCAGCGCGTCGCTGCCGCCGAGCTTTCCGCCGATGCTGATCGACGGCGAGTACTATTGGGACGGCGGTGTTGTCTCCAATTCGCCGATGCAATTCGTCATCGACAATCGCGGGCGGCACACCGCGCTGGTATTTCAGGTCGATCTTTGGGATGCCAACGGGAAGCCGCCGCTGGATATTCCTTCTGCCAATTTACGGGCGATGGAAATTCACAGCGCCAGCCGCCTCAACGTTTCGATCGATCAATACAAGAAGATGCAAAAATTCAGCCATGCACTTCGGCGCTTCCTCGAACGACTCCCCGAGCAATGCCAGGACGATCCGGAGGTGCAATTTCTGTCGGAGCAGACGCGGGCGAAGGTTGCGACCATCGTGCAGCTGAAATACCAATCCGATAAATTCGAAACCGCCGGCAAGATGTTCGAGTTTTCGCGGCGGGCGATGGAAGAACATTGGCAGGCCGGCTACGACGATACCAAGATCGCGCTTGGAGAGCCGCGCGTGTTCGAACTGCCCGACGGCAACGAAGGCGCACGCATTTTCGACGTGCATCACGGCTGGGCGAAATAGCCGGCATTGGGTAGCGAGAATTGCGAGGAATAACGGCGACCTGAAGGGCCGCCACTCTTCGCCTTTGGCCGCGCGCCCGCTAGTCTCGGGGCCCGCGTCACGCGAGTCGTCATGCCCGTTCGCCAACTTTCCGAAACTATCGTCAATCGCATCGCTGCGGGCGAGGTCGTCGAGCGTCCGGCAAGCGCGGTCAAGGAGCTGGTCGAGAACGCGCTCGACGCCGGCGCGAGCCGCATCGAAGTTCTCACCGACGGCGGCGGACGGCGGCTGATTCGGGTTACCGATGACGGTGAGGGCATGACGCGCGCGGATCTCGCGCTGGCGGTCGAGCGGCATGCCACTTCAAAACTTGCCGATGATGATTTGGTCGCCATCTCCACCCTCGGTTTTCGTGGCGAGGCATTGCCATCGATCGGCGCCGTTGCGCGCCTTTCAATCGCGACGCGGTACAGGACCGAGCCGCATGCGTGGTTGATCGACGTCGACGCCGGTATGAAATCCAAGCCCAAGCCCGCGGCGCTTGGGGAAGGCACCCGCGTCGAGGTGCGCGATCTGTTTTACGCAACACCGGCCCGGCTCAAATTTCTAAAGCTCGATCGCACCGAGGCCGAAGCGGTCCGCGAAGTTGTGCGCCGGTTGGCGATGAGCCGGCCGGACGTCGCTTTTACGCTCACCGGCGAGGAGCGGGCCCCCGTCACGTTCGCGGCGACGCTGCCGGGCGCGACTGGACGGCTTACGCGGCTCGGCGACGTGCTTGGTTCCGATTTCCGCGCCAATGCCGTCGCGATCGAGGCTGTGCGCGACGACGTTGTCGTGAGCGGGTTTGCCGCGCTTCCGACGCTGACGCGGGCCAATGCGCTCGGCCAATACCTGTTCGTCAACGGCCGGCCGGTCCGCGACAAGCTTCTCCTCGGCGCGGTGCGGGCCGCCTACGCCGACTATTTGCCGCGCGACCGGCATCCGCTGGTCGCGCTCTTCGTCGAGCTTCCCGCGCGCGAGGTGGACGTCAACGTTCACCCGGCCAAAGCCGAGGTGCGTTTTCGCAATCCGTCGCTGGTGCGCGCGCTCATCGTTCATGCGCTGAAACAGGGGCTGGCGCGCGAAGGCACCCGCGCGGCGACAACCGGCGGCACCGCGACCATCGCGGCGTTTCGGCAGCGCCCGGGCGGCGCGCGCCCACTTTGGAGCGCGCTTCGGGCAGGAGGTTTTGCCGAGGCCGCGCAAGCCGCGTTTGAGGTCGGGGCGCCGGCGGCCGCTTTGCGTTCCAACGACCTGGAAAATGTCGAGGTTGTCGCGCCCGTTGCGGTGGGGTTGGACTATCCGCTGGGTGCCGCACGTGCGCAGGTCCACGACACCTACATTGTGTCGCAAACGCGCGACGGACTGGTGATCGTCGATCAGCACGCGGCGCACGAACGCATCGTTTACGAGAAACTCAAGGCTGCGATCGCGCAGAGCGGCATAGCTCGCCAAATCCTGCTTATTCCCGATGTTGTCGAACTCGACGAGGCCGGGGTAGAGCGGGTGCTCGATCATCGGCAAGAGCTGGCGCAATACGGCGTCGTGATCGAATCCTTCGGACCCGGTGCGGTCATGGTGCGTGAAACGCCGGCTCTGCTTGGTGAGATCGATGGTGTTGGCCTCGTTCGCGACCTGGCGGAACATATCGGCGAATGGGACGAAACAGTGCCGCTTGAACGCCGGCTGATGCATGTCGCCGCGACTATGGCCTGCTACGGATCGGTTCGCGCGGGGCGCCGGCTGCGGGCCGAAGAGATGAACGCATTGCTGCGCGAGATGGAAGTCACGCCCAATTCCGGCCAGTGCAATCACGGTCGTCCGACTTATGTGGAACTCAAGCTCACCGATATCGAACGACTGTTCGGGCGGCGTTAGAAACCGGGCGGCCGCAGAAAAATAAGCTCGCTGTCGTCGTATCGGCGCCGGTCTACTTCGTGAAATCCGTCCGGCGCGGCGAAGCTTGGCCGCGTTGCCTCTTCGACAACGATCAGCGCCGCGGGCGCAAGCCATCCGCCGGAGCGGGCCGACTCTAACGCCTCCGCTGCGCGGCCTTGCCCATAGGGCGGGTCGAGGAAAACCAGCGAAAACGGTGCAACCGGATGTGCCGGTCCGAGCTTGGTCGCGTCACGGCGAAAAATCCGCGACACTCCACCGAGGCCGAGTGTGGCGACATTTTCCCGCAACAGCGCGCGCGCGTCCGCGCTGTCATCGACGAACAGGGTGAACTCCGCACCGCGCGAGATGGCTTCGATGCCGAGCGCGCCGGTGCCGGCAAACAGGTCAAGCACGCGCGCGCCGCTAATTGGGTCGTCAAAACTGTGCACCAGGATGTTGAACAACGCCTCACGCAGCCGATCTGCGGTCGGCCGAATGGCTTGCGACTTCGGCGGAGTGAGCGGTCGCCCGCGCAGCCGGCCGCCGACTACGCGCATCAGGGCACGATCCGGAAAAGTGGAAACCGGTTTTCCGATAGGATCATGCCCCACTCATAATTTCTAGCGTCCCCGCGGATGGCGCGGCCGTGGACCTGCGGAGCGATCCGGCGTGCGGCGGCGATGCTTACGCGGTCGGTCGTTGGAGCGCTGCTCGGGTGGCTTTGCCGGTTTGGCGTCGCCGTGACGTTCGACCGGTACCGAGCGCCCCCTTCGGTCGGTGAGCGTCTCGGTGCGGGCCTTGCCAAGCGGCCGTTCTTGCGACGTCTGTTTGTCCCGGCGTGACCCGCGAAATTTTCGCCGCAGTTTGCCGCCCGAATTCTCGTCTTCGCGGGCACGCCAGACGTGGTTGGGCGCAAGCTTCGGGGTTGGTCGTTGCGGAGAAGGTTCGCGCGCCGATTCGCGCCGGGGCGCTGAAAATTCCAGGCCCGCGAGTGCCGTCACGTGCTCACCTAGTTGCTCGCGCAGCACGCGGGTGCGGACTTCCTCCACCGCGCCCTCGGCGAGTTCGCCGAGCTGAAAGGGGCCGAATGAAACCCGGATAAGTCGGGCAACCGAAAGGCCGAGACTGTCCAGAACAGTGCGAACTTCACGGTTTTTGCCTTCACGAATGGCGAATGTCAGCCACAAATTCGAGCCTTGGACACGCTCCAGCTCGGCTTCGATCGGTCCATAGTGAATGCCCGCGATGGTTATCCCGTCGCGCAATGTGTCGAGCTGCGCTTGCGTGAGCGAACCGTGTGCCCGCACGCGATAGCGCCGGAGCCACCCGGTTGCCGGCAATTCCAGCACGCGCGCGAGCGCTCCGTCATTGGTGAGCAGGAGCAGTCCCTCGGTATTGAAATCGAGTCGTCCAACGCTGATGAGGCGTGGCAGATTTTTCGGCAAACGGTGGAATATGGTCGGCCGGCCTTGTGGATCGCCGTGCGAGGTCAAAAGTCCGCGCGGCTTGTGGTAGAGGAACAGCCGCGTGCGTTCGCGCTGGGGAAGCGGTTCGCCGTCGATGCTCACTTGATCGTTCGCGGAGACGTTGAGCGCCGGCGAGCCAATGATCGCGCCATTGACCGCGACGCGGCCGGCGGCGATCCATTGCTCGGCCTCGCGCCGCGAAGCGAGCCCGGCGCGGGCGATCACCTTGGCGACCCGCTCGCCGGGCTTGTCGGATTTGCTCTTGTCGTCCATGGCTGCGCCCGGCAATAACCCCAGACGACCGATCAGGCAATCGTCGATGGCATCATTCGTGCCTGGCACATTCATGGAAACGGCGCTCGATGAGGCCCGCGCGGCCCGGCAGCGCGGGGAGGTCCCGGTCGGCTGCGTTGTCGTGCATGATGGCCGCATCATCGCCCGTGCCGGCAACCGCACGCTCGCCGACCACGATCCGACCGCGCACGCCGAAATGATCGCGATCCGTGCGGCAGGCGCCGCGCTCGGCTCCGAGCGCCTTGCCGATTGCGACCTTTATGTCACGCTCGAACCGTGCGTGATGTGCGCCGGTGCCGTCGCGTTCGCCCGCATCCGCCGGCTTTATTACGGCGCCCTCGATCCAAAGGGCGGCGCGGTTGACAGCGGCGTGCGATTTTTCGCTTCGCCCGCGTGCCATCATCGGCCTGAGGTCTATGGCGGCTTGGCGGAGGCGGAGTCGTCGGCGTTGCTCAAACTTTTTTTTCAGGAACGCCGGTAGCGTTAGGACCGGGCCTGGGGGGCGAATTCCCACGCTTTGGCGGCGAGCGGCCGTACCAGCGTCGCGCGCGCCGCGGCGTGGGCGCTGGTGGCAGTGCCATCGCGCACCCGGCCGACAATGCCCTGCAGGATCGCCGCGAGGCGAAAGAAATTGTAGGCCGAATACACCGGCAAATGGGGGCGCGGATCGAGGCCGGTGCGCCTGACATATGCCTCGACATAGGCGTCACGGGAGGGAATGCCGAGCGCCGCCAGATTCTGTCCCACGAGCGATCCAGTCCCGGCTTCTGCCGGCGGCATGTCCCACTGCATCAGATGGTAGGCGAAGTCGGCGACCGGATCGCCAAGTGTCGACAACTCCCAGTCGAGCACGGCGACGACGTCCGACGCCTCTGGCGCGAGGATCATGTTGTCGAGCCGGTAATCGCCGTGCACCAGCCGCGTCGGCTGCGGCGGCGGTATGTTGGCGGGCAGCCACACCATCAACTGTTCCATCTCCTCGATCTTCTCGGTCTCGGAGGCGCGGTATTGCTTCGACCAGCGCTCGATCTGCCTCGCCACGTAGTTTTCACCGCGGCCGTAATCGGCGAGCCCGATCGCCGCAGGATCGAAGTTATGCAGCCGGGCCAGCGTCGCATTCATGGCGTCGTAGACTTGCGCCCGCTCAAGCGGATTTGACGAAGGCATCTCCGCCTCCCAGAACACGCGGCCCTCGACATGCGACATGACGAAAAACGCGGTGCCGGTGATGGTCTCGTCGGCGCAATAGACGACCGGCTTGGCGACGGGAAAGCCCTGCGCGTGAAGTGCGCCGATCACGCGATATTCGCGGTCGACTGCATGCGCCGATGGCAACAGCTTGCCCGGTGGCTTTCGGCGCAGCACATAGCGCCGCTCCGGCGTCTCGACGAGATAGGTCGGATTAGATTGACCGCCCTTGAATTGCTTGAGTGTGATAGGACCGGCAAATCCCTCGACATGCTCGCGCAGATAGGTCTCGAGACGACCAACGTCGAACCGAAGCCGCTCGGCCACTTCCTTGGTGCCGGTAAAGGTCGTTTGGCGATCGCTTACAGCCATGCTGCACCGGATATTACTACGCTGCAAACCCTGTTGCGCGACCCGCTATTTAATTTTTTCGCGTTCGACCGCGCGCCAGCCGATGTCGTGCCGGCAGAAACCTCCCGGCCAGTTGATGCGAGAGACGGCCTGATATGCGCGGTCGCGCGCCTGCATGACATCCGTGCCGAGAGCCGAGACATTCAACACGCGTCCGCCATTGGCAAGGATGCGCCCGCCATCCTGGCTGGTTCCGGCGTGAAAGATTTCCACGCCCTCGACGGTCGCTGCCGCGTCGAGACCTTCGATGACGGAGCCCTTGGCGTAGTGACCGGGATAGCCGTTCGCCGCCATCACCACGGTCAGTGCGACGTTGGAGTGCCAACGCAGATCGACCGATTTGAGTACGCCGTCGCGGCTGGCGAGCAGCGCGGGCACCAGATCCGACAACAATCGAGGCATGAGAACCTGACATTCAGGATCGCCAAACCGCACGTTGTATTCGATCAGCTTGGGTCCTTCTGCGGTCATCATCAGGCCGGCATAGAGGACGCCCTTATAGGGCGCGCCGATCGCTTTCATGGCGCTTAGCGTCGGCCGCACGATTTCGGCCATGACGCGATCGCTCACCGCCCGATCGACGATCGGCGTCGGCGAATAGGCGCCCATGCCGCCGGTATTCGGTCCCTTGTCGCCATCGAAGGCGCGCTTATGGTCTTGCGCCGACGCCAGCGGCAGCGCCGCCTCCCCATCGCAGAGCGCGAAGAACGACGCCTCTTCGCCGTTGAGAAACTCTTCGACGACAAGTTCGGCTCCCGCGGCGCCCAAATCGCCGCCAAGGATCATGTCGATCGCGGCTTCCGCCTCGGCCAGCGTCTGCGCGACCACGACGCCCTTGCCGGCGGCGAGTCCGTCGGCCTTGATGACGATTGGCGCGCCGCTGGCGCGTACGTAAGCTTTGGCTTGATCCGCGGCCCGAAAACGCTCGTAGGCAGCCGTCGGTATGCCGTTGGCCCGGCACAGATCCTTAGTGAAGCCTTTGGAGCCTTCGAGCCGTGCCGCGGCACGGCTTGGTCCAAAGGTCTTGATGCCGGCGGATTCCAGATCGTCGACGATGCCCGCGCAAAGCGGCCCTTCCGGTCCGACGACGACGAAATCAACGTGCTGATCGCGGCAAAATTCGATCACGGCGCCATGATCGGCGATGTCGAGATCGACGCATTGAGCCTCGCGAGCGATGCCGGCGTTCCCAGGTGCGCAGAAAAGCCGATTCGCAAGCGGGCTTGCCGCCATCTTCCAGGCTAGCGCATGCTCACGACCGCCGCCGCCAAGGAGTAGAATGTTCATGGCTTGAAAAACATTACCGAAGCCCCTGTAGCATGTAAAAGCGTCCGCGCAAGATCGGGGCGCAGGTTGTCCAAAGGTCTTGATCGGGGCAGGTGACGCCCCGCACTAACTCCTGACTCCGCCATACTTGCCGTGATGAATGAAGCAAGTCTCAATCTGCCGGAACTGACGGTCTCCGAACTCTCGGCGTCGCTCAAGCGTACGATCGAGGATGCTTTCGGTTACGTCCGCGTGCGCGGTGAACTCGGCAAGGTCAGCTATCATTCGAACGGGCACGTCTATTTCGATCTCAAGGACGAGCGCGCTTCCATTGCCGGCGTCATCTGGCGCGCCACCGCCGCGCGCATCAAGCTCCAGCTGGAGGCGGGCCTTGAAGTCGTGCTCACCGGGCGGCTGACCACCTATCCGAACCGCTCACAATATCAGATTGTCGTCGAAACGCTCGAACCGGCCGGCCTTGGCGCGCTGATGGCGCTGCTTGAGCAGCGTAAGCGGCAGCTGGCCGCGGAGGGCCTGTTCGACGAGGCGCGCAAGCAGCTTCTGCCTTACCTTCCCGTGGTGATCGGCGTCATCACCTCGCCGACGGGCGCCGTCATTCGCGACATTTTGCATCGACTGGCCGACCGCTTTCCGCGCCATGTCCTGGTGTGGCCGGTGAAGGTGCAGGGCGACGGCTCGGCTGCAGCGGTGGCTGCCGCCATCTCCGGCTTCAATGCTTTGCCGGAGAGCGGGCCGGTACCGCGCCCCCACTTGCTGATCGTGGCACGCGGCGGCGGCTCACTCGAAGATTTATGGTCGTTCAACGAGGAAATCGTGGTGCGCGCGGCGGCGGCGAGCATGATCCCGCTTATTTCCGCCGTCGGCCACGAGACGGACGTGACTTTGATCGATTTCGCCGCCGACCGCCGCGCGCCAACGCCGACGGCTGCCGCCGAAATGGCGGTCCCGGTCCGCGCCGAATTACTGCTGGACATCGAGAGCCTGAGCCGGCGCACGTTCGTTTGCTGGCGGCGTAACCAAGAGGCGCGCCGGAACGAGGTGCGCTCAGCCGCTCGCGCCCTGTTGAAACCCGAGGATGTCGTGGCGGTGCCGCGGCAGCGGCTCGACCATGCCGCTGCCGGACTATCGCGCGCTTTGCGCGCCAACGCGCACGTACACCGCGTCGGGTTTGCCCGGATCGGGGTCAGGCTCAGTCCGCACTTGTTGCGCACACAAGTTGAGCGCCGTCGCGATCGTTATGCGGGGATTGCGACGCGCCTGCGGGCGAGCGCGACCGCAAATATCGAGATGCACCGTGCCCGAATTACGCGCGAGCGCGAGCGTGTCGCCGTGTTGGCAACCCGTGCCGGGCGGGCGATCGACGCGGTTCTCGACGCGCGATTTGCTCGCTACGAGCGTGATACCCAGCTTCTGGCCGCATTCTCGTATCGCGGCGTGTTGGCGCGCGGCTTTGCATTGGTGCGCGATCGTGCCGGGCGTCCGCTGCGCGCTGCGGCGGGCGTGACGGTTGGCATGCCCATCGATGTCGAGTTTGCCGACGGACATGTCGGCGCGCGCGCCGAGGTGGTGCAAGCGTCTGCCGCGCCGAGTGCCGCACCGGTGCGACGGCGTACGCGTCGCGGAAGCGACCCGGGACAAGGCAACCTTTTTTAGTGCGGTCGCGGCCAAATCGGCAAAATCGAGTCCATTCGTTTCGTCGTTGGTCGGATTTTTTTCGTCTTAAGCTGTCGGTTTGTTCATTGAGCGACAAATTGCGCCGCCGCGGAACCGCAATCGAGCATTTGAATTGTCGATTGGGCGACGAGGGAATCTCTTCAGGAGAACAAGCATGATTCGGACGGTATTTGCGGCGGCGATTGTGGCGTTGGCTTTCGCGGCGGTGCCGGGAGTTTCTTTTGCTGCGCCAGCGTCTTCACTGCCGGCGCGAGCAGCCAGCGAGGCAACTTCCGGTCACGTCGTTCCGGTTTATTGCGGCTGGCACTGTCGTCATCGGCACAACTGGTGCCGCTGGCATCGCTGCTAGTCTGGCCGGCACCTCTGGGTTTCGAGCGCCGCCCCACTTGGGCGGCGCTTGGTTTTCCACCCCAAGAGTGATTATCTTCCGGTTGCAAGGGCGTCTGCAAAGTCTACCGCCACGGAGGTTCCCGTTGCTCAATCGCACCGATCGTCCCTCCCCGGTACCCGGCGAGGCCGACGTCAAATACCTTGATGGCGATTTCCGCGTCGTGCGGCCCGGAGGCTTCGTGCGTTGTGCGGTCACAGGCGTGTCGATACCGCTCGAAGAGCTCCGCTATTGGAGTGTCGACCTGCAGGAGGCCTATGCCACGCCGGAGGCGGTGCTGCAGCGGCATAGCACGCCTTACGCCCGCAAGGTTTAAGCCGAATTTTGCGACTTCAAATCCGCAGCGGTCTCCAATCGCCGCCGCCCGGCGTTGAGCACCAGGGCGCGGAAAGTGTCAGCCTGTTCGATGACGAGGCGCACCGGCAACGCGCCCGCGCGCGCCGCGAGCGATGACAGGTTCGGGTCGCTGCCCAGCCGCGCCAGATCCTTTTCCGTGGTGAGGAGCATGAGACTAGCCGCATCGGCTTGCGCCAACAGCGACTGCGATTCGTGAGCCGTGTAACGATGATGGTCGGGGAAACTTGCCTGTGCGGCAACCTCGATTCCGGCGTCGGTCAGCGTCGTGAAGAATTTTTCCGGATTGCCAATCCCGGCGAAAGCGAGGACCTTGCGGCCGCTCAGCGCCGCCAGGATTTGCCGGTCGGGCTCGAGACGACCATGGAAAATCGCTGCGCCGTAGTGCCGCGCGCGCTCCTCCAAACTCTTAAGACCGACCGGCTGCCCGACAAAAACCACCGCCTGTGCGCGCGCGACTTGCGTCTCCAGGGGCGCCCGCAATGGACCGGCCGGAATTGTGCGTCCATTGCCGATGCCGCGCCGGCCGTCGACCATCAAGATTGCCAGATCCTTGGCGAGTGCCGGGTTTTGGAAACCGTCATCCATCACGATGACGGTTGCGCCGCCACGGCGAGCGGCCTCGGCGCCTTTTAGCCGGTCGCGGGCCACAATCGTTGGAGCCAGCCGCGCGAGCAGGAGCGGCTCGTCGCCGACCATGGCGGCGGAGTGGACGACCGGGTCGACGCGCAGCGGCCCCGCCGATTGTCCGCCGTAGCCGCGGCTCAGGAAGAATGGGCGTTCGCTCGCAGTCAGAAGAAGGTGCGCCACGGCCAGTGCCGCCGGTGTCTTACCGGCGCCACCGACGGTGAGATTGCCAAGGCAGATAACCGGTACACCGACGCTTCGACCCGGCGCCCGCATGCGCAACGCCGCGACCGCTCCGTAGATGCCGGCGAGTGGGCTTAACAGGCCGCCGCTGCCGGGCCGCCACCAAAAGGCGGGCTCCCGCATCACGACACTCTTTGCTCAAGCCGAAGCTGCATCAGGTAAGGCTCAAGCGCGGCCATGGTCCGTTCGAGCGCGCCACCGAGTTTGCCGACCGTCACTGCGCCCGCATCCGCGAGCGTCTTGCGCGCCGCCGGGTTGGCAAGCCAGCCGCGCAAACAAGCCATCAGCCCTGCCGCATCGGCAACCAGTTCGGCGCCGTTGGCTGCATCGAGCGCGCCATAAATCTCGGCGAAGTTCCAAACGTGCGGACCATGCACCACGGCAGCGCCGAGCCTGATTGCTTCGATCGGGTTTTGGCCGCCGTGGCTCGCGAGCGATCCGCCCATGAACACCGCAGGTGCCAGCCGATAGATCAGCCCCAATTCGCCCAGCGTATCGGCGACGAAAATGTCGTCATCCGGCTTCGGTATGTCGTCGCGCGAGCGCAGCGCCACCGAAAACCCGGCGGCTTTTGCCGCTTCCGCTATTCCCGCGCCGCGTTCCGGGTGGCGTGGTGCGATGATCGTCAAAAGTGACGGGCAATTCCCGCGTAGCTGACGATGAGCATCGAGGACGACCGTTTCCTCGCCCTCGTGGGTAGAAGCGGCGGCAATCACCACGCGTGCATCAATGATTGCTTTGAATTTGCGCAGCGTCGGCAGATCGACGGGTGGCGCAGGCACATCGAGCTTCAGATTGCCGATGCTGCTGATGCGCGGCGCGCCAAGTCGGCCGAAACGATCCGCGTCGGCGTTGGATTGTGCCAGGCAGAGATCGAACCGCCGCAGCAGCGCCGTGATCAGGCCGGGTTGAAGCCGCCAGCGGCTGAATGACCGCTCCGACACGCGGCCATTCACCAGGATGATTGGAACGCCGCGGTCGGCGCAGCCAAGGATTAAATTGGGCCAAAGGTCGGATTCGACGAACAGCGCAAGGTTGGGCCGCCAGTGATCGAGGAAGCGGTCAACAAATCGCGGTGCATCGAGCGGGATAAATTGGTGCACGACCCCGGCCGGCAGACGCTGTTGGGCAATGGCGGCCGAGGTGACCGTGCCCGAAGTCACCAGAACTGCAAAGTCCTTGGCACGAAGCCGTTCGATGAGCGGTATCACGGCCAACATTTCGCCGACGCTGGCGCCGTGCAACCAAATCAGCGGTCCGGGTGGACGCGGCAAATTCGCCTTGCCGTAACGTTCGCCAAGGCGAGCTGGATTTTCTTTTCCCCGCTTGAGTCGCCAAGCCAAAAGCCGTGATGCCACCGGCGAAGCAACGGCCAGCGAAGCGACCCGGTAGAATCGCAGCGCGAGCGGCAACCGATCGCGCACGCTTAATCTCCTCGCTGCGGCTGCTTGGCGGCGTTAGCTGCGCCGTGCATCGCCACGTTCAGCCGGTTTCATCGTTGTCGCCTAAGTGCTTCTGCGTTGTCGTCCAAGTGCTTCTGCGTTGTCGCCCAAGTGCTTCTGCGTTGTCGCACAAGTGCTTCTGCGTTGTCGCACAAGTATTTCTGCATAGCATATTCTCATCGCGCCGGCGTTTCCGGATCGAGCAATCGATGCAGGTGGACAATGAAATAGCGCATCTCGGCATTGTCGACGGTGCCCTGCGCCTTCGCCTTCCAGGCCGAATATGCGCTCGCGTAGTTTGGAAAAACGCCGACGATGTCGAGTTTGTCGAGATTTTTAAACTCGCTGCTCGCGACGTCACTTAATTCGCCGCCGAAGACGAGATGGAGCAGTTGATTTCCTGACTGCTTGGGGACGTCGGGCATAGCACTCGCTCCGCGCTATTGAGGTTTGATCAAGACGCGAGGCGTTCATCCCTGAGAAGTTCGATCATCGTCGCGTGCCTGTCCCGGCCGGAAGCGACGAGCATCCCATGCCGCGGTACAGGCTGATTATAGATCACCGCGCGCCCGGCGAAGGACGTAAGCAAGCCGCCAGCTTCGTGCACCAAAAGATCAGCTGCAGCAAGGTCCCAATCGTGGCTATCGACGCCGGCGATTGCAACATCAATCGCTCCCTGCGCGACGCGGGCGAAGCGAAGCGCAAGCGAATGCACCCGTGGCTCGACGGTGAAGGGCGGGGCGAGCGCCGCGAAGCGCTCCAGCAAGCCCTTTGGGCCGGCGATGCGGGTGTCGGCGAGCGAGGTCCCCGGCGTAGCGGCCATGGCAGCGCCGTTGCGGGTGGCGTCGTTGTGGATGGATGCGATGAAGAGCTCGTCGGTGACCGGCGCGTACAGACAAGCCGCGACCGGGCGGCCGCTTTCGACCAATGCGACCGAGATAGTCCAGTCCGGCAGGCCGGCCAAATAAGCGCGCGTGCCGTCGATTGGGTCGACGATCCAGACAAAGCGCGCGGCCAGCCGCGCGTCGTCGTCGACACTTTCCTCGGACAGCCAACCGAAGCCTGGGTGTAGGCTCATGAGCCGCTCGTGCAACAATCGGTCGACCGCGATATCCGCTTCGCTGACCGGCGACGATCCCGCCTTGGTCCACGACTTGATCGGGCTCTTGAACATTTTCAGCGCGAGCATGCCGGCGTCACGCACGCAGGCGGCAAGTTCCGCGGCAGCGTTGGCCGGATCGACGACCTCAGTGGCCGGCAACGGTCATGCTTTCAAGGCGCAAGGTCGGCGCGTTTATGCCGTAGCGAAAGACCAGATCGTTCGCGGGGATGAGACCGGCGAACATTTCGGAAAGATGCCCGGCGATGGTGACTTCGCTCACCGGATAGGTGCATTCGCCGTGTTCGATCCAGAATCCGGAGGCGCCACGGCTATAATCCCCGGTTACCAGATTGACGCCCATGCCGATCATATCGGTGACGTAAAAGCCGTCTTCGATATCGGCGATAAGCTCGGCGGGCGTCTTGCTGCCGGGTTCGAGATGCAGATTGCTGGCGCCGGGAGAGGGCGTCGAGGAGACACCGCGCTGGGCATGACCGGTCGTTTCCAGACCGAGCTCACGGGCGGTCGCGCAGTCGAGCAGCCAAGTCTTCAATACGCCGTTCTCGACGAGATTGCGTCGGCGGCCCGGAAGTCCTTCGGCGTCGAACGGGCGTGAGCGCAGCCCGCGCGGCCGCAACGGATCGTCGATGATGTTGATGCCCGGCGCAAAAACCGTTTCGCCAAGCTTCTCGCGCAAAAAGCTGGTTTTGCGCGCGATCGCGGCACCGTTGGCAGCACTGGCGACGTGACCCACCAGCGAGCCGGAGATTCGAGAGTCAAATACGACCGTCACGCGACGCGTTGTGACCTTGCGCGGGTTCAGCCGTTTGATCGCGCGCTCGCCGGCCCGTTGCCCGATCACCGCCGCACGTTCGAGATCGGCGGCGTGCAGCGTGGAGGAAAAATCGTAGTCCCGCTCCATGCCGGTGCCGTCACCGGCGATCGCCGTCATCGAGATGCCGTGCCGAGACCCGATGGTTGCGCCGCGAAAGCCATGGCTGGTCGCCAAAACAAAGCCGCCGATGCCGGCCGAGGCCGAAGCTCCGCCCGATTTGGTGACACCGCCAACCGCCAAGCCCGCCGCCTCGGCGTCGCGCGCCAACCCTTCCAGCGCTTCGACATCCGGCATCTGGGGATCGAGAAGATCAAGAGCGGGGAAGGTGTCCGCCAGCAGTTTCGGGTCGGCGAGGCCGGCGAAGCGATCGTCCGGCGCTACGCGTGCCATGGCGACCGCGCGCTCGGCGAGTGCCTCGAAACCTTCGCTCTTAAGATCGTTGGTCGAAACCACGGCCTGCTTACGGCCGACAATGACGCGCAAGCCAAGATCGTCCCCCTCGGAACGCTGCGACTCCTCTACGGCGCCGTCGCGCACCTCGACCGATAGCGACACTGAGCGGATCGCGAGCGCGTCGGACTGATCCGCGCCGGCCCGTTTGGCGGCGCTGACGAGACGTTCGGCAAGATCGATGAGGTCGGTTTGATCGAGGAGAGAGGACATCTGAAGGCGGTTTAAGCGCACATGCGTGGACACACAAGGTCAAGATGTGGCCGTCACGCATGCGATTCAACCGCCAACCGGCGCCCGTTAGCAACGCGGTAGGCAAATTGCGGGCGGCAAAAGCAACGCCTCGTCAATCATGTGCCTCATTGGTAGATGCGATACGGCCTTTTAACCGAGGTTCTTAAGCCGATAACGACGGCATCGTGGCATGTTCGCGGCAACCGGGCGGCAACAGCCTGGCGGGAGTTCGAGTTTCGAGGCGTTAAATGGAAGCCGGCAGGATCGCTGCCGGGTCGAGCCGCGCAGGGCGGCTCGACCCCTTCTCTTTGCCTGTGCGTTTCGAGGCTGCCGATGAGGCGGCTGACGAATGTCGGCGGGTGGTCGATCTTCATCGCGAGCGTGTGGTCGTGCGGCGCTCCGTGCGCGGCATGCGCATGGCGCTGAACTTGCCGGTCGCCGGGTTTCGCGGCGTAGCTATTCGTCTGACCGGAAAGCAAGACGAGCCGCCGAGCGCGATTTCAGTGATGCTTGAGCATGCCGATCCGTCACTGTCGCTGCTGCTGTTCTCGTCAGATGCGAACGATGAGATCGTGGTCGAATGGCAGTCTTGGGGCCGCGTTCTCGGCCTGCCACTGCTGGTCGGGGAAAGTGACGGGACCTTGCGCGAACCCTTCGCGCGCATGGGCGCAGTCCGTATCGAAGCGCCGACCTGGCGCCGCCGGCGTCGCAGCGCGATTGCCCGACGCCGTCCCTCAATCCGCATGCGGCGGCGTGCCGCCAAGTTGCCACTTGAGGCGGCGATCTATCGCAGCGAGCGCGAAATTATCGCCCGGAATTAAATCGGCTTAGGCGAGTGCGCGGATAGCCGCGTCGAGCAGCAGACCGGCAAATAGGATCAAACCGGCGTCCCGGTCGGACCTGAACAACGCCAGGCAGCGGTCCGGGTCGGCGATATCGAGCCGGACGATCTGCCATGCCAAATGCCCGGCGAATGCGGCCAGGAACAGCCAAAAGATAACGCCAGCTCCGGCGGTGAACCCGGCCGCTCCGATGAGGACGACGGCAAGCCCATAGAATAAGGCCAGCATCAGCTTGGTGCGTTCGCCGAATAAAAGCGCCGTCGACTTGATGCCGATAAGGGCGTCGTCCTCGCGATCCTGATGGGCGTAGATCGTATCGTAACCGATCACCCAGGAGATCGAACCGGCATAAAGGAGCAGCGCCGGCGCATCGAGCCGACCGAACGCCGCCGCCCAGCCCATCAGTGCGCCCCAGGAGAAGGCCAGCCCCAGCACGATCTGTGGCCAATAGGTGATGCGCTTCATGAACGGATAGATCGCCACGATCGCGAGTGAACAAAGGCCGAGCGCGACGGTGAAGGCATTGAATGAAAGGAGCACGGTTAGCCCCACCAAGGCTTGCAGCACGAGAAACAGGCCAGCTTTTAATGTGCTGACTTGGCCGGAAGGTATCGGCCGCGAACGCGTGCGTTCGACGCTGCGATCGAGGTCGCGGTCGACGATATCGTTCCAAGTGCAGCCGGCTCCACGCATGGCGAAGGCGCCGACCAAAAACAATGCGAGGTGAACGAGGTCCGGTGCCGCTCTATGCGCGGCGACGGCGGCGAGCGCTGCCGACCACCAGCAGGGCAACAGTAGAAGCCACGAGCCGATGGGGCGATCGAGCCGCGCCAGCCGCAAGTATGGACGAGACCAGACCGGTGCGAGGGTATCGACCCAATTGCCGGTCGCGTCCGCGACCGAACTAGTGCCCGGTTTTCGAAGTTCGTGATACATCGCGGCATCTTCTAACACGAGCTTCGAAAACCAAAGGGCACCAGCAGCTCTATGATTCTAGTGCCGTTTTTCGGTTTGAAATTCCTGACCAAGCTTGCGGCGGCCGATGCAGGAATTTCAAATCGGCGGCACTAGTGGAGCGGATTTAACATTCGCCACCCACCTAGTGGTCCTTTTGATTCTAACATTCGCATGAGAAGCTGCCGAATACGGAAGCGAATGTTAGAATTAGCCGGTGGCAAAACAAGCAACTTGGCGAACTCGCCGCAAGCCAATCTTGAGTAATCTCTTAATGCCTATGCCATCAGTTTTTGTAGCTACGTGAGAATACATCTTTCAAATTGATTCAGATCAACGTCGCCGTAATTGATCGCGGCTATACTTTAAAAATGGCACACACCATGTCGATCGGAAATTTGTTGCCGGTCGCTGCTATCATTGTGATGGGTTTCATCTTTTTTGCGAGTATGTTCGCTGGTGATTGCTGGCAACCCAGGAAAGCTGAACCTATCGATCGTCGGAATCATCGTTTTCAATCATTTATTTCCGCATGAAGACATCAAGCTTCCTGATTGAAAGACTTCCTGATCGGAAAACTTCCTGATTAAATGGAACTTTCGACGGACCCATATAATTATCGCAACGTTC
>DATKRE010000067.1:0-22524 GCA_035532335.1 Xanthobacteraceae bacterium | reverse complement strand
GCCATCCCGCGCCGAACCGTGAAGGCTAACATCGGATGACAAACTTGAAAAGCTTCGTTAGTTAGGCAATTATCGAAGTAAATACGGGCCATCTGCCTCATTTGGCGGCAGGGGAAAGCCATGGAAATCAAGCGCATCCTCACCTTCGTCGATGAAGTACGCAGCTTGTCCGGCCGCCGCACCGAACCGCCGCTGCGAAAATCGGCCGCAGTCGCCATCGTGCAAAATCCGTTCGCCGGCAAATATGTCGAGGACCTTTCACCGCTGGTGAAGGCGAGCGAAGCGATCGGGCGCGAAATCTGCGCCATCGCGGTCGCGCTGCTGGCGCCGTACCAACCGGTAAGCTACGGCAAGGCGGCGGTGATCGGCATTGCCGGCGAGCAGGAACACGGCAACGCCATGCTGACGACGGTTTACGGCAACGTCATGCGCGAGGCGGCAGGCGGCGGCAAAGCGTGGATTTCATCGTTCACCAAGATCGCATCGCCGGGCGCGACTATCGACGTGCCTCTCGCGCACAAAGATGCGCTCTATGTCCGTTCGCATTATGACGGCATCAGCATCACGCTTCACGATGCACCGTTGCCCGACGAGATCGCCGTGATCTGCGCTTACGCGAGCCGCGGCCGGCCGAACCACCGCGTCGGCGGGCTTTCGGCGCACGACATCAAAGGAACTGACGGCCTGACCTGACGGCGGCCGATACCAGAGTGACGTGAAGGAAGCGGACGATGAGCGATTGCAAAGCCGGAGCCGACCACATCAAGTCGCTCAAGGACGGCCGCACCGTCTTTCTCGACGGCAAGGCGGTCGGCGACGTCACCACACACCCCGCGTTCCGTAACGCCATACACTCCGCCGCCGCGCTCTACGATTTTCAGGCGCATCCCGACAATCTCGAATTCATGACCTTCCAGCCGAACGGTTCGAACCGGCGCGTCAGTCGCGCTTGGCAGATGCCGCGCAGCTACGAGGAGATGGTGCAGCGGCGCAAAGCGCTACAAGCGTGGGCGGCGCTGTCGTGCGGTTTTCTCGGCCGCTCGCCGGACCATTTGGCCTCGGCCCTGGTCGGACAGCGGATGAGTCTCGATATCTTTCGCAAGCACAGCGTCGAACGCGCCAAGGCGTTCGCCGATTATTTCGACTATGCCAGCACCAGCGACTTGTTCCTGACCTATGTCATCATCAATCCGCAGGCCGAGCGCGGCAAGGCGTGGGGCGAACAGGCGGAGGATCTGGTCGCGCGCGTCGTCGACGAGGACTCCACCGGCATCACCATTCGCGGCGCCAAGATGCTCGGCACATCCTCGATCATGGCCAACGAAGTGTTCGTCGCCAATCTGCAACCGCTCAAGCCGGGCGAAGAGGCCCTGGCATTTTCCTGCGCGGTGCCGATGAATGCCAAGGGCCTGCGCGTTCTCTCGCGCAAGTCCTATGAAGCGCACGCCGTATCGGTTTACGACAATCCGCTCTCCTCGCGCTTCGATGAGAACGACGCCCTGATGTATTTCGACGACGTGAAGGTGTCGTGGGATCGGGTATTCGTTTATCGCGATCCCGACATGTGCCGTGCGCAATTCCACGACACGCACGGGCACGTATATCAGAACTATCAGTCGCAAATCCGGCTATCGGTGAAGATCGCCTTCCTCGCCGGCATCGCCCATCGCGTCACCGAGGCGATCGGCACCACCAAAATGCCGCCGGTGGCCGAACAACTGGGGATGCTTGCCGCCCAAGTCGGCATGGTCGATGCGATGATGTCGGGCATGGAAGCCTCCGGCTCGCAAGACGGCGAATGGTATGTGCCGAACAAGCATTTCATGTATTCGGCGCAAGTCCTGACCCAGGACCTCTACCCCAAGGTCGTGCAGACCATTCGCGATCTCGCCGGCGGCGCGCTGATCATGCTGCCCTCCTCGATCGAGGATTTCCGCAATCCCGAATTGGCGGCGATCATCGACAAGAGCCAACGCTCCGCCGCAATGAGCCCGGAAGGCAAGGTGAAGGTTTTGAAGGCGGCGTGGGACGCGATCGGCTCGGAATTCGGGTCGCGGCACACGCAATATGAAATGTTCTACGCCGGCGCCCGCTTCGTCACCTGCGGACACAGCCTCCGAACCTTCGACTGGGCCAACGCCACCGGGCTGGTCGAGCAGCTCCTGTCGACCTACGATCTACGGAGCGAACTGAGCAACGCCGAGCACTGACGCCGGAGCGCCGCGGTGAAAATCGCCATCATCAATCTCGGGCAGATCGTTTCCGGCGACTGGCGCAACCCGTTGCTCGCCGGCGACACAATCGTCAGCGACGGCGACACGCTTGTGGCAGTCGGCTCCGCCGCGGCGAAGGATGTCGAAAGCGCCGACGTCGTGATCGACGCCGGCGGCATGACCGCGATCCCGGGCCTCATCGATTCGCACGTGCACATCACCTTCGGCGACTACACGCCGCGGCAGCGCACCGTTGGCTACCTGGAAAGCTATCTGCATGGCGGCACCACCACCGCCATCTCCGCCTCCGAGATCCATGTGCCGGGCCGCCCAAGCGATCCCGACGGCGTCAAGGCGCTGGCGATCGCCGCCCAGCGCTGCTTCGCCAGCTACCGGCCGGGCGGCATGAAGGTGATTGCGGGCTCGGTGATCCTCGAGCCGGGCCTGACCGCCGCCGACTTTCAGGAATTGGCGGGCGAAGGGGTCAAGCTCGCCAAAGCCGGCTTTGGCGCGGTCAAGACCGCCTACGATTACGTGCCGCTGGTGCGTGATGCGAAAGCCGCCGGCCTGATCACCACCTGCCACACCGGCGGCTCGTCGATACCCGGCTCCGGCGCGATCACCGGCGATCATCTGCTCGCCATGCATCCGCACGTTTCGTTTCATATCAACGGCGGACCCACCGCAATGCCGGACGCCGATTTCGAGCGGGTGATCAAGGAAAGCGAGATTGCGCTGCAGGTTTGCACCGCCGGCAACCTGCGCACGGCGCTGTTGTGCGCGCGGCTCGCCGATAAGCTTGGCGCCTTCGACCGCTTTATCATCGCCACCGACACGCCGACCGGTTCCGGCATCATGCCGCTCGGCATGCTCTACATCATCGCGCATTGCGCGAGCCTGACCGACATGCCGCCGGAGCGTTTCATCTGCGCGGCAACCGGCAACAATGCGCGCATCTACGGCATCGATTCCGGCTACCTCGCCGCCGGCAAATCAGCCGACATCGTGCTGATCGACGCGCCCGACGGCGGCACGCAAAAAACCGCGCTCGCCTCGATCAAGCATGGCGACATCGCCGCGATCGGCGCGGTGGTGACGGCTGGCGTGCCGCGCTTCGTCGGGAGGAGCCGCAATACGCCGGGCACCACGCGCAAGGCGCGGGTCGTCAAATCGACAGTGACCCAGGATTTCGCCGCCGCAAGTCATTAAGGCGTGGATCGAGCGGGCGACTTTGTTGAATGGTCGGAGTGGCAGGATTTGAATCTGCGACCCCCTCGTCCCGAACGAGTGAGGCCACCAAATTATTCAATGTTTTCTGTGGAGTTTGATGACGTTCGCCGTCGCTTGTTCACGTTCGGTTTCGGTATATCTGTCGGGTCTCTGTCGGAAGCGGCTTAATGCATTCACCGCTTTCGCCTGATAGTCGGGGTGGTGGTGGCCATAAACCCGCTCAAACACGTCCATCGTAATTCCGAAGAAGCCGCAGATTTCGTGGGGCGGCACACCAAGCTGCGCTTGCCAAGTAATGGCGGTATGTCGAAGCGTGTGCGGAGTGACTTCGGGTCCGAGCCCGGCAGCCTTTCGCGCCGAGCGAAACGCTTTGTTTACGCGTTTGACGGGCTCCCCATTCCATTCGATCAAAAAGTCATTCGCAATTCCAAGCCGGACCCAACGTCGCACATGTGACAAGAGCCGCGGCGGCATCCTGATGGACGGCTGCCGTTTCTTGGTCTTTTTCATGCCTGCGGTCCGGCGGTTGAAAATCCCCTCTGCAGGATCAATCCAACCATGTCCAACAGTTGGCTGGAGCGCAGCTCCACATATCGCCCCTGCCCTGGTGCCGTCCTCCGCATAGATCGCAATTACGGTTGCAATATCGATGGAAGCCGGGTCGGAGTCCTTTACCCGCGGGGTGAGTTTTTCGTTGAGGTAGGCCGCTAAGGCACTTTCAGCCTTTCCAATTTCGCGCGAGCCCGCGCCAGTGCTCCGCTTGATTCCCCGTCTCGGATGTTTTGAAACTTGGCCAGCCGCAGACCCTGAATCTGGGGTCAGGAGTTCGAATCTCTTGGGGCGCGCCTGTCCGACATCAGCGCCTGTGAAGACAGATTTAGCGACTGAGGAACGGAGGATTTCGGGCTCAACACTTCCTCCCATTCCGGTATGGTCCCGCCTAGTCCTGCACGAATGACCACCGCGATAACCAGCGGAGCACGCGCCAGACGCCTGCGTTCCGCCTCGCTTCGGGATTGGCGTCCGGAATGTTGGCGCGGTGCGCGGTCGCAACTGTGGCGCCGGCGCCGAGCCGCGCACACCTTCAAACACGATGAAACGCCAAGGCCGAAGTGCGCCTTCAGGTGGTGAGAAGTTCAATGGCGTCGAGCATGGCCTCATTCCTGTTAAAGCGCGCAAGCTCCTGCCTTCGCAGGTTTGTCGTTTTATGGTTGCGTCAGATGCGAATATGCGGGTCATGCCCTCGCGACGCGCGATTGCGGCGCGGCCTGCTCGACGAGACCGCGATAAACGGCCAGATATTCCTCGGCCATACGGCGTGCGGTAAATCGCTGTTCGAAGCGCATCCGCACTTTTTGCCGCGATAACGTGGAGATTCGCTTCATTGCGGCGATTGCGCCGGTCTCGTCTTCGACAATAAATCCGCTCACGCCATCGTCAATGATTTCAGGCACCGAACCACAATTGAAAGCGATCACCGGCGTGCCACAGGCCATGGCCTCGATCATCACCAGCCCAAACGGCTCCGGCCAGTCGATCGGCACCAAAAGCGTAATCGCTCCACCCAGGAAGTTCGGCTTCTGCACATCGTTGATCTCGCCGACATAATCGACGAATGGCAAGCTCATCAGCGGTTTGATTTGCTCTTCGAAATAATCGCGGTCGGCCCGGTCGATCTTGGCGGCGACTTTGAGCGGCAGGCCAACTTGCTCGGCGATACGTACCGCCCGATCCAGGCCCTTCTCCGGCGAAACGCGCCCGAGAAATGCGAGATAGCTGGGCTTTGTCGGCTGCGGGGTCAGCAGCAGCGGCGGCGCGCCGTGATAAACGGTCTTGACCCAATTGGCTTGCGGCACCGGCCGGCGCTGCGAATTGGAAATCGAAATCACCGGTACCGACGCGAATGTGTTGAACATCGGTTGATGCTCCGGCAGATCCAGCCGGCCATGCAACGTCGTGACGAACGGAGTCGACTGTCGGGAGAACAGCGAAAACGGAAAATAATCCAGGTGGAAATGCAGAATGTCGAACTCGCTCGCAATTCTTCCCACTTGTTCGAGCATGGTCATGTGAAGCGCGTAGGGATCACGGATCGAACTATCGAGCCGAAGCGCCCGCGGCCAGATTGCTTCGAGCCGCGCCGAGGTAATGGAATCGCCGCTGGCGAACAGCGTGACATCGTGACCCTGCGCGACAAGCTCCTCCGTCAACCACGAAATCACCCGTTCGGTACCGCCGTACAATTTGGGCGGAACCGCTTCGGTGAGCGGCGATATTTGCGCGATCCGCATGCGGTCTCCGTTGGTTCGGGCGGGCGCTTGAGCAGGAAATTCCAAATGAAGAGGCCCTACTTAATGGAGTCGTTTGCCGGGTGTCCAGAATTTTTCGCGATTTGGTTTGTCGCAGGCACATCTGGCGTGTGCTGAACTTCTGATCTGTCGATAGCTTAATCGGACCGCTTCGCGATGCGAGCGACGTGCGCACGTTACAGGCGAACAAGACAGTGCGTCACGGCCGTTGACCGGCAGAGAATTTCGGAGTTTCCTCGAAACTTTGAGAGAGCAGACATGCAACGTCGCTTTCGATATGTTGCTTTTTTAGACGCCATAATTTCTCTGACTTAGTAAACGGCCAACAGAGCGGGCGGCGTCGGCCAGAGCGGTTACAATCGGTAGGATCACCCAACAGGGCAATTTCGCGGCAATAGACTGTATTTAAGTGACGTCAGCGACGACCGGTCCCTGTCGCCGCCCTGACGATTGACGGTCGTTCATCCATCCACACCAGCACGACGTGCCGCCGCCCCTTGACGAAATGGGTGAATAATACACAGTGGAATCAGAAAATTTGAAAATTTGAAAGCGTATTAAGAAGGGAAATTGGTGTCGCGTATCGTTCGAGATCGTGTGCGCTCCAAGCGCGTAAAATTGCAAAGCGGACGACGGCCAAGTCCGCCCTCGGCGCCGCTATTGCCGAACAAGGCCGAGGCCGAAGACCTCTATGATCTTGTTGCGGCAAACGAAGTGCATGAAGATTCGCACAGCGGTCCGCGACGACGGGGTGCCGATAATTTTAAGGGGCGCCGGAAGCGCGCCAGCTTTGCCGTGTTCGTCGACTTTTGGCTGGATGCGCGGTCGCCCATTTCGCTTTGGCGCCAACTTCATCAGCAATTACGGCAAGCCATCATCAGCGCCCGTTTGCCCCCGGGCATGCGGTTGCCGGCGACGCGCCTCCTTGCCGAAGAACTTGGCTGCTCGCGTAACACGGTGCTCGGCGCCTTCGAACAGTTGATTGCCGAGGGTTATCTCGAAGGCCGGATCGGCTCGGGGACATACGTTGCCGACATGCTCCCCGACGACGTTACGATGCCCGTCGGCTTGGGCTCGGCGCGATCGACCGCAGCGTGCGCTCTCGAGCTTTCCCGTCGAGGCCATCTTCTCACCTTGGCGACTCCGCCGGGGCGCGAGCCATATAAGGCGTTTGCGCCCGGGCTCCCCGACGTTTCGTTATTTCCGTTCGAGACGTGGGAAAAAGTGGCCCGCATTTGGCACTCGCCGTCGCGGTCGTTGCTGACGCAGGCCGATCCCCGCGGTTACGGCCCCTTGCGCGAGACGATTTGCGACTATCTGCGTACGTCACGAATGATCGAATGTCGCCCCGAAGACGTGATCATCACGACCGGTGCGCAAAATGGCATCGATATGACTGCGCGGCTACTGCTTGATCTGCACGAGCCGGTCTGGGTCGAAGACCCTGGTTACCCCGGATTGCGCAGTGTTCTTTCTGCGGCTGACGCTTTCGTCGTTCCGGTACCGGTAGACGCCGAAGGTTTATCGCTGACCGAGGGCGTCAAGACGGGAACCCGGCCGCGCATGATCGTGGTGTCGCCATCGCATCAGTATCCTCTGGGTGTGACGATGTCGCTCCAGCGACGGCTCGATTTGCTCACGTTTGCGGATCAATCCGACTGCTGGATCATCGAGACCGACTATGAAAACGAATTTCGCTATTCCGGTCATCCGCCCGCAGCGTTGCGAAGTCTTGATGGCGGCGAACGCGTTGTCTACGTCGGCACGTTCTCGAGGGTGTTGTTCCCATCGTTGCGGCTCGGGTATCTGATTGTTCCCTCGCGCATTGCCGACCGCTTTTCACTCGCCCGGATAGGTTTCGATCTTTTGCCGGAGCCACCGATCCTTCCGCAACCCATCGTCGATACGTTTATACGCGAAGGCTTCTTCTCGGCGCACGTCCGCCGGATGCGATCGATTTACCGCAGTCGACAAGCAGCTTTAGTCGAAGCGGCGGAGAAGCATCTGTCCAAAATCATGACAGTGCGCCCAAATACGGCAGGCATGCATTTGCTAGGTTACTTCACACCCGAAGTCAGCGAACGATTGACGGACGAGGCGGCGTCTCAACGCACCGCCACCTGTGGCGTAATCGCGCCTCCACTGTCGAGCTTTTACGCCGATCGCCGCAGCAGCAATGCATTAGTTCTCGGTTATACGGCGGTAGACGAGCGGGCGCTCGTCGCAGCTACCCGAAAGATCGCCCAGGTACTTTGCGCCTAGGAACCTGTACCAACCGGCGCCAGCAACTGGTTCTTTTGCTTTGGTACCCTTACGGCACACTTGATTGAAATATCTAGGAGGCGCGGGAAACTGGGAGGGGTCCGGCGTGATTGAGCAACAGCTCATCAACGGCCTGATGCTCGGAAGCATCTATGCACTGGTGGGCGTCGCGTTCTCATTAACGATTGGAATGCTGAACTTCCTCAACTTCAGCGTTCCCGGGCTCTTCATGCTCGGCGGCGTCCTCAGTTACGGCTTGCTTAAGGCCGGCTTCCACTGGTCGATTGCCTTCGTCCTCACGATAGCGGCAATCACCGTCGTTTCGCTGGTGATCGAGCGTTTTACCTACCGTTGGCTGCGACTTTCGTCGCCATTTATTCCGCTCGTCAGTTCGATCGGCTTTCTTATTGTGCTCGAGAATTCGGCCATCATGCGTTTCGGCTCGGAGTCAATGCGAGTTCCGAGTCCGTTCAAGCTTACCGATCTGCATCTGGCGGGCCTGTTCATCAGTGCGCCGCAACTGTTGGGTTTAGTCATCGCATTGGTTGGGGCGGCGATAATGTCGCTGATGCTGAAGCGGACGAAACTTGGACGCAGCATTCGCGGCATCGCTGAGAATCCGAGAACGGCAGAAACTTTAGGCATCAATGTCAACAGGACGGTGTCGAGCATCTACGTCATCACCGGGATATTTGCGGCAGTCGGCGGCATCTTGTTCGCGCTCAACTACCAGCAAGTCGCTTGGTACATGGGTCAGGAAGTGGCCGCCAAAGGTTTGGCGGCGATGGTTCTTGGCGGGATGGGAAGCCTCTGGGGTCCGGTAATTGGCGGGTTTCTGGTCGGACTGATTGAAGTGTTCTCGATTGCCTACGTCAGTTCTGATGCAGTCAACGCCGTTGTCTACGGGACTTTGCTCGCGCTGCTGCTGTGCTGGCCAAACGGATTGCTTGGCGCTCGCATAAGCACTGTCGAGAGAATGTGATGAGCGGATATCTCACGCAAGTTAGCGCGAACCTGCTGATTTCGGTCATCCTTGCTTACGCTGCCTACGTGCCGCTGGCTACCGGACAGCTCAATATCGGTGTCGCCGGTTTCATGTGCGTGGGAGCCTACGCATCGGCGGTCGCTGCCGCGGTGATCGGATTGCCACTTTTCCTATGCGTCATCGTTGGCATGCTATGCGCCTCCGGCGCCGGACTGTTGGTCGCCATCTCAGTCGCACGAATGCACGGCATCTATTACAGCTTGGCGACATTCGCGTTCGCCGAAGTCGTAACGGCCGTACTCGTCAATCTCGACGTCGTTGGCGGAGCGAGAGGATACGTCGTTGTCGGCTACTTCGGGCTGAATGCAATCACATTGGCTGCGCTGTTAGTCGTCGGCGGTGTAGCCTATATGATGTCGACCCGGATCGGTTTGGCGTTCACCGCCGTCCGTAACGATGAACGGGCTGCGGCGATATTCGGCGTCAAGGTTTTTGCCACCAAAGTCCTCGCACTCGTGATTGGCGCCGCCCTCGCCGGCCTCGCGGGCAGTCTCTACGCGCACCACTACAGCTATATCGAGGCACAGAACTTCAATTTCATGCTCAGCGCCAACGCTGTGCTGTTCGCGCTGCTCGGCGGCGTTCAGACCTGGTGGGGGCCGTTGCTCGGGGCAAGTGCGATCGCGCTGATACCCGAATTCCTTCGCACCAGCGGCGAGTGGCGCTACATCGGCTTCGGCGCGATCATGATCGTGCTCATGGTCTTGCGGCCTGAAGGGGTGTTGACGCGCGCGACCACGCGCCGCCTGGCCGCCATCACGCGCCGCTTCGCTTGGGGCAAAGCCTGATGGCACCGGACACCCCCGCGCTCGCAATTTGCGATCTAAGCCTGCGGTTCGGCGGTCTTTGCGTCATCGAGTCGCTGAGCATCGATGTCAAACGCGGCTCTCGGACCGCGTTCATCGGCCCCAACGGAGCCGGCAAAACGACGTTGTTCAACCTGCTCAGTGGAGTTTACTCGCCGACCGAAGGCTCAATCCTGCTTAACGGCCGGTCGCTTCAAGATGTGCCGCTGGCAAAGCGGGTGCACGCCGGGATCGGCCGGACTTTCCAAAATCTCAGGCTCATGAAGCACCTTACGGTGCTCGAGAATGTGATGCTCGGTCAGCACCACCGTACCAGCATTGCCGGGACGTTCGTGCCCCTGGTATCGCGGTTCAATCGAGCTGCCGTCGATAAGGCGTTGAAGGCAATCCATGCGGTTGGACTTCAACGCGAAGCAGACCGCCTCGCCGAAGGTCTCTCCTACGGCATGCAGAAGCGAGTCGAACTCGCACGCGCTTTGGTTACCGAACCCAAGCTGCTGTTGCTCGATGAGCCGACTGCCGGGCTGAATACGGCCGAGCGCAGCGAACTCCTCGGCGCGCTGAAAAGTGCCGTTGGTTTGGACGTGACAATTTTGCTGATCGAGCACGATCTTGGTTTCATCGGTGGCATTTGCGATCACGTCGTCGTGCTTAACTTTGGCCGCAAGATCGCCGAAGGGACTCTCGATGAAGTCAAAACCGACAAAGCCGTGATCGCTGCTTATCTCGGCACCGGCCGTCGCGCGCGGGAGGCAAGCTTTGCTGCTTGAGGTCCGCGACGTTCACGTCGAGTACGGTCCGGTCCGCGCGGTCAGCGGAGTCGACGTTTCCGTCGATCACGGCGAAGTTGTTTCCGTGATCGGGGCAAACGGCGCCGGCAAGACTTCGTTACTCTGCAGCATACTTGGCCTCTCGCCGATGACCCGCGGATCGATCACTTTCGACGGCGCCGATATGAGCGCGTGGTCGGCGCCGCGACGAGTGCGTTCGGGTGTGGCTCTCGTTCCGGAAGGTCGGCAAATATTGATATCGCTCACCGTAGAGGAGAATCTCCTGATGGGCGCACATCACCGCACCGATCGGCAGGGGATCGCCGAAGATCTGGCCTGGATATATCGAAGATTTCCGAATCTGCTGGCGCGAAGAAATTACCTCGGTGCAGTCCTTTCCGGAGGCGAGCAGCAGATGCTCGCGATCGGCCGGGCCATTATGGCGCGGCCGAAGCTGATGCTTTTGGACGAACCTTCGCTGGGCTTAAGTCCGCTCTTCGTCGATGAGGTCTTTAACATCGTCTCGGAGCTCAATGCTCGGGACATTTCAATCCTGTTAATCGAACAGAACACTCACTTGGCGCTCGAATGCAGCAACCGTAGCTATGTCCTCACGCTGGGCAAGATCGTGAAATCGGGACCGTCGAAAGAGCTCGCCTGCCTCGACGATCTGTTCGGAACTTATCTCACAAACGCTCAAGGGCCGGGAGAGAACCGCCCCGCAGGTGTCGGCGGCGCAGTCCCTTTCAACTAAGCGATTGGGACACGATCGGACATTTCGGTGTTTTGGTCATGCTCGCATCCGCGTATGCAACCGGGATCGCGGTGTCCGCGCGGCCAGACCGGCTACGTCGGCATCGAGAGCGCCCGCAGCAGGGCTGCTGGTTGAGACGTTCGGCGCAAAGTTGAAGGCGTAAGGGAGACCGACCAACACCTTGGTCTTTCTTCGCCAAACAACCGCTCTTTTCATCGAGCAGGTGGTGGGCCGCATATGCCGGCCGCTATTTCGTTTCGAGCAATCGATTGGTTCTAATTGCACGCCAACACTGGACCTTTGCCCGGCAATCCGGTGCTGCCATCTGTCGAGAAGGGCCAATCTGCCTTGTTCAAATAAGGCCATCCAAGGGGTAGGACATGAGGAAACGTCGTCTCGGCCTGTCGATATCGCTGGCCGCGCTATCGCTGGTGGCTCTCGCGGCAATGCCGGGCGTTGCCGGCGCGCAGAATCTGATCCTTGGTTACAGCGCTTCCAATACCGGGCCTTACGCCACCCAGGCAAAACGGAACGGTGTGGCGATTGAAATTGCAGTGGAAGAGATCAATGCCGCCGGCGGCATCAACGGCAAGAAGCTGGAGATGCAAACGTTCGACACTGGCGGCAAGCCCGAACAGGCTGTGGTTGCCGTGCAGCATTTCGCGCAGGACTTGAACGCGCTTGCGGTGGTCGGCCCGTTCAGCTCAAGCGAATGTCGGGTGGCATTCCCGGTCGGCGAACGGCTCAGCATCACTCAGATGTCAATGGCGTCATCGGCGCCTAAAGTCGCCGCGCCTTTCACCTACGCGTTCCGCAATTCGGCCAACGAAAATTATACCTGGGAACGGATGATGCTCACGATCGAGCGCAAGAACGTCCCGCATACCTCGGCGGCGATTGCCTATGCTACCGACGACGCGATTTCCCAGGCCCTCGGCACCGGCGTCATTCCTGAACGGATCAAAGCCGCAAATATTCCGATTGTGGAAACCGTCAATTTCCGCGTCGCCGCGTTTGATTTCTCCGCACAAGTTTCGCAGATGATGCAGAAGCCGAGCGACCTGATCGGAGTCGGCGCACCTCCCGATACGTTCTTGCGCTTGCTTGCCGAATTACGGCGACAGGGCGGCAAAGGACGCATTCTCGGCGGCTCGAACATCGCCGATGTCGATTTGCCGGAGCGGATGGGTCCGAACGGCGACGGCACGCTAGTCGGCGCCACTTTCTATAGCGGCAGGGACGACGCACGCACCAAGAAGTTTGTTGAACGGTTCAAGGAAAGGCTGAAGGAGAAAGGCGAAGCCGTCATCGACCCGAGTCAGTTCGACGCCGCAGCCTACGACATCGTTTATATGTATGCCGACGCGATGAAGCGGACGAAGGTAACCGGCGACGCAACGAAGATCGCTGCGGAACGGCAGGCGATTCGCGATCAGATAAAGACCTTGAAGGCCTATCCGGCGCTGGTCGGGTCCCTAAGCATGGGGCCCGATAACGATATGATCAAGCCGATCTATATTCTGGAGGCAAAGGCCAACAAATGGACTTTGCTCGACACGCATGCGGCGGAATAGGCGCTGGTCCTTCCGAAGCAATGGGCGACCCTCGCCCGTTGCTTCGTTACGGATTGCTCATTTGCGCCCATCCGCGATCCGACTGCGAAAAATCCCGACATCAGGCTTGATCGGGCTTTGGTCGCCACCTGACGTCGAGGCTGTTCGAAAGCCGTGATTTGACCACCAGAACGCGAGGCTGCGGCTACCCCAAGTGGCCCCGGTTTTAACGACCAATTGGCGCTTTTGGGCAGCTCGATAATTCGGCAAATCCGCATTGGGTACGAGACGGAGCGTAACCGCGACGCCGGGGATCCAAGTCATGATTGATGCTTCAAAATCGGCACCGCTGCTCGGAGTGCGGCGCAGACCTTTGATCCGGTTGCCTATCGAGATCCAAGCCAGATGAGCGCTCCGCAACAGCTTCGTTTGTTGTTACCCGAGAGCCTCGCCAGAGCCGGCTGGGACGTTCTGAAAAACCGCCAGGACGTCGAAGGTATCTTGTTCGATGATGAGGCTCCGCCGGAGAGCCTGCACCCGGCGCTGCGCTCGGCGGATGGAGTGGCGCTGGGACACACCCACTTTGGCCAAGCTGAAATTGATGCTGCGCAGCAGTTGCGTGTGGTCGCGCGCATTGGCGTTGGATACGACAGTGTCGACGTTGCGGCGCTGACCCGCCGTGGTATTCCCTTGATGATGACCGACGCGGAAAATTCCGTGAGCGTTGCCGAACACACGCTCGCGTTCATGCTGGCGCTGGCGAAGCAGATCGTCGGGATGAATGCAATGGTGCATGGCGGCGATTGGCGCGAGCGTCTGACGCGCGGCCACATCGATCTTTCCGGCAAGACAGTCCTGATTATCGGCTTCGGCCGCATCGGCGCCCGGACAGCGAGCCGGTGCCTGGCGATGGAAATGCGCGTCCTGGTCTATGATGCAATGCTTCGATCCGAAACGATCCGTGCCGCGGGCTGCGAGCCGGCAAGCGATATGGCAAGCGGCATCGCTCGAGCCGACTTCGTTTGCATTCTCTGCCCGAAGACAAAAGAAACAACAAATCTGTTTAACGCCGAACGTCTTGCGCTGATGAAGAGCACGGCATTCCTGATCAATACCGCTCGCGGCGGAATGGTTGACGAAGCCGCTCTCTACCAAGCGCTTTCGTCGGGCAAGCTCGCGGGTGCAGCGCTCGATGTCTTTGACACGGAACCGTTGCCGCTCGACAGCCCGCTCTTGAAATTACCCAACTTCCTGACGGCGCCGCACGTCTCGGGCCTGACGCTGGAAGCGGCAGCGCGGATGGCGGAAGTGACCGTCCGAAATATCCTCAGCGTGCTCGACGGTCATCCCAACTCCGAATCGATGTTGAATAGAGAGGCCCTTCGATCTGCCGCACCGCCGGCTTTAATTACGGGTTCGCAATGAAACAGCCAATCGCTTTTGCGCGGACGACCTTCGCTCACCGGGAGGCGGCTGAAGTTAAAGACGGCGACCTGACCGGCTCCGAGTGGCGCGACGTGAAGAACCGGCTGCGCCGTGCTGGGCTGCGTCCGACCATCCAGCGGGTAGCGCTTGGCTGCATCCTGTTTGGCGACGGCGACCGCCACGTGACCGCGGAAATGCTCTACGACGCGGCGACGCGCGGCAAAGCATCGGTGTCGCTCGCCACGGTTTACAACACCCTGCATCAGTTCACGGAAGCGGGCCTGCTGCGGGAAGTGACGGTGGACAGCACGCGAACTTATTTTGACACCAACAACTCGGTGCATCACCACTTCTTCATCGAGGACCAGAACGCGCTGTTGGATATCCCGGCAAGTGACGTGGTCGTCGACCCCGTGCCGGTTCCGCCTGAGGGCTATGAGATTGTCAGGATTGAAGTTGTGGCGCGGCTGCGCCGCAAGAAACTCTAGTCTTTGGCATGACGGTCTCGTTGGCCTCGCAGAAAAGTAACGGTACGGCCCGGCCCGGGCTCGGTCAGATGCAATCGATTGTCGTCATAGGCGCCGGGCAAGCCGGCGGCTGGGTTGCCAAGACGCTTCGTGATCAAAAATTCACGGGCAGGATTGTCCTCGTCGGCGATGAACAGCATCCGCCCTATGAACGCCCGCCCCTTTCAAAAGATGTGCTGCTCGGCTCCCGCAGTCCGGAAAGCACTTATTTGTGGTCACTCGCCAAGCTCGCTGAACTTGAAGTGGACGTGATGCTCGGCTGCCGTGCGACGTCCATCGAACGCTTAAAAAAGACCGTGACCTTGTCTAACGGTCAGGTCCTTGCCTACGACCGCCTCATGCTGGCGACCGGTAGCCGGGTTCGCCGGCTCGGCACTCCGGGAGCCGGCCTGCCGAGGATCCACTATATGCGGGGAATCGACGACACCCTCGCCATCAGCCAATCATTGGTATCCGGCTCGCGTCTGCTCGTGGTGGGCGGCGGGTGGATCGGTCTTGAGATTGCCGCCGCCGCTCGCCAAAGAAACGTCGACGTCGTCCTGGTCGAAGCATCCGGTCAACTTTGCTCCCGCGTTCTGCCGCCGGACCTTGCGAGCTTTCTGCGGCGTCAGCACGAAGACCGCGGCGTTCGAATCTTGCTGGAGACAACTGTAACGAGGTTTTCAGGCCAGCAACGTTTCGAATTTGCCGAACTGTCCAACGGGGATCGAATTGCCGCTAATACTGTCGTGATAGGGATCGGAGCGGTCCCAAACGCGGAGATCGCAAGTGAGGCCGGTGTCGATGCGAACAACGGAATCATTGTCGATAGTTCCGGGCGAACATCGGAGGATTCTATTTTTGCCGCGGGCGACGTTGCCAATCAACCTGACGGATTTGGCGGCCGTATGCGTTTGGAATCGTGGTCAAACGCGCAGAACCAGGCCATTGCAGCGGCAAAGGCGATGCTAGGCGCGGCCTCGCCATACCGGGACATCCCTTACTTCTGGTCCGACCAGTATGAAACCAAACTACAAATTCTTGGACTGTTCGCCAACTACAATGACATTGTCTTCCGCGGCGATGGAGAACGATTCATATCGTTCTACATGAACGACAATAAGATCGCCGCGGTTGCCGCGGTGAACCAGCCCAAAGACCTGGCTGTCGCTCGACGCCTTATGCAAAAGAATATTGCGATTGACCCTCAGCGCCTGGCTTCCGCGGAAAGTCTCGATCAAATTTTGCACGGCGCTCCCGCACCGTCGTGAGGCGAGCTTGGCCGCTATTCCGGCAATTCCACCAGGATGTGGTCCGCTTCTTCTTTCGCCGGATAGGTCAAAATCGGTTCGGTCGCGGGCGCCGAGCGTACCTCTCCGGTCGGAACGTGGAATAGCGCCTGGTGCAGAGGACACTCGATGCAGTCGCCGTCCAGATATCCATCGGACAGCAGCGCGACTTCGTGCGTGCAAATATTGCTCGTCGCATGGACCGTCCCTCCAATGCGATAGAGAGCGATCTGGATTCCTTTGACCTCCGCGCCCAAGACGCTGCCGTCTTTAAGGTCGCCCGACCGAGCGGCCACATGCCATCCCACGTTGTTCTACCCCCGCCTCAGGCGACACAACGCACAGTCCTCAGGCGCTTCGGCGTGCCGCCGGCGCGACCGCCTCGCCACGCTGGCCAGGCGGCGGTTGGGTGACCGCTTCAATGTAGCGGTCGACCGCGTGTGCCAGGATCTTCTTCGCTTCGGTTTTGATCAACGCTTCCGGCCAGGCGCCGTAGATCGAGTCGAACGGCCACGGCTCGACCGTATCGGCGACCCGCCGCACCGTGACTGCATCGAGCGGAATGAGGTTCGGATAGCTCCACATGAAGCTAACCGTCTTGTCCGGCCCGACCACCTGCAAGCTGTCGCCCGAGAGCAGCGCGCCTTTGCCGCCGGCGCCGGCCGCCCAATGCAACACCGTAGCGCCGGTGAAATGTCCGGCAGTATGGATCACCGTCACGCCCGGAAAAATTTCCCGTGTCGCGCCCTTCCAGTATTCGATGACCGGATCGGGCTGCATGACCCACTCGCGGTCGCCTTCGTGCAGCAAGATCGGCACCCGGCCAAACGCATGGCTCCATTCGACCATGGTGGTGTAGTAGTGCGGATGCGAGATCGCGATTACCGAAATGCCACCGAGCTTTCCGATCACCTCGACAGTCGCGTCGTCGATGTAGGTTATGCAATCCCAGAGCACGTTGCCACGAGGCGTGCGAATGAGCAGCGCCCGCTGGCCAATACCGATGCCCGGCGCGGTGACGATCCCGTATAGGTCGGGCTCGTATTTCACATACCCGTTCCGGTGCGACGCCAGCCACGGCCGGTTCGAACCACGCATCTGCTCAAGCGTGGTCCAGCCTTGGCCATTCGGGTGAACGTACTGCCGTTCCTCCTGGCAGATGGCACATCCCGCGGGGGGTGACTTGCTCGGCGTATGTTGGGTGCCGCACATTGTGCAGATGAAGGCGGGCATCGTTCACATCTCCGTGGTGCCTGCGTTGAATGGACCTGAAATTCGGTCGCAGCCTTCACGTTAGAAGGCATTGGGAATGGCACGCAAAGGTCCATTCTTTCCGCGCGGTTGGAGCCAATGGAGCTCGCACCGCGGTGCCTTAAGTGGTCCCTATACCTATCGACCAATTGGCGCTTTTGAGCAGCCCAAAATACGGCGAACGTGCGGGTAGTGGTAGCAAGATGAAACTGATCGCGCGGGACAGTTCGCAGCGTGATCGACGGTCAGGCAAACTGCGAAAAATGAACGCCGATAGGTGACGTCCGTACGCTACGCCGTTGCTTGCAATCATCACTGCGAGTGGAGAGCCTCCATGTTGGATTCTTCCGTCTGGCCGACCAACGACTATAGCCGCGTTCCCTACCGCTTTTATCATGACCCCTCGATTTACGAATTGGAGCGGGAACGCGTCTTCAAAGGCCCGTCGTGGACTCTCATAGGCCTTGAAGTGGAGATTCCGAACCCGGGCGATTTTCGCGCGAGCTACATCGGCGACGAGCCGATCATCATTCACCGCGACGAGCACGGCAAAATTCACGGCTTCGTCAACCGCTGCGCCCATCGCGGCGCGATCGTTCGGCGCGAATTGCAGGGCAATGCCAAGGACCACGTCTGCATCTACCATCAATGGTGCTATGGCCAGGACGGCGGCCTGGTTGGTGTTCCATTCCGGCGCGGCCTCAAGGGCAAAGGCGGGTACGGCAAAGACTTCGATACGAAAAATCACGGACTCAGGAAAGTTCGCATCGACAGCATCGATGGCGTGCTGTTCGGGACGCTGTCGGACAAGGCCGAGCCGTTAAACGAATATCTCGGCGAAGCAATGCTCGGCTTCATGAGCCGGGTCTTTCGTCGGCCCGTGGAGGTGCTCGGCTATCATCGGCAGCGTATTCGCGGAAACTGGAAGGGCTTCGCTGAAAATACCCGCGATAATTATCACGCCAGCCTGTTGCATGACTTTTTCCGCACGTTCGGTCTCGACCGTCCGACGCAGGTTGGCGGCGCGACGATGGATAAACGCCACCGCCATTGCGTGACCTGGGGACGCATGGAAAGCGGCAACGATGCCGCGAAAGAAGCTTACGGCAAGGAGCAAGTCGCGAGCGCGGGTATCCAGCTCCAAGAGAACTCGATGGTGAAATATATTCCCGACCGCAACGATGACATCAGCATCGCCATCGGTTCGCTGTTCCCCAGCAGCTTCTTCATCCAGATCAGCAACAGCCTGGCGACAAGGCAGATCCGCCCAAGAGGTCCGGGAGAGTTCGAAGTATTTCAGACCCTGCTCGGCTACCAGGACGACACGCCGGAAATGCGTCAGCACCGCCTTCGTCAGGCGAATCTCGTCGGTCCGGCCGGCTTCGTCTCAATGGAAGACGGCGAGGCCATCGAGATCGTGCAGCGTGCGACCAAGCCCGCGCCAAACGATGCCCAGGTCCTTGAACTCGGCGGCAAGGGCGCGATCCAGGACTGCGATTTCCGGATCAACGACGTGCCAGTGCGCGGATTTTGGTCTTACTACGCTGAATTGCTCGGCATCGAACCCCCGGATGGTGTGCGATGAGCGCCGATCTCATCGCTGCTTGCGACCTGCTCGCCCGATACGGCGCCTTGGTCGACTCCGCTCAATACGACGAGTGGCTCGACCTGTTCTCGAAGCGTTGCTCGTACTACGTGAAGCCGCGCGAAAACCACGAGCTCGGCCTGCCGGCCGGGCTGATCTACTGTGACAGCCGCGCCATGCTGGAAGATCGCATCTTGGCGCTGCGCATCGCCAGCAAATATAATCCCCACAACGATCGCCATATCATCGGCCTTCCGCGCATCATCGCGAATGGGCCGGAAGGAATATCGATCGAAGCTCCGTTTGCCGTCTACCAGACCGAACTGGAAGGCGACACCCGGCTGTTCGCGACCGGTCTCTACTGCGATCGGCTTGAACGCTCGGGCGAGACTTTCAAGATCAGCGAGAAACTGGTTCGCGTTGACAGCTTCGCGATTCAGACCTTGCTGGCTACGCCGCTATGAGTCGCGCGGTGCCGCAGCGACCTCAAGCTCACGAACCCGCCCGACCGGTGCAATAGACCGATGCCAAACAACGCTGACAAACCAACGGTTTTGTTCAGCTCCGGCCTCGGCGGCGCCGCGGCTTTCTGGGCGCCGCAACTGGAAGCGTTTGAGAAACGCTTCCGCGTGGTGACCTACGATCAGCGCGGAACTGGACCGGACCGGTCGTCGCGCCTGCCAGACGGCTACAGCATCGCCGACATGGCGGACGAAGCGGCGGCACTGCTGGACCGGCTTGGCATAGCGTCCTGCCATTTCGTCGGCCACGCGCTCGGGGGCGCGATCGGCCTGGAGTTCGCGCACCGTCATTCGCAGCGCCTGCAGCGTCTCGTGGTCATCAATGGCTGGGGACAAATAGATTCGCATACCCAGCGCTGCTTCGAAGCGCGCGCTGCCCTGCTGAAACATTGTGGCGTGGCCGCCTATGTCCGCGCGCAGGCAATCTTCTTGTATTCGGCAGCCTGGGCGTCCGCCAACGCCGAACGTCTGGCCGCCGAAGATGAAAAAGGCGTGGCGAATTTCCAGGGTGCCGACAACCTCCGCACCCGCCTGACGGCGCTGCGGACCTGGAATGCGTCTGATTATCTGACCACCATCCAGGCCGAGGTATTGGCGTTGGCTGCGAAGGACGACGTCCTGGTGCCCTGGACAGCATCGCAATTGCTGGCCGATCGTTTGCCCCGCGGGCGCCTGAGTTTACTGGCGGAGGGCGGCCATGCCTGCACGGTTACCAATCCCGACGCCAGCAATACGGCATTGCTTGTATTTCTTGCAGCTTGAACGCGCCTCCGATTGCCCCTCTATTAGTCGCTCGGTGAACTCTTTTCCTTTAAGGCGCCCATTCGATGGGAAATATCGCGCCAGCGGGACGCAGCTTGAAAGCGCGGACGAGCTTAAGCGATAAAAACCGGATTGCCGGTTGTGCGACCATAAGCCGACGAGATGTCCGCCAACTTTAATAGGCCACCCCACCATGATCGATCTGTATTCTTGGACGACGCCGAACGGTCGCAAGGTCTCCATCGCGCTCGAAGAACTTGGCCTGCCCTATACTGCGCATCCCGTGGACATCAGCAAAGGCGACCAGTTCAAGCCGGAATTTCTGAAGGTCGCCCCGAACAATCGCATTCCTGCGATCATCGACCACGACAATAATATGAGCCTGATGGAATCCGGCGCGATCCTGATTTATCTCGCCGATAAGACCGGCAAGCTCTTGCCGAAGACCGGCGAGCCGCGCTACCGCACCGTCGAATGGCTGATGTGGCAGATGGGCGGACCGGGGCCGATGTTCGGCCAACTCCACCACTTCGTGAAATACAACAAGAACAAGTCCGCCTATGCGGAAGAGCGGTATCTGAAAGAGGCGCATCGGCTCTACGGCGTGCTCGACAAACGCCTCGCCGACCGCCAATACGTCGCCGACGACTACTCGATCGCCGACATCGCAATCTGGCCATGGGTTGCGCAATACGAATGGCAGACCGTCGACCTCAATCAATATCCCAACGTCAAGCGCTGGTATCATGCCATCGCCCAGCGCCCGGCTGTGCAGAAGGGCTACAGGGTACCGAAAGACATCGGCGACATACCGATCCCGGCAGAAGTCCCAGCAATTCGCGGCGGCCGGGTCGCGATCGCCGACACCTCCAGATAATCAAAGCCGAGACCGAGACCGCGCTGCTCGTGAACGGCGACACGGGCGAAGCATGAGAAGCGATCGCCAACCCGGTGGAATCGAGTCACCGGCCGCGTGGCGCCGGGTCGGGTTCGCGGTCGCAATCGGTGCCATCAGCAGCGTCGGCATGTGGTCCGTACCGATTGCTTTGCCGTTCGTCGAAGCGGATTTCGGCAGCACCCGTGGCAAAGCCTCCCTGCCCTATACGCTGGTGATGACGGACTTCGCCTTGGGCGGCATTGCAATGGGACGCTTGTGGGACCGGTTCGGCCTCGCGGTCGCGATGGCGATGCCACAGGTCCAGATCGTCGCGTATTGCGGCGATCTCGGTTACGGGCCGGCACGCGGCGCTGAAATTCTTTTGGCGATGCTCGGCTTCGGCATCGTCAGCCGGAGTATTTCCCGCCAAAGGAGGTGGGCATCCGCGTCGGCATCGCGCTGATGGCCACGCTGTTCGGGATGGCGCTCGGCGGTTGGTTGTCGGGCGCGATCTTCGATTTCACCGGTTCCTACCGGGCAGCTTTTCTCAACGGCTTGATCTGGAACCTGACCAACGTTGCGATCGTATCCTGGTTGTTGCGGCGGCCCACCCGCCCGCTGAAGACGGAACCCTTAGCGGCGTAACACCCCAAGCTGGATCAATTGGGTGGCCACATCGGTAAAGATCGTCTCCCGCGCGATCTTGTCGCCATTGAAGTCAATGATATTCACCAGGCGAATGTTGAATGATTTTCCACTCGGGGGAAAATTGCCGAAGTTCAACGTCGCATATGGACCGAGATGGGTGCCGGAATAATCAGCCAGCATCACCACGCAATCGGGGCCTTCGATCAATCGCCGCGGGAAAACATTGAAGTCCGGAAAGGCTTTCCAAAGCGCGCCGTATCGATCGGCAACGGCCTTGCGACCGACGTAGCTACTTCCGGCCACTTCGTCGCGGCAGGAGTCCTCGCCGTCCAACGTGGCGAGCATCGCATCCATATCGTGCTGATTTTCAACCGCCAAATGTTGAAGCACGCAGTCGATCAACTTACCCATTAAAGTGCCCTCGCTAAAGCTGAGCGAGGATCAATGCGCGATGTCTCGATGCGCCAAAAGTGCCATTTCAAAGCTAACCCATAGGGCCAGTGCTGGTTCACTCGAACTTGCAACTCATTAAGGAATGCGTCTTTAGTCGGGCGACTGGTAACAAAATTGTACTTTTTTCCATTGTACTCGACTCGCTATCGAAAGGCCAAAGAGAGCAGCGGTTTGATGGGTAGTTTTGGGGACAGGAGTTGGTCGAGGAAGGCGATTATTTGATCAGGACTTGCGGCGACAAAGATTTTTCGCAGCGTATGGAGAC
>DATKRE010000066.1:0-3665 GCA_035532335.1 Xanthobacteraceae bacterium | reverse complement strand
TACGGTTGTCGACAGCGACGGCAAGACGCTCGGCACTGTCGTCGCGATTCAGAATTTCGGCGCCGGCGATTTGGTCGAGGTGAAGCCGGATAACGACGACCGGACACAGCTCGTGCCATTCGACGCCACCAACGTGCCGGCAGTCGATATCGCCGCAGGCAGGATCGTCGTGATCCTGCCGGAAGAACGCTAGTGGAGCGGATTTAACATTCGCTACCCCCCTAGCGGCAGCCTCGTGAAGCGAATGTCAAATCCAAAGCTCCACTAAGGCTCATATTTGCTAGTGGTCCTTTTGATTCTAACATTCGCATGAGAAGCTGCCGAATACGGATGCGAATGTTAGAATCGGACCACTAGCGGCAAACTCGTGAAGCGAATGTCAAATCCAAAGCTCCACTAAGACTCATACTTGCTAGTGGTCCTTTTGATTCTAACATTCGTATGAGAAGCTGCCGAATCCGGATGCGAATGTTAGAATCGGACCACTAGCGATGTGGCGCGCGAGCGTTCTTACTATCCTGCCGGATATTTTCCCGGGGCCCTTGAGCGCGAGCCTCGCCGGCCAGGCGCTGGCAGCAAAGGCGTGGTCGCTCGACGTCGTCGACATTCGCAATTTCACCACCGACAAGCATCGCACGGTGGACGACACGCCGGCCGGTGGCGGCCCCGGCATGGTGATGAAAGCCGATGTGTTGGCACATGCCATCGACGCGACCGCGACCGCGACCGACGCGCGCCCGCGCCTCGTCCTCTCGCCACGCGGCGCGCCGCTGACCCAGGCGCGCGTCGAAGCCCTGGCTCAAGCGCCCGGCGTCGTGTTGGCTTGCGGCCGATTCGAAGGCATCGACGAACGGGTGATCGCCGGACGCGGCCTGGAAGAGGTCTCGATCGGCGATTACGTGCTGTCCGGCGGCGAACTCGCGGCCATGGTGCTGATCGACGGCTGCGTACGGCTGTTGCCGGACGTCATGGGCGATGAGGCCTCGCGCACCGAGGAGAGCTTCAATGAAGGATTGCTGGAATACCCGCACTACACCCGCCCGCAGATCTGGGAGGGCCGCGCCATTCCCGAGGTGTTGCTGTCGGGCGATCACGCCAAGATCGCCGCCTGGCGGCGCGCCGAGGCCGAGAGGCTGACGAGGGAGCGCCGGAGCGATCTGTGGAGCGCCTTTTTGGCCCGGTTTCGCGGCTCGCAGACGGGCTGACCGGAAGGTGACAAAGCCGGCGGGGTAGCGTAGAAGCTCGCCGAACCCGCTTAGCCCCTGGCTGATCGTGCGCCCGAAGCGCCGCCGTTGGAGAATTTGCCATGAACTTGCTCAAACAGCTCGAAAACGAACAGGTGGCCAAGCTCACTGCCGGCAAGGTAATCCCCGACTTTCAGCCGGGCGATACGCTGATCGTCAACGTCAAAATCGCCGAGGGCGAACGCAGCCGTGTCCAAGCCTATGAAGGTGTGTGCATCGGCCGCGCTGGCTCCGGCCTGAACGAGAATTTCACCGTCCGCAAGATTTCCTACGGCGAGGGCGTCGAGCGCGTCTTCCCACTTTATGCGCCGATGATCGACTCGATCAAGGTGGTGCGAAAAGGCCAAGTGCGCCGCGCCAAGCTCTATTATCTGCGCGGACGTCGCGGCAAATCGGCCCGCATCGTCGAGCGTCAGGAGCACGGCGGGCAGGCCGGAACCGCCGCTGCGAGGAGTAAGACGGCGGAGTAGTCAATGGCGAAGGCGCGTACGCTCTACGACAAAATCTGGGACGATCACCTCGTCGACGAACAGCCGGACGGCACCTGCCTCATCTATATCGACCGGCACCTCGTGCATGAGGTGACAAGCCCGCAGGCCTTCGAAGGCTTGCGGCTCGCCGGCCGCAAAGTGCATGCGCCAAACCAGACGTTGTGCGTGGTCGATCACAACGTGCCGACGACCGATCGCCGGCAAAAAAATCCCGATCCCGAGAGCGCGGCGCAGATCGCTTACCTGGCCGAGAACGCCAAGCTGTTCGGGCTCGAATATTTCAACGAATTCGACAAGCGCCAGGGCATCGTCCACATCATCGGGCCGGAACAAGGCTTTACGCTGCCCGGCGTGACGCTGGTTTGCGGCGACAGCCATACCGGCACGCACGGCGCGTTCGGCGCACTCGCTTACGGCATCGGCACGTCCGAGGTCGAGCACGTGCTGGCGACGCAGACGCTGATCCAGAAGAAATCGAAGAATATGCGGGCGATCGTCGACGGCAAGCTGCCGGAAGGCGTCACCGCCAAAGACATCATCCTCGGCATCATCGGCGAGATCGGCACCGCCGGCGGCACCGGCTACGCGCTCGAATATGCCGGCGAAGCAATCTCGGCGCTGTCGATGGAAGGCCGCATGACCATCTGCAACATGTCGATAGAAGCCGGCGCCAAAGCAGGCTTCATGGCGCCGGACCAAAAAGCTTACGACTATTTGAAGGATCGCCCCAAATCGCCGCAAGGCAAGGCGTGGGACGAAGCGCGGCGCTATTGGGATACTTTGCGTTCCGAAGACGGCGCGCATTTCGACCGCGAAATCCGGCTCGATGCCGCGCAGCTTCCGCCGCTTGTCACTTGGGGCACCAATCCCGAGCAAGTTGTTTCAATCACCGGCCGGGTGCCGCGGTTCCAAGACATTGCCGACGCCAACAAGCGAGAGGCCGCCGAGCGCTCGCTCGCTTATATGGGTTTGCAAGGCGGCGAGAAGATCGCCGACATCGCGCTCGACCGCATTTTCATCGGCTCGTGCACCAACGGCCGCATCGAGGATTTGCGGGCGGCGGCGCTGGTGGTCGACGGCAAGAAAGTGCATTCCAACATCAAGAACGCGATGATCGTTCCCGGCTCCGGTTTGGTGAAAGAGCAAGCCGAGGCGGAAGGATTGGACAAGATCTTCGTCAAGGCCGGCTTCGAATGGCGCGAGCCCGGTTGCTCGATGTGTCTCGCCATGAATCCGGACAAGCTTTCGCCGGGCGAGCGTTGCGCCTCGACCTCAAATCGCAACTTCGAGGGCCGGCAGGGCTACAAGGGCCGCACCCATCTGGTGTCGCCGGCCATGGCCGCCGCCGCCGCCATCGCCGGGCATTTCGTCGACGTGCGTGAGTGGAACTGAACCTGCGAAAGCGGCAATAAACCCAGACGTCGCTCTCAACTTCGGCTGCACTCAAATGTCTAGACTAGTGGAGCGGATTTTAACATTCGCTACCCACCTAGTGGAGCGGATTTAACATTCGCTACCCACCTAGCGGCAGCCTCGTGAAGCGAATGTCAAATCCAAAGCTCCACTAAGACTCATATTTGCTAATGGTCCTTTTGATTCTAACATTCGCATGAGAAGCTGCCGAATACGGATGCGAATGTTAGAATCGGACCACTGGCCGTCTGCTAAAACGTGAATTGGGCGCACGGGCCCTTAGCGCCAATCGGCTTGCACTCGACATCGGTGTACCGTCCGGCCGCATTACCGATATCTTGAACGGACGGCGCTCGATCACCGCTGACACGGCGGTGCGGCTCGGCCATTACTTCGGCAACACCGCGCAATTCTGGCTCGATCTGCAAAGCCAATATGATATCGCGATGGTCGAACGCGAAAGCGGCGCCGAAATCGCGCGCCGTGTGCGGCCCGCGGACGCGGCATAATTTCTCTC
>DATKRE010000065.1:0-22960 GCA_035532335.1 Xanthobacteraceae bacterium | reverse complement strand
TGGAGCGGATTTGACATTCGCTACCCACCTGGCGGCAAACTCGAGAAGCGAATGTCAAATCCAAAGCTCCACTAAGCCGCAAATTTGCTAGTGGTCCTTTTGATTCTAACATTCGCATGAGAGGGTGCCGAATACGGATGCGAATGTTAGAATTGGACCACTAGCTAAAGCCAAAACCAATCATTGCGATTTGCGCCAACAAGACCGTATCGTGAGAGTTCTTGCTGGTTAGGCGGTGAAATTCAACAGTCGTGCCGCGGTGCGGCCAAGGATGTCGGCCTTTTGGTTGTCGGAGAGCGATTCCGATGCGAAAATATGCTCGACCGGTTGCAACTGAAATGGATAGGGATAGTCGCTGCCCAGAACGACCTGACCGGCGCCAACCTGGGCCACCAGATGCCGGATCGCCTCCGGCGTGAAGATCAGTGAATCGAAATAGATCTGCTTGAGATACTCCGTCGGCGCCTTCTTGAGCCGGATATTCGGATTGCAGCTCCTCGGACTGACCAGGCAGGCATGGTCCGAACGATCGGCGTAGGACGGCAGGAAGCCGCCGCCATGGGCAGCGATCACTTTGAGCTTCGGAAAGCGATCGAACGTGCCCTCGAAGATGAGGTGCGAGAGCGCAATCGTCGTCTCCAAGGGATAGCCGATCGTGTTGGTGAGCCAACCGTTGCCGGCCAATTTTTTCGCGAGCTCGGGGATGCCCGTCGGATGAATAAACAGGGGCACGCCGAATTCTTCCGCCTTGGCCCACACTGGATAAAATTTCGGATCGGAAAATGCCTCGCCGTTGACGGTGCCGCCGATCGCGGCACCCTTAAGCCCCTGTTTCCTAACCGCGGTTTCCAGTTCCTGCACGGCGAGATCGGGCGCCTGCAGGGTGAGCGAGGCGAAGGCGGCAAACCGGTCGGGCTTGGAGGCGCAGAGTTCGGCCAGCTTTCCGTTCTGCATCTTCACGATCTGGCCGGCGAGATCGCGCTCGCTGCCATACCAGAATGGATTGATCGACAGCACCTCCATGTCGACCGCCTGCGCGTCCATGGCAGCGAGCCGCTTGTCGATCTCGATGTAGGCCACGGCTGCGACCTCAGCGAATGGGCGCCCGTCGATGAGCAAGGTCGGAACTCGGACCGCAGCAGCGCCGGCGTCGAGCAGTGCGCCGGCTTCGCGGAACTGGCAATGGGCGTGCACGTCGATCGTTTTGACCCGTTTGCCACCGATCATGACGGGTAATTTCTGCCGTACCGACTGCTGGGCCTGCGCGCCGTGCAGGAGACCGCAACCGCAAAAGACGATGCCGGTGGCCGCAGCAGCGGTGCCCGTCTTCAGAAAATGACGGCGTGTGGTCATGCCAATTTCCTCCAGTAAGTTTCTGAGAACTCAATTCGAGTACGTTTCTGAGAACTAATGAAAAGCCGCTGCATCATAATCCGCGTGTCGGCGGTTCGAATCCGTCCTCCGCTACCAACCTCACGCATAAGCCTCGCGCGCAAAGACTGACGCGCAAACCTCACGCATAGGCGACCTTACGCATAAGCCTGGCCGAGCCGGGCAAAACGGATCAGCGAGAAATGTCCGAGCGGCGGCATCGCGCGCCGTTCGAGGAAACGCACGCCGTTATGGTGCGCAGCCCATTGCGCCACCCGCTCGAAGCGAAATTCCGGGCGCCAGCCGAGCTGCCGCGCCAGCGGCGCAATGCCCTGCTCGAAGGCCGCGCGCAGGCCGGATTCGGCGCCGAGATGGTTCACCAAAATAATCTCGCCGCCGGGTTTCACCACGCGCGCGAGTTCATCCAGCGTCGCCTCGGGGTCCGGAACCGCGGTGATGACGTATTGCGCAACCACAACATCGAACGCGCCATCCGCAAAGCCGAGGCGTTGCGCATCCATCACCGCAAGGCCGTCGACGTTGGTCAGCCGATGCTCCGCCGCGCGCGCCTTGGCTTTGCGCAGCATCGGCGCGGAGATGTCGACGCCGGTGAGACGATTGCTCCAGGAATAATCCGGCAGCGATAGCCCGGTGCCGACGCCGACTTCGAGAATGCGGCCGCCGATCCGCTCAGCGGCAGCAATGGACGCTTTGCGGCCGGGACCGAACACCGCACCGAAAACCAGATCGTAAATCGGCGCCCAGCGGGCGTAGGCCTTGGCGACCGTTTGTTGGTTGAGTTCCGCCGCCATCACACTCGCTACTACCGCGGTCGCAAACGCCGCCCGTCAATGCGCCGCCGTCGCCAAATCGCCGCGATAGGCGTGCTCGGCCTGCCGCGCGGCCACGGTGCCGGCGATAATCCCGCCGCCGAGTACGCGCGCCTGGCCTTCCGGCGCATCATAGAAGACGCAAGCCTGACCGGGCGAAACACCGTCCTCGCTGCCGATCAGCTCGACACTGACGTCGCCGTCCGCGCTTATTCGCAGCCACGCCGGCTGCGGCGGCCGCGTCGAGCGCACTTTCACGTAAACTTCCGGACGGCCTTCGATTGCATCTTCGATTTTGCCGTCGCCGAGCCAATTCAGGTCGCGCAAAAAAATACGGCTTATGCGCAGCGCCTCGCGCGGCCCGACCACGACCCGGCGCGCGGGTGCGTCAAGACGAACGACATAAAGCGGCGACCCGGTGGCGATACCCAGGCCCCGCCGCTGGCCGACGGTGAAATGGATGATGCCGTCATGCCGGCCGAGCACGCGACCCTCGAGGTCGACGATTTCGCCGGGCGCGACGGCGCCCGGCCGCAACCGCTCGATCATTTCGGCGTAATGTCCGGTCGGCACGAAGCAAATGTCCTGACTGTCCTGCTTGTCGGCAACCGAAAGGCCAAAGCGCCGGGCAAGCTCGCGCGTTTCCGCCTTGGTCTGGTCACCGAGCGGGAAACGCAGCAGATCGAGTTGCGCGGCCGTGGTCGAAAATAAAAAATAACTCTGATCCCGCTCCGCTTCGCGCGCGCTGTACAGCGCGCGTCCGCCATCCGGCAGCGCCCGCGATGCCACATAGTGACCGGTCGCCAATACTTTCGCGCCGAGATCGCGCGCGGTCTGCAACAGGTCGTGGAATTTGATGGTCTGGTTGCATTCGAGACATGGCACCGGCGTCTCGCCCGCGACGTAACTGTCGACGAAGCGGTCGATCACGGCTTCCTTGAAGCGGCTCTCGTAATTGAGCACATAGTGCGGAATACCGATCCGCTCGGCGACGGCCCGCGCATCGTCAATGTCACGGCCGGCGCAGCAGGCGCCCTTGCGGTGGGTGGCGGCGCCGTGGTCGTAAAGTTGCAGCGTTATGCCGACTACGTCATAGCCGGCCTCGGCCAGCAGGGCCGCGGTCACCGACGAATCCACACCCCCCGACATGGCAACGACCACGCGGGTGTCGGCCGGCCGGCCTTCGATTTCGAGACTGCTTCGCATCATCGTTACTATAAGCACCGGCCGCGTGCGGCGCCACGGCTGCCGCCCTTTGGCGCTGCGGCTCCCGCCTAAGTCCGGCCAGGCGGTAAATTTTGCCGACCGGGCGCAGAGGCTGCCGCCCTATCGCACCGGACGACTTGGCTAATGCATTGAATTTACACGATTTAGTTTGCGCGTCGCGCTGGCCCGCCGGTTGCAGGCGATAGGTTGCCGCCTTCGACCGCAGGGGTTTATTGTGCCAAGTTCCGCGTCAGACGTTCGCGCCAATTTCACCGTCACTTCGTCCCAATGGCCGCTTTCGACACCTGCGGCCCAAGATTCCGATGGTTCGCAATTCGCGGCCTTGCTCGACGCCACCGCCGGCGCGACCGACACAGCCAGCCCGCCGGTCAACCAGCCGCAAAGCAGCGTTTCGCCACCGGCGCCGGCCGCCTCGGATGGCGCTGCCCAGACCATCGCCTCGGCGAGCGAAACCACCGCTTCGACAAGCAACACCGCAGCTTCGACAAGCAACACCACCGCTGCAAATTTAAGTCCGTCATCCACGACCGGGGCTGGAGCCGGGACTGGGACTGGGGCCGGAGCCGATAATCCCGGCACCCCGCCGGGCGCAACCGGCCCCGGGAACGGCCAAAATTGGCGAACCGGCAACGCAGCGAACACGGCACAAGCCGCAAGCGCTCCTCAGCAAGGAACGCGCAACGCGAAGGTGACCACTTCCGCTGCGCCAGGCACCCAACCAGCCTCGCAAACGACAGATACCCCTTCCGCGGCGCCGGCCGGAACCGATCGGTCGCCGCAAAACGCTGCGGCTGCGGCTGCGGCGACAGCAAACGGCGGCAAAGGCAGCGCTACCGCAGCGCCAGCGACCGATCCGGCAAGCGCAAATATACCGGCCTCAGCCCTCACCGACGCAGCGGCGGGCGATGCCGAGAATGCGGCAGCACCACCGGCGGCGTCGGACCCGGCAACGAAAACATCGCGGCATACCGGCAAGACCAACGCCACCGACAGCGCCGATGACGACAGCGCCGGCATTGTTGCCGACCCGACCGCAGCGACGACGACCCAAGCCGCATCGGCCGCAAGTCCGACGCCGACAGCCGCTGCGGTGGCCGTCGCTGTCGCCGACACCGATCAAGGCACGACGCCGCCGCCCGCGAATGCGTCCGCGCCGACGCCTGCTATCGGCAATCAGGGCAAAGGCCACACCAGGGCTTCGTTGGTGTTGGACACCAGCCAGAACGGCGCGACCGGATCGGATGCGACCGACGCCACCGCCGACGCCCAGACAACGCCGGCGACGCAACCAAACAATGCGACCGCCGCTCCTTCCGATTCCTCCGACGCCGGCAAAGCGAAAGCGGCGGACATCGCCGCGAATCAAGACGCGCAGTCCCAACCGGACCCCACCTCCCCCGCGGCTGCCTCATCCGACGGGTCGGTCGCCACCGACTCAAGCTCCGGCGCGCGCACCGCCACACCTTCGGCGCCTCTGTCGCCGGGCACCGCCGACGCATCGAACACGCAGAACGGCGCGAATCCGGCGAAATCGGATACCGCTGGGCTGCCCAATTTCGGCTTCTCCGCAGCGGCCGCGCCCACGGCGCCGAATGCGGGGGCCACGGCGCCGGCGAACGCCAGCACCGCCGCCGCCGTGCCGATTGCAGGCCTCGCGGTCGCGATCGCCGCGCGGGCGCAGGCCGGCTCCAACCAATTCGACATTCGGCTCGACCCGCCCGAACTCGGCCGCATCGACGTCCACCTTGACGTCGATCGCGACGGACAGGTCACCACGCACATGACCGCCGACCGCGCCGACACGCTGCAACTCTTACAAAGTCAGCAGCCGCAGCTTGAGCGTGCGCTCGAGCAAGCAGGCTTGAAGACCGCCGATAACGGCCTGCAATTCACGCTGCGCGATCAATCGTTCGCCGGCCAGAACAACGGCTCGAGCTCGCAGCAAAACAACAGCGCACAGCTTGTTATTCCGGACCCCGATCTGCCTCCGGTCAGCGCCACCCAGATTTATTCGCGCATCGGCCGCGGCAGTGGGGTCGATATCCGCGTTTGAGCGGCCACCATTTTGATGAAAGGACGAGGGTAATCCATGAGCACGGTTTCCAACGTAGCCTCCCAGGCAGCCAGCCCCGCGGCGGCCGGATCAACGACCTCGTCTACCACCGCCGCCGGGGCCGCCGGCTCCGCCGCTTCGCAGCAGATCGCCGGTAATTTCGATACCTTTCTGCAGCTGTTGACCACCCAGCTGCAGAACCAGGATCCGCTCTCCCCAATGGACAGCAACTCGTTCACGCAAGAGTTGGTGGAGTTCTCCTCGGTCGAACAGCAAATCGACATGAATACCAACATGCAAACGCTGATCTCGATGCAGCAGACCACCGAGGCGACGTCGGCCATGCAACTGGTCGGCTCCAACGTGACGATCAGCGGCAACAGCTCCGCGTTGTCGAACGCGACGAATACTCCAGCTTCATGGAGCCTCACGACGACCACGCCGGCCACCGCCAACGTCACGATCACCAGCGCGGCTGGCACGACGGCCTATACCGGAACGGTTGCCCTGAACGCCGGCACGCAGGCCTATAGCTGGAGCGGTCAAGGCAACAACGGACAAACCTGGCCGGACGGCACCTACACCATCTCGATCAACGCGACGGGGGCCAACGGGCAACCGGTTACCGTCACCACGCAGACGCAGGGCACGGTCACCGGCGTCAACCTCAGCAGCACCCCGCCGACCCTGACGGTGAATGGCCAGAGCGTCCAGATCAGCCAGATCACGTCGATCACCAACGGCAGCCAGAGCGGCCTCAGCTCGCTCAACAGCACCATCAACACTCTCAACACCAATCTCAGCAATCTCAGCAAACTCCTGTAATGCCGACCGGCTGGGCATTCCGGCCCCCTGGCTGGTTGAAACTGGCTGCCGCGGCCGACCCGCCGCGCCGATTTTGACCAATTGCACGTGCCGCTTAGGCAAATTTTAAGCCGCCCTGCGTAAGGTCCAATCAGTTTTGTGCAGTCTGTTGAGAGTGTTGCTATGACCGAGCCTCATCGCCCGAGGGTCAAGTATGTCATCGGGCCGGACGGGTCCCCGCTTACGATCGCCGATTTGCCGGCGCCGGGTACAAAGCGTTGGGTAATTCGCCGCAAGGCGGAAGTCGTCGCTGCGGTGCGCGGCGGACTTCTTTCGCTGGAAGAAGCGTGCAGCCGCTATACGCTGACCGTCGAAGAGTTTCTGTCCTGGCAATATTCGATCGACCAGCACGGCCTTGCCGGGCTTCGCACCACACGCATCCAGCAGTATCGTCAGTAACGGGCGGTTAACTCGTCTTACCGACTCGTCAACGCCGGGCCCCTGGTCCGGCGCTTTCGTTTTCCGACCACGATCAGCAACGGTCGCAGCCGATGACGCGCCGCATTCCGGCGGCCGTGATTTTGTGCGCGATCGGCCATCCGCATTAACCCGGCGCTAACCATAAACTGGGCAAATTCTGCCGAGCGACGCGCATGCGTGTCGCCCGTTGGGGGATGATCTTCAGTGCAGGGCTTCTTCGAGTTCGCCAAGACGCTGGGCGCGCCGCGCATTGCCGCGATGCTCGCGGTCACCATCGCGCTGATCGGCTTTTTCGCGTTTCTGATCCTGCGCGTGACGGCGCCGCAAATGACGCCGCTGTTCACCGATCTCGCCTACGACGATTCCGCCGCGATCGTGAAAGAGTTGGAGCGGCAGGCCGTGCCCTACGAGCTCCGCAACGACGGCAACGTCATCATGGTCGGCAAGGACCGCGTGGCGCGGCTGCGCATGACGCTGGCCGGCGACGGACTGCCCAAGGGGGGCGGCGTCGGCTACGAGATTTTTGACAAATCGGACGCGCTGGGAACGACCAGCTTCGTGCAGAACATCAATAACCTGCGCGCGCTCGAAGGCGAGCTCGCCCGGACCATTCGTTCGCTCGACAGCGTGGTGGCGGCACGCGTGCACCTGGTCATGCCGGAACGGCCGCTGTTCTCGCGCGAGCGCGTCGAGCCTTCCGCCTCGATCGTGCTCAAAGTCCGCGGCACGCTGGAAGCACAGCAGGTCCGCGCCATCCGCCATCTGGTGGCTTCCGCCGTCAACGGACTGAAGCCGCAGCGCGTCTCGATCGTCGATGAAGCGGGCCATCTGTTGGCCGACGGCGCCGCAAACGATAATGACCCCGCCGATGCCGGGGCCGACGAACGCCGGGCCGCATTCGAGAAACGGTTGCGCGACCAGGTCGACGCGATCGTGACTTCGGTCGTCGGCCCGGGCCACGCCCGCACCGAAGTCAGCGCCGATTTCGACTTCAACCGCGTCACCCAGACGTCGGACAAGTACGACCCGGCAGGCCGCGTGGTGCGTTCAAGCCAGACGCGGGAGGAAACCTCGGCGTCCGGCGACGGCCGCGACGGCCAGGTCAGCGTCGGCAACGAGATACCCGGCGGCAACGCACGACAACAACCGGCCGCGGACACCGCCGGCCAGCGCGATCAAAACCGCAAATCGGAGGAGATCGTCAATTACGAGATTTCCAAGACCACCAAGACGGAAGTGATCGAGGGCGGTCGCGTCAATCGAATCTCCGTTGCCGTCCTGGTGGACGGCACTTACGGCAAAAACGACAAGGGCGAGATCACCTACAAGCCGCGCAGCAAGGAAGAGATCGATCAGATTGCCGCGTTGGTTCGCACCTCGATCGGCTTCGATCAAAAGCGCGGCGATCAGGTCGAGGTGGTCAATCTGCGGTTCGCCGAAACACCCGCCAATCCGATCAGCGAACCGACTGGCTGGCTCTCGGCATTTCATTTCACCAAGGACGACATCATGCGCGCCATCGAAATGGCGGTCATGGGTCTCCTTGGCCTAGTCGTGCTGCTGATGGTGGTACGGCCGCTGGTGCGCCGTATTCTGACGCCGGAACAACGCCCGCTGGCGCTGCCGGCGGGAACGGCTCCCGCCGTAAAGCCGGAAGCTGCCAGCGCGCCGGCCGCCAAAGTCCCGGAAATCGTCCGCACCGAACCGAGCCAGACCGCCAAGATGATCGACATCGCCCAGGTGCAAGGCCAGGTCCACGCCCAGTCCGTGCAAAAGGTCGGCGAACTCGCCGACAAAAATCCGGCCGAAGCGGTTACGATTATCCGTCAATGGCTCAACGAGAGTGCCGCGGCCTGATGATTAGGCACCAGCCATGACGAGCGCGGCCGTCCGCACGCAGAGCGAAAATAAAGCGCTCAACGGCCCACAGCGCGCCGCCGTGCTTATGCTCGCGCTCGGCGAACAACATGGCGCCAAGATCTGGGGCCTGCTCGACGACGATGAATTGCGCGAGCTTTCGGTGGTGATGTCGACCATCGGCACGATCCAGGCGGAGCTGGTCGAAAGTCTGCTGCTCGAATTCGTCTCGCGGATGTCGGCGTCAGGCGCGCTGATAGGCACATATGAGGCCACCGAACGGCTGCTCCAGCAATATCTACCGCCCGAGCGCGTCGGCAACATCATGGAAGAAATCCGCGGTCCAGCCGGCCGCAATATGTGGGAAAAACTGTCGAACGTGCAGGAAGAGGTGCTCGCCAATTATCTGAAGAATGAATACCCGCAGACCGTCGCCGTCGTTCTTTCCAAGATCGGGCCCGATCATGCCGCCCGCGTGCTCGCCATTCTGCCCGAGGAGCTGGCGCTCGACGTGGTCAACCGCATGCTGCGGATGGAGGCGGTGCAGAAGGAAGTATTGGAACGGGTCGAGCTTACGCTGCGCACCGAATTCATGTCGAACCTTTCGCAGACGCGCCGCCGCGACGCTCATGAAGTGATGGCCGAAATCTTCAACAACTTCGATCGACAGACCGAAACGCGCTTCCTGACCGCGCTGGAAGAAGACAACCGCGAGAGCGCCGAGCGCATCAAGACGCTGATGTTCACCTTCGACGACCTGATCAAGCTCGATCCGGCCTCGGCGCAGACGCTGATGCGCCACATCGAGAAAGACAAGCTCGCCGTTGCGCTCAAGGGAGCGGCCGAGCCGGTCCGCCAGTTCTTCCTGTCCAATATGTCGACGCGAGCCGCCAAGATGCTGGTCGATGACATGGGGGCGATGGGGCCGGTGCGTCTTCGCGACGTCGACGAAGCGCAGGTCCTGCTGGTCAATCTCGCCAAGGACCTGGCGGCCAAGGGCGAAATCGTCATCGCCAAGTCGCGCGGCGAAGAAGAGCTGGTCTACTGATGGGCGCCCCGGCAAAATTCCTGTTCGACATCGACTTCGCTGCCGGCGGCGACATCGATGCGGCGATTCCACCGGCCGAACATGCGGCCAAGCTCGCCGAGGCGGAAGCGACCGCGCACCGCAAGGGCTATGAGGAAGCTCAGGCCGAGGCGGCGCGGCGGATCGCCGAGGCGCTCGAGCGCATCGCCGTCAACCTGACCGAAGCGAATACCGCGTTGCAGACGATCGAGGCGAGACTCGAATGCGAGGCCGTCGAGGTCGCCGTAGCGGTCGCACGCAAGCTTGCTCCGGCGCTGATCGAGCGCGAGCCGTTCGCGGAGATTTCGGCATTGGCCGGCAATTGCTTCCGCGAGCTGATCGCCTCGCCGCATATTGCCGTTCGCGTCAACGAAGCGGTCTACGCGGCCGTGCGCGAGCAACTCGACGGCATCGCCCGCGCCCATGGCTTCGAAGGTCGCATGGTCGTGCTCGGTGAACCGGGGATCGCCGCGGGCGATTGCCGGATCGAATGGGCGGATGGCGGCATCAACCGCGAATGGGCGGTCGCCGACGCCGCGATCGGCGAGGCTGTCGCGCGCTACGTCAGCGCCCGCCACAGCTTAGCCGCCGCAACTCAGGAGATACGACAATGAGTGAGGATGGCAAGGTACCGCTGCCCGATCTCGAAGATCGCGCCGCCGACGTGACGGTGGCGCCGGCCGAGGCCGAAGGACCGACGGCACGCGTCGCCGCCGAGCTCGAGGCTGTCTTCGACGTTCCGGTGCAGGTTTCCGCGGTGCTCGGGCGCGCGCGCATGGAAATCAACGACCTGCTCAAGCTCGGCCCCGGCAGCATCCTCGAACTTGACCGTAAAGTCGGCGAGGCCATCGACATTTACGTCAACAACCGGCTGGTTGCCCGCGGCGAAGTGGTTCTGGTCGAGGAAAAGCTCGGGGTAACAATGACTGAAATCATCAAGGCGGAGCGCAATTGATGCCCGCCCAACGCCGCCCGAGCAAAGGAATTTCGTCATGCGGCTTTTAATCGTCGGCACGCTCAGCGGCCAGCTCACCGCCGCGACCAAGATCGCGATGGACAAGGGCGCAACCGTCACCCACGCGGCAGACATCGCCCAAGCGCTCGCGGTGCTGCGTTCCGGCCGCGGCGCCGATCTGTTGATGGTCGACGTTGCCGTCGCCATCCGCGATCTGGTGCGCGCGCTCGAGGCGGAGCACATTCACGCGCCGATCGTCGCCTGCGGCACTGCCACCGACGCGCGTGCGGCCGTCGCCGCCATCCATGCCGGCGCCAAGGAATACATCCCGCTGCCGCCGGATGCCGAACTGATCGCCGCCGTGCTGGCGGCGGTCGCCGACGACACCCGCGAGCTGGTCTATCGCGACGACGCCATGGCGCGGGTGGTCAAGCTTGCGCTCCAGGTGGCGCCGAGCGACGCGTCGGTCCTGATTACCGGCGAGTCGGGTACCGGCAAGGAAGTGCTGGCGCGCTACGTGCACAGCCATTCCAGCCGGGCCAAAAAGCCATTTGTCTGCGTCAACTGCGCGGCTATTCCGGAAACTTTGCTCGAATCCGAATTGTTCGGCCACGAGAAGGGCGCCTTTACCGGCGCGATCGCGCGTCGTGTCGGCAAATTCGAGGAAGCCAACGGCGGTACGCTATTGCTCGATGAGATTTCCGAGATGGACGTACGGCTGCAAGCCAAGCTCCTGCGCGGCATCCAGGAGCGCGTGATTGATCGCGTCGGCGGCACCCGGCCGGTGTCGATCGACATCCGCATCATTGCCACCTCGAACCGCAACCTGGCCGAGGCGGTGCGGGAAAACACCTTCCGCGAAGATTTGCTGTTTCGCCTCAACGTGGTGAATTTGAAAATTCCGCCGTTGCGCGAGCGGCCCGCCGACATCATCGAGCTGGCGCAATATTTCATCGCCAAATACGCCGCGGCAAACGGTGTGCCGGCGCGGCCCTTGTCGGCGGAGGCGCGCCGCACGCTGGCGATCAACCACTGGCGCGGTAACGTCCGCGAGCTTGAAAACACCATGCATCGCGCCGTTCTGCTGGCGATCGGCATCGAGATCGGCACCGAGGCGATCCTTGCTCCCGACGGGGCGCGGCTCGATCAGCAGCGCGGTACGCCTTCGGTGGCACATGCCGCGCTCGCCGCCGAGCAGGTGTCGCGCGCGCTGGTCGGCCGCACTGTGGCCGAGGTCGAGCGCGATCTCATCCTGGAAACGCTCAAGCACTGCCTGGGCAACCGGACCCACGCGGCGAACGTGCTTGGCATTTCGATCCGCACACTGCGCAACAAGCTCAACGAATACGCCGCCGAAGGCGTACCGGTGCCGCCGCCCGGCGGCGGCGAACCGCGCGTGGCGGCGTAGCGCACATCATCATCCGCTCGTCCCCGCGCAAGCGGGGATCCAGGCTGGATTGCCGCTGGCGCGAGAATGAGCGGGAGTAATTACTTCGCCGGCTCTACGCCTTCGACAATCACGATCTCGACTTCACCGGCGCCACCGCGGCGGAACGCAGCAGCCTTTTTGTATTCCTCCGAGTTGAAGCAGGCGACGGCCTGCTCAAATGTTGGAAACTCAGTCACCACGAAACGCTCGAACTTCTGCGGCCCTTCCATGATCTGGAACCGGCCGCCGCGCGCCAACGCCTGAGCCCCGTATTTGCCCATAATACCCGGCACCAAATCGGCGTATTTTTTATACTCGGCCGGGTTGCTGACTTTACCGCGCGCGATCCAATAAGCCGGCATTGTTTTCTCCTTCTGTTGATTGGTGTGTCGTTCCGAGGCGCGCTCAAAGCGCGAACCTGGACTGACGGTTGGGATAATTACTCGGCGGCGCGGCGCGCAGCCACGATCTGGTCGGCGGTTCGGCCGGTAAGTTCGGCCATGTGATCGAACTTGAACGTGAACGTGCCGGCGCCGGCGGTCGCCGAGCGAATTTCGACAATGAGATCGCCGATTTCCGCCTCCGGCATTTTCGCGCGCACCACGTCCCAGCCTTCCCAGCCTTCGCGGGTATCGAAGCCGAGGATTTGACCGCGGCGGCCCGACATCAGCGCGTTGATTTTCGCCGTCGCCTCGTTGGGGCAGATAATTTCGACCAGGTGGATCGGCTCAAGCAGCACCGGCTGGCATTGCGGCAAGCCTTCGACGATGCCGATGCGGCCGGCGGTGCGAAACGCCATGTCGGAGGAATCCACCGTGTGATACGAACCGTCGACCAGCGCCACGTGCAAGTCGACCACCGGAAAGCCCAGCGGCCCGTGCTTGAGGGCGTCGATGATGCCTTCCTCGACCGAAGGAATGTAATTGCGCGGCACGACACCGCCGGTGATCTTGTCCTCGAATGAAAAGCCCAAACTGCGCGGCATCGGCTTGATGTCGAGCACGACATCACCGTACTGCCCGTGGCCACCCGACTGCTTTTTGTGCCGGCCGCGCTGCACGACGCCGGCGCGGATGGTCTCTTGATAGCCGACGCTCGGTTGCCGCCGCTCGATAGCGACGCCGTAGCGATCGCTGAGGCGCTCGGTGATGACGCGCAGATGCATCTCGCCCTGCCCCCACAGGACCACTTCATGGGTCTCGGGGTTATGCACGACGGTGATCGAAGGATCTTCCTCGGCCAGCCGATGGAGCGCCTGACCGAGCTTGACGTCGTCCTTGCGCTCCTTTGCCGAGATGGCGATGGCAAGCACCGGCGCGTGAGGCTCGACTATGGCGACCGCGGGGTGGGCGTGCTTGCCGGCCGTCAGCGTGTCTCCGGTTTTCGCCTTTTCGAGCTTGGCGAACGCCACGGTTTCACCGACACCGGCGGGACCGCGCTTCTCAGCCGATTGGCCGACCAGTTTGAAGGTCCCGGCGACACGCCCGGCTTCGTCGTCCGCCGATAACAGCGTCGTGCCGTCGCCGGCCTGGCCGGCGAGGACGCGGACAATCGACATTTTGCCGCCGTGGGTGGTGTTCTGCGTCTTGAGCACGTAGGCGAGTGCCTCGGTGCCGCCTTTCACGCCCAGCCGTTTCGCGGTCGTGGCAATCCCGGGCGATTCGTGGCGCATCGCTTTCAACAGCCGCAGCACGCCATTGGTGCGGGTCGCGGTTCCCATCAGCACCGGGCAAACCAGCGCCTCGCGCAATTCACGGGTGAGATCGTCGAACACCTTGTCGCGTGGCGGCTCGATATCCTCGAGCAACTGCTCCATCAGTTCGTCGTCATGGTCGGCAAGCGTCTCCAACATGGAGAAACGCGCCGTCTTCTTGCGATCGGCGGCGTCGCCTGAAAGCGCAATGACTTCGGAAGGGGCATGTTCTTTGTAGACAAAGGCGCGCTCCAGCGCGAGATCGACAAAGCCGGTGATGATGTCGCCTGAGAATGTCGGGATTTGCCGCAAGATCAACTTGGTGCGCGATGCCGGCTGCAACAGCCGAAGCACGTCGTGAACGCCGCCATCACCCTTGTCGATCTTGTTGAGAAACAACAGGCGCGGAATCTTGCGGTCTTCCAGTTCGCGCAAAATGAGCTGCAATTGCGGAACTTTTTTCTCGTCCATTTCGCATACGACGATGACCGCATCGACCGCCGGCAGCACCGCGCGCATGTCGTGAGCAAACTCGACCGAGCCCGGACAGTCGAGGAACGTGTAGGCGTCGCCCATGAAATTCGTGGTGGCGACGGTCAGCTCGACGCTCATGCGATGGTGGCGGGCTTCCTTGCTGCTGTCACCAACGGTGTTGCCGGCTTCAATACTGCCTTGGCGCTGGATGGCGCCGGTGCGCGCGAGGATGGCTTCGAGGAGCGTGGTCTTTCCGCTTTGGAACGGGCCGACCAGCGCCACACAGCGGGGGCCGCTTGCACGCGTGGCGGTGTTTCCGTTGGCTGCCATCACTGCCCTCCTGATGTGAGCGTCGCTCCGGCGCTGGTCACCTCACTCCATCGTTTCAAAGGGCGGCAGGGCTGGTCAAGAGGCGCGACATTGCGCGCGCACCCGCCTACCGCACCGCGTGCAGCTCCAGGGCGCCGATGCCGCCAGCCGCGTTGAGCCCGAGTTGGCCTTGAACCGACAGCGGCTGCAACGAAACCGAATGGTTCGATCCGCCAATGAGGATGTTGGCGCCGGCGCCAGCGCCAATGGTCGCCTGGCCGGTCGCGCCCACATAGGTTCCCGCGAGCATGCCGGTATAGCGGCTGGTATCGGAAGCCACGCCCCATACGATCACTGATCCGGTTGTGAAGCCAATGTCGATGCCGATGACGGTCATCGTTCCGGTGTAGGATTCCTCCGGCTCGCCGGGCTGGCCCCTGAAGATACAATTCACATTGCGCTGCGAACCAATGATCAAGCCGATACCGGCCGAAACCGAGCAGGTCAGTTGACCGGCCTGAAGCCGCCGATCCTGCGCATCCGCGGACCCGATGACGGTCGCGACCGCGGCTAGAGCAACTGCGGCCGCTATGAGCGAACTGCGAAACATAAGCACTCTCCCCCTCACGGCCTCCCTCGGGCCTGATGCCACTGTAGGCCATAACCGGGCGGGCGTCTGCCGCCATTCGCAAGATCGTGTCGCAAGATCGTGTCGCCAGATCGTGTCGCCAGATCGTGTCGCCAGATCGTGTCGCCAGATCTCGGCCGGCAAATTCGCGAGCGCGACCCGACTATTTCAAATTGCCGCAAAAGCGCTGGATGCGCGTGCAGGCTTCCTCGAGAGCGGGTGTCGCGGTCGCATACGAGATGCGGAATGCCGGTCCGACCCCGAACGGCGTGCCCTGCACCACCGCCACGCCTTCCGCCTCAAGAAGTTCGGTGACGAAGTCCTCGTCGGTGGCGAGCATTTTACCGGTCGGCGTGACTTTTCCAATCGTGCCGCGGCATGACGGATAGACATAGAAGGCGCCTTCCGGCTTCGGACAGCGGATGCCGTTGGCCTGGTTGAGCATGGAGACACACAAGTCACGCCGTTCCTTGAAGATCTGATTGTGCTTCGGAATGAAATCCTGCGGACCGTCCAACGCCTCGACCGCGGCCCATTGCGCCACTGCCGTCGGGTTGGATGTCGATTGCGACTGGATTGCCGCCATCGCCTTGATCAACGGCTCCGGGCCACCGGCATAGCCGATGCGCCAGCCGGTCATGCAATACGCCTTTGACACGCCGTTGACGGTCAGCGTGCGCTCATACAGCGCCGGCTCAAGCTGGGCCGGCGAGAAGAATTTGAAATCGTCGTAGACCAGGTGCTCGTACATGTCGTCGGACATGACATGAACGTGCGGATGGCGCTTGAGCACATCGGTCACCGCCTTGAGCTCGTCACGCGTATAGGCGGCGCCGGTCGGGTTCGACGGCGAGTTGAAAATAATCCACTTGGTCTTCGGCGTGATCGCCTTTTCCAGCGCCTCGGCCTTCATCTTGAAGCCCGCTTCCATTGTGGTCGCGACCGCGACGGGCTCGCCGCCGGCAAGCAGCACCATGTCCGGATAGCTGACCCAATAGGGCGCGGGAATAATCACCTCGTCGCCCGGATTAATGGTGGCGACCAAAGCGTTGTAGAGTACCTGCTTGCCGCCGGTCCCGACGATGATCTGCGAGGGCTTGTAGGTAAGCTCGTTCTCGCGCTTGAACTTGCGCGCAATTGCCGCCTTGAGCTCCGGCATGCCGTCGACGGCGGTGTATTTCGACGCCTTGCCGTCGCGAATAGCCTTAATCGCCGCCTCTTTGATGTTATCGGGCGTATCGAAGTCGGGCTCCCCCGCACCGAGCCCGATGACATCGCGGCCGGCCGCTTTGAGCGCCCGCGCTTTATCGGTCACCGCGATGGTGGCCGAAGGCTTGATGCGCGCGAGACGGTCAGCGAGGAAAGCCATTGCATGTCTCCAGTGCCGGCGGAAAACGCCGCGAGGCGCGAGTTTCGTAAAGCGCCCTGCCCATCCGCGCAAGAGCGGCTCGCCGCCGCAGGCTCAATTCTCCGTTAAGGGTCGGCAGGCCTAATGCAAACGGCCGATCGGAGGACTGCATGCAGCCGGCGTTGGCGGTGTTGCGGAGCGGAAGCTGGCTGACGCGCGAACGCGTCAGGCTGGTGGCGATCGCCGTCTTCATCGCCTCGGTCGCCGGCTTATTCTATCTGGTCGTCACCGCGCACGGGCTGATCGACATTCGGGGGCGGCCGCTGGGCACGGACTTTTCCGACGTCTACGCCGCGGGCAGCTATGTGCTCGACGGCACCCCGGGGGCGCCGTTCGATCCAGCCCGACAGCACGCACGCGAACAGCAAATCTTCGGCGAAGCGACGCCGTTTTACGGCTGGCATTATCCGCCGTTTTTCCTGTTCATTGCCACCGCGCTGGCGCTGATGCCCTACGGTATCGCGTTGATCGTTTGGCAAGCCGTAACGCTGGCGCTTTATTTGCTGGTTATGCGGGCGATTGTTTTTCCCTCTCCCAGCGCGCGGGGAGAGGGTCAGGGAGAGGGGGCGTCGCCACGTAGCTCAGAATTGCGGCAACACCCCCTCCCCCTCGCTTCGCTCGACCTCTCCCCGCACGCGGGGAGAGGTGACTATATGTGGCTCCTTCTCGCCGTCGCTTTCCCGGCCGTCCTAATCAATGTCGGCCACGGCCAGAACGGATTTCTCACCGCAGCGCTACTCGCCGGCGCGCTGCTTCAGCTCGATCGCCGGCCGATCGTCAGCGGCATTCTGATCGGCTGCCTCGCCTACAAGCCGCAATTCGGCCTGATGATTCCGCTTGTCCTCGCCGTCACCGGCCGCTGGCGCGTGTTCGCCGCCGCGGCAGCGACAGTCGCGGTGCTGGCGTTGGCAACCACCGTCGCGTTCGGGCCGCATGTGTGGCAAGCCTTCCTCGACTCGACTCGCTTTACCCGCATCGTCGCGCTCGAGCACGGCGACACCGGCTGGTACAAGATCCAAAGCCTGTTCGCTTGGGTGCGCATGTGGGGCGCGCCGATTTCGGTGGCCTACGCGCTGCAAGGCGCGCTGGTCATCGCACTCGGCGCCGGATTGATCCGGCTGTGGCGCTCGGCGGTGCCGTTCGCGCTCAAGGCGGCCGGGCTTTGCCTAGCGACCGTCCTCGCTACGCCATACACCTTCGATTACGACATGATGGTGCTGGCGCCGGCCATTGCCTTTATTGCGCGCGACGGCATGGCCCGGGGCTTCGGGCCATGGGAAAAGACGGCGCTCGCGGCACTCTGGCTCGTTCCGCTGGTCGCCCGCAGTATCGCTTATGTGACATTTATTCCGCTCGGCGTGCCGACCATGCTCGCAATGTTCGTTCTGCTGTTGCGGTGCAGCACGATTTATTCTGCTCTACCGACAGCGACTTCCAGCGCGATTCTTCTAAAATAGTCCGCAGCCTTCGCGGCAGGTTGCGCGGTCACGACATCGCCGCGTTCGGTCCGTACACCCAGTGACTCGATTTAGCTGGGATGGCCATGTTCACGCTCTACTCGATGCAACGCTCCGGCAACAGCTACAAAGCGCGCCTGGCTTTGGCGCAGCTCGACATCCCCTATCGGCTGATCGAGGTCGATATTCTCAAAGGCGAAAGCCATACGCCGGAATTCCTGACCAAGAATCCGAGCGGCCAGGTTCCGCTTCTTGAAGTCGCGCCCGGGCGGTTCCTCGCCGAATCGAACGCCATCCTCTGGTACATCGCCGGCGGCACCGCGCTCGCGCCCGAAGATCGCATCGAACGCGCGGAAGCGCTGCAATGGATGTTTTTCGAGCAGCACAGCCTCGAACCGAATCTGGGCGCCGCCTATTTTTGGCTGACCCTGATCAAGGGCGGCCGTGATTTACAGCAGCACGCCTTCGAGGACTGGATGGAAGAAGGTCACCGTGCGCTTGGCGTGATGGAAAAGCATATCGCGTTACACGATTTCTTCGCCGCCGACCGTTACACCATCGCCGACATCGCGCTCTATGCCTACACCCATGTCGCGCACCAGTGCGATTTCGAATTGAGCGCGTTTCCCGCCCTCCGCGCCTGGCTCGAGCGCGTGGCGAATGAACCCGGCCACGTGACGATGGAATCCGATCGCGCCGACACGGTTGGCGCCATTGAACGGACGGCGGTGCGTTAACGTTCTGTTAACCATATCCCACCAAATCGCCCTTATTCCTCAACGCCGCCGCCCAAATCCGGCCGAACCGGCGCCTGCATCCGCCGCGATCCTGCAAGCAGACGATTCGCAAAGGATGACATCCATGGCAGAGCTGGCCGGCAATTCCGGTTTCGCGCGGCCCAAGCCGAGACAAACGCTGACCCGGCGGCACGCCGCGGCGATGCAACTCATTACAACGCTGGCACTGACCGTTTCGCTCGTCGTCGCGGCAACCGCGGTCTCGATCGGCAACAAATCTTTGGCGCGCGCCAATCTCGCCGCCCAGCCGGCGGCGCCGACGGCGGTCATCCGGCAGTAGGCGGCGACGGCGCGCGGCGACCCCTCGTCGCGTTCGTTCTTGAACTGACACCAGCCCTCGGGCATTCAACGATTGCGCGCTAACGTGCGGCAATCGAATGGATGAGCAGCTTTCGTCGCAACGAACCGAGGCGCCGGCGCGCGATGAAGCGGCGATCCGCCGCCTGATGATCTTTTTTGCCCTCGTCTACATTGTCGAAGGCGCCGGCCAGATCGGCGGGCTGCTCGCCCAGCCGCTCAGCTATTTTCTGAAACAAGCGCATGGCTGGACGGCGCTGCAGGTCACCGCCTACATCACCATTTTCAACTTTCCCTGGATCATCAAACCGATCTACGGCGCCATTTCCGATTTCGTGCCGATTTTCGGCTATCGCCGAAAATCTTATTTGCTGGCGGCGAATGTCGCCGCGATTGCCGGCTTCGTGTGGGCGGCTCAACTCAATGCGCCGAACTGGCTGGTGTGGGCCTTGCAACTCACCGCCTACGGCATGGCGATTTCGAGCACGATCTGCGGCGCCGTGCTGGTCGAAAACGGCCAGCGGCTCCACAACAGCGGACGCTTCGTCAACCAGCAATGGCTCTGGTTCAACGCAGCCGCCATCGTCGGCTCGATCCTCGGCGGCGAGCTCGTGCAATGGCTACCGCCGGCGATGGCGCTGCATACCGCCGCGCTGATCGTCGCCGTCGCGCCGGTGGCCGTGCTCGTCGGCACCATCGTGCTTATTCCGGAGCAGAAGACGCGCATCGATCTTGCCGGATTGAAAGCAACCTTCGGCGGCGTGACCGATACGTTTCGCCGCCGCGAGCTTTGGGTGATCGCGTTTTTTCTTTTCCTTTATTATTTCAGTCCCGGCCTTGGCACGCCGCTGTACTACACCATGACGGACGGGTTGAAATTCTCACAAGGCTTTATCGGCATCCTCGGATCGATCAGCGCGGCCGGCTGGGTTGTCGGCGCGCTCCTGTATCGCCGGCTGTTTGACGGCTGGCCCACCAAAAATCTGCTTTATTTAAGCATTGCGCTCGGCACGCTAACCACGGCCGCTTATGTCTTACTCCATAATGAGGCTTCGGCCGTGATCTTGAGCTTCTGCTCGGGATTTGCCGCCATGCTCGCAACGGTGGCGACGGTGACGCTGGCCGCGGATTTTTGTCCGCCGCGGTCGGAAGGCTTCAGCTTCGCCGTGATGATGTCGGTCATCAACCTTGCGACATCGCTGGCGAATAATGTCGGGTCGTATCTTTACGACGATGTGTTTCACGGCTACCTGACGCCGCTCATCCTAGTGTCGGCAGCGTTCACGGCCTTTGCTTTCGTGCTGGTGCCGCTGTTGCATCTCGGCAGCAAGCGCCCGGGTCAACCGGTCATAGCCTGACCGAAATCCAATCCGCTTCCTCCGCCAGCAACGAAGCTGCAGCCTCGAAGCGCTTCGATCGTTGCGGATATCGGTACCGCGCCGCACCCATCCCGCGATATAAGCGTGCGGCGGATCGCCGAGCGCGGCGTCATCCCGGGAGGATAATGTATGCGTGCCTATCAACTGCCCAAAGGCGGCGCCGGCGTCGATGCGCTGGCGATTGTCGAGCGGCCGATGCCGAAACCGCTTTACCGGCAGGTGCTGGTCAAAGTCGCCGCCTGCTCGCTGAACTTCCGCGACTACGGCATCGTGCGCGGCAGCTACCGCATGCCGGTACGCGAGAATTTGATTCCATTGTCGGACGGCGCCGGCGAGGTGGTCGAGGTCGGCCCGGGCGTGCTGCGGGTGAAAGCGGGCGACAAGGTCGCCGGCTGTTTCTTTCAGCGCTGGCCGGCCGGCGAACCCGGGCCGCATGTGCACGCCTCCTCGCTCGGCGGCAGCATTGACGGCATGCTCGCCGAATATGCCGTGCTGGAGGAGGACGGCGTCGTGAAATTACCGGCGCATCTGTCGCCGGAAGAAGGCGCGACATTGCCTTGTGCGGCGGTCACCGCGTGGCACGCCATGTTTCACCACGCCGAGCTGATCGCCGGGCAGACGGTACTCCTGCAAGGCACCGGCGGCGTGTCGATCTTCGGGCTGCAATTCGCGCGCGCGATGGGGATCAACGCGATCATCACCTCGTCGAGCGACGAAAAGCTCAAACGCGCCAAGGCGCTCGGCGCCGCCGCCGGCATCAATTACAAGACCACTCCGGAATGGGACAAAGCCGCGATCGAGGCCAATGGCGGGCGCGGCGTCGATCACGTCCTTGAAGTCGGCGGCAAGGACACGCTGACCCGCTCGTTCGGAGCAATCCGCGTCAACGGCAAAGTCAGCATCATCGGCGGCTTGAGCGGCGGCGCGCACGAGCTCAACCCCGGACTGATTTTTTCCAAGCGCGCCAACGTCCAGGGCATTTCCGTCGGGTCGATGGAAACCTTCGAGCAGATGAATGCCGCCATCGCCGCCAATACGATCAAACCGGTGATCGATCGGGTGTTCGGCTTCGATGAGGTGAAAGCGGCGTTCCAGCACATGGGCGCAGGCGCCCACTTCGGCAAAATCGTCGTCAAGGTGACTTAACCGGCGCGGCGGAGCATTGCCTTGCCGCCGTTATTCGGCGGCCTTGCGCAAGATTTTTTCGAGCGCGCCGTCGAGGTAGCGGCCGACTTCCGTCACCCGCTCATCGCCGTACTGGCCGAACAGCGACGACGGTCTGTCGTATTCGAAAACCGAGCCGCCGGTTTCGTCTTCATAGAGGATGACGCGCAACGGCGCATAAAGGCCGGCCGGCAAACGATGCCGCGTCATCTTTGACGCCGTGTGCGGATTGCCGATTTCGTATTGCACCGCCTTGCGGGATTGCCCGGCCGCGTGCAGGAGCGCGCCGTGGTCCCGCTTCAGGAAGATGAAAAGCGGCGAGCCGCGTTCCAGCTCTGTCGCCCGCCGTTCGTCGCCGTCGGTAAGCGCCGCAATTATCCGTGCGTCGAGCAGCGGAATGTTCTTTTCCAACGCCGCCGCGACGTCGGCGAATTTTTTGCTGGTTTTTATGGTGATGTGTTCGACCTGCAACACACGCTGCGTGACGGTGGGATCGGCCATGGCGTTCTCCATTCCGGCCGGCAGCATCGTCGAAGACAGTGCTGCCAGCATGGCCAGCACAGCTATCTTGGTACGGTTGCTCAGCATCGCTTCCTAGTGGTCCTTTTGATTCTAACATTCGCATCCGTGTTCGGCACCCTCTTATGCGAATGTTAGAATCAAAAGGACCACTAGCAAATATGAGCCTTAGTGGAGCTTTGGATTTGACATTCGCTTCACGAGTCTGCCGCCAGTAGCGAATGTTAAATCCGCTCCACCAGAACTTTATCATATCGATGGTGGTGAGCGTGATGTGCTGCGGGATCGCCGGCGCGTGGGCGAGCTGCACCCCGGGCGGATAGGATTTCTCCCAGAATTGCGCCATCGTCATCCTCCCCGATGGGCGGCCGCGCTTGCTATGCCGCGACCAAATTCCCGAACTTCTTCAGATTCGCTTTTTGCTTGTCGTTGCGCGGTGCGAGCTTGAATAGCCGCGCGGCCGTGCCGCCCAGGATATTGTGCTTGGCCTTTTCCGACAAAAACGGCAAATCCCAAACGGTCGACGGCAAATCGAAATCCCAGTGATAATCCGAAGAGTAAATCCCAGTGCGGATAATCCGAAGAGTAGAGCAGCTGGGTCTCCGCGTTGATCATGCGGAATGTCGTCGCCATCGCGTCGTAATCCTGAATCTCCATCGGCTGCGACGAGTAGTACATGTCGCGCATGTAGTCCGACGGCTTTTTCTTCAACAGCGGCGCTTCCGACGGCCGCAGCATGTATTCGTGATCGAGCCGCTGCATC